>JAEYQN010000085.1 GCA_023409995.1 Cyanobacteria bacterium OH_CBB_238 | reverse complement strand
ATCATATTCTCTCCTTAATACCAAACATCTGTGAATGGTAATCCTAATGATTTTTCATACTCCTTTTGTGTTACACACATACCTTTTTCTATTGCTTCTCTCATCCATTCATAATACTGTTCCTCTGATATAGGGGATTCTTCTTTTACTTTTTCATCTAAATCAACAACATATCCTGGAGAGTCTAAATCTTTCTCTTCCCTATAGACTTGTTGATATTCCAAGAACCCGTCCTTTTCTGCTCTATCCCAAGCATCTTCCTTAGAATCAGCTTTTATTCTGTAACACTGCCAAAAATGTCCGTAATATTTGTTAACTGAATAATTATGTATAATTCCCACCTCACTTAATTAAGTATCTCAAATAGTATTGGAATGTTGCTAAAATATAGACCGGACTAAGCAGTTTATCAGGCATAAATACGATTTCTAGCCCATACTTCGCATTAAAACTATGTAATGATCCTAAGTAGCTTTTTGAATTATACTGCGTCTTATAATTTCCATTTACCAAATCATAGTATGTCCCATTCTCAATTAAGAGATATTTTCTTTTTGCATAACACCTACTCCACTCATCATTGAATCTTTCTCTCGTCTGAGCAAAGCAACCAGATAGTTCCTCTAGTGAATTTTTTCGCTCAAGTATTATATCATTATGGAAATACTGTTTATGTAAAATGTCTAATTCTCCTATTGGATTTAAAGCAAAGCTATAATCACCAGAAGGCAAAGCCATTTGTTCATATGATATTTTGTGTTTATCCCAATAATCTAAAATATGTGTATTTGATTTTTCTCTTGTATCTACAAGAATTACGATATTTTTCAATATATTTTGTATTTCTGAATCTGTGTATTTTCGCCTATTTAATATTTTGTGTCACATCCTCACATTTCTATTTTATAATAATCTTTTATCCAATTATCAAACACTCCAGGAATGTCTTTCCATTCATTATCTCCAACCTTTTTTCGTGATTGCTCCCTCTTCCACTGTCTAAGATATATAACATCTCCATCTTCTACGGGACAATCATTAAAACTAACTTTTATTGATTTATTGTTGTAATTTTTTCTTTTATGTATTTTTAATTCTGCTGTCTTTCCGTTTTGTAAACAGTACCCTATAAATTTAGGAGAATATTTTGTATCTAACTCTGTAATTACTGTATATCGTGGATCTATATTTTCATCTATAATATCTACATATCCTAATACTTCTACTTGAAATTTTGCCAAGGTGGCGATTCCATATTCATCATTTGGAATATGACAAGATAATGCTTTAACAATCCCCAGCCAATTAGCATTTGAATATTGGGTTTTGCTTATATTTCCAGTCTCAAGCACATCAGTAGCATATTTTTTTATGTCTATTTTATCTAAACCTAAACTTTCAATGTCCTTTTTAGAGATTGTTTTTCTCCCTATTCCAGAACTTCCTTGCCAATATTCATAAATATCAAGTATTTTAAGCAGCTTTTTTATACTGCCGTATCTTTTGAAATACCCAATTTTAGTGAGATCTCTGAAAATAGTTCTATCTACGCTTGTTCCTTTAATTTCTTTTCTGATTTCCACAAAATCATCTATTCCACGTTGATATATATTCAATAAGTCAATTAGCGTTTGTTTTCCCATACCCTTTACACTTGCTAAATCAGGGTATATGATTTTTTCTTTATCATCTACCGTAAATTTTGAATTGTCTTTTCCATATTCATATTTGCCAATAGAGTACCCAAAATATGTAGTAGCTTCCCTAAGTAAATCAGCAACTTTATTCTTATCCTTCTTTTCTTGATAATGATTTAATGTAACCTCATAAAATATTGGAGTATAATGCGCTTTTGACCATGCTTCATACAAGCTATCATTTGCCATTGATAAGGCATGAGGAGCATTAAACGAATATTTTGCACTATTCTTTACAACTTTATACACTGGCTCAAAGTTATCCGTGTTACCAATATTATTATTCCAATGTTCTTTCATTGATTTTTTAACTTTTTGTAATGCTTCACCGACTAATTTCTTCTTGCTAATCTTCTTTATAGTGTCATAGCTATCTTCAATAGGTATTCCAAGGTAAGAAAATATGTTCATAACAGACTCTTGGTATAGCATATAATGGAAACAATCCTCCAATAATTCATCAATAGCTTTTTCGCCACTAGTATACTCAATTCTTTCCAAAAACCCATTTATTAAAGACTTGAATCCTGGCCTTATACCAGCAATAAACGCAGCCAATTCCTTTATGTTTTGTGGCTTATATTTCATTGCCTTTTTGGTTGTGGATGGTTTTTCACATTGATTCAGGCAACAAGTAATTCCATTTGCATATAAATCCCACGTTGGTTTGTCATATGCAACCATTTTTCTCAACTCTGTTGTAGAAGGTACTCTATTCATTATTGACTTATACAATTTATCAATAATTCCAACAACATCTACGATAAGAAAATCGTCTTTGACATACCCATATGCATCTAATAGTCCACCTTCAACACAAGCGACTATTGTAGAGTTTCCACTCTTTGAGACGCAACGAATTAAACCAATTTCATATCTTATATCCCCATACCCTATTACATCTGTCTGATTTTGATTTCCGTTAAAAAGTAAATACCCACACGCATGAACTTTAGCTTGTTCAATAATGCCTTGATATGGTTTACTGTCATTAAATATTGTTAAATATTTCTTATCTGTAATATAGTCTTCAATAAAAATATTCTCTTTATCATCCTCATCATCTACTTGTTTTAATGCTTCGTTATATTGTTCTATACATTTAGATATATCATTTGCTATAGACGAATCGATACCTTTAATGTCTGCATATAACTTAAAACCAGATTTTTCACCCAATTTTCCAACGGCAAGAAGGGGGACACATCCATATTCTCCAAACAACTCCTTCCCTGCTTTTACAAAAGGACTTTGTTTCGCAACATTAAAATCTATATCTGGCATTTGATGAGAAGATAGAATTCTATCTTTAGTTACAAATCTCTGAGGATAAATAGGCACTTCTGAATTAAATCTATCAATTGTAGTAAAACCCAATAACTTACTCGTATAGTAAGACGCTGCACTTCCTCTTGATGTTGTTGTTAATACTCCACCGTATTCTTCTGAAGTAGCTAAGTGTACTAATTTATAATTATCAAGGAAGTAGTCGACAGTACCACTATCTTTTATTTCTCCATATTCGTATCTAATACCATCTACTTTTTCTTTTGATTTTTCAGTTTCTTTAATTTTATAGTTTTCATTTAATATTTGTTTTAAAATATCTACCCTTTGTTCATAGGTGTAATTCTTATACTCGTCAAGAATAGGAATTTTAAAACCAGTATCATAAGTCACATCTTCGCAACCATCTGTAAAAATGTGGGTGTTTAGCATGGAAACTATGATTTCTTCGTCGTTCAAAACTCCTTGTTCTTTCATCCTTCGATAAACTTCTTTACCATTAGGGAAATCCATATACCAACCATTTTCTTCTGGATACTGTGTTTTTTTTCTCTTTAACAGGTTATCTCTCTTAATTTTGTCTTCTTCGTTAATGTAATGAGTGTCTAGTCCTACGATTGTTTGAATCCCATGTTTTTTAGCCATAGATGAAATTTTCTTGTTTAATTTCTTCTGCTCGTCGGTGTTATGAGCTTGATATTCTAAAAAGAAACTATCTCCAAAATGTTCATGAATCTTCAGCCAAATTTGGTCAGCGTCTTCATATTTCCAGCCAAAAGTACACGCAGACGTAATATAAACATCATCTCCTGTCAATTTAAACAACTCTTTTAAATCTGTGCGAGGTTTATAGTAATATCCATCCTCATGTGCTTTTGAAATTAAATAATTAAGTTTTCTCATTGCATTATAATTCCTAGCAACTATTACAATGTGGCAATTCTTATTATCTTTTCTTTCTGTAAAAGATTTTTTTCCTTTTTTGTCAATATGTTTTACTATTTCTGATTCATCCGCATCTTTAACCCAATACATTTCTGTGGAATATCTGAATTTCAATGGATTAGATAATTTCATTTTTTTTCTATTTTCCGGATTCAAAGACTTATTACACAAGTCATAAACATAAAGCCATTCTCCCTGGTATCCATGTTCTCCGCTAAACAAACTTTTACACCCATAAGAATCAAGTTTTTGCATAAACTCAACAATATCGGTAGCAGAATCAATTTGAACAAGATCAGACCATGTCGTATGCTTGTGATAGTTCTCCATCACCATATTTAGTTTTAGCCACTCATCCGCAGAATAAGGAAATTTAAAGTTAAGTTTACTTATACATTGTTCTACTACCGATTTATCTACCAAGTCTATTCCTCCAAATTTTTGTATTCACATTCGTCTCTAAAATTACATAGCTGAAAACACTTCATATAACTTTGTTTAGCTTCAAATCTTTTATCTTTATAGATTTTTCTAATGATTTCTTTAGCCCAAATCAATGTTTCCTCGTATTCTTTCATGTCAAAATCAATTACTGTAGTTGTTCCACCATCTCTAAAATGATTCCAGCATAGTTTTTTAGGAAACTTACCATAGGTTTCATAGATATATTTACTATACAAGTACATTTGTTTCTTATATCCTAAGTAATCTTCTAGCGAGTTTTTTAGTGGTTCTCCATTCTTTTTCAAAAAATGTGGACAACTTTTATGATCTATTATTATGTATTCTTCACTTTTCTTATCTTTAATTAAAAGGTCTATGTATCCAACAAAGTTATACTTATCAATCTTGAACTCACATTTTAATTCAACGCCCGTTATTTCATAATCTGATAGTCTACTTAAATCTAAAGTACAGAAGTAATCGCAACACGATTCAAATGTATTATCCATCGTAGATTGTTTTACCTTATTACAAATTAAATCGTATTCATCAATATACACTTCTACAGAATCATTTACATTTAATTCATTTCTGAATATTCTTTCTAATATGGAATGACATAAAGATCCATTCTCAGTATAATAGTTTTGAATCCCCTCTTCTCCCAAAATCTTGTATTGATAAAAATAATATGGGCATCCATAATATCCATTAAGTGTTGAAAAAGACCAAATAATCTTATCTAATATCTGTTTATAACCCAAAAACTACCTCACTTTCTGACGTGTTCTATATAATATTTCCCAGATATTTTTCCCTTTATCTACTGGACTTTGCTTGCTTGATAGCAATCCTTGTCTATCAAATACAATGTAAACATTCATATACTTACTTAATTTCTTTGCTTCTTTTAACCCATCAGCCCATGAAACATCTTTATCAAAAGCCAAAACACAATTAGATATTTTTAAGGATAAAATCTTTTTTCTTAGGTGCTTATTAATTCCATTTTTCCCTAAGTTCGCACTCCAATCGTAACCATAACTATCGGCAGCTATAACCGATTTCTCAGCTTCAAAAAGTATAATCTCGTCTTTTTCTTTAATCTTTTCTTTATTAAAGTTAAGTCCAAATAAGATATCATTTACACCAAGTTTTTCATAATAGATATATTTTGATATACCCATCTGCTCCCAACTTGGAGAATAAGTCCTACCTTTAAAACTAACCAAATTCCCATTCTCATCATAGATTGGAATTAACCACCTATGTTTCGTCTTATCGTTTAAAATCCCATACTTAGTTTGAGATTCAGGAGACAGCCCTTCTTTAGTCCAATCTTCAACTACACACTTATCATATTTAGTTAATTCGCTCAAAGGTAATATTTTGTGTTCTAAAGTATTAATTCCATCATTTCTCTTCTTACGCTTTTCTCTTCGTATTTCATTAACGATTGGCATTGTTTCTGTCGGAGTATAGTCTCCAAATTCAACTTGAAGTTTTACACATAACCATTCAAGGGCTTTAAAGAAGTCGTATCCTTTAATAAACTGGACTAGGGTAATAATATCTTTTCTCTCGTAATCGTCATATTCTGGCATACTAAATACATAAACTGGAATATATTCTTGTAGTAAAACTGAAATAGATGTTGCATTAGTCCCATATGGCAAAGCACATCTGATTTCATTTTGTGCGAAACTAGGATTGATTTTATAACATCCCAACTCTTCCAATATGTATACTATCTTCATTCTATCGTTAAACAGAATTTCTTTTACCGTATCTCTAGGTGACATAGAATACCTCCTATTCAAACGGTGTAGTTTGTCTTGAGTGTTGTTTTACACATTCTTCAATCGTTAAAATAGAACCTTTGAAGAGCATATCAAAATAGTCATCTTCATCATGAAATCCACCAATTCGATTGAACATTACTTGCATCGCATAGTTCCCACATTCTCTACTATCTTGAGAGATTTCTTCTGGAGTTTTCTTTCTCCACATGACACCTGTACTACAAAACCTCTCTAGCTTATCTGAGTCAGCAATCTTGTTTTCTCTGTTTAACTGAGCAAAAGCAATACCCATTATATCTAACGCTCCAAGAACCAAATTCTTAATTGCATCACACCAGTTACCTAATTCATTATATATTTCAGAGCTTGAAGTTGCTTTGCCAGATGTATCCTTAAAATAATCATAAATTAAGAATGTTAGTTTACCTTGATTGTGGAGTATTTTACATTTTGTTATAATTGATTCTTTTGTCCAACGTGGGTTATACTCATGGATTAATGGTTGTTTATCAATCCATTTCTTTGCATCTTCTATTATGTCAGACTCTTCAGAACCATACGTTCCTGCTTTTATCTTATTTTCTTCGATTCCAGTAATATGAGATAAAAGTCTTGTGTAAAATTGTAAATCAGACATTTCGGTATCAAAGTATACAACTTTATGCCCTTGCTTTAATTGATGAACTGTTTCATTAAGTGCAATTACTGATTTTCCTGCTTTTCTTCTTGCACAATATAAAACTAATTCTCCGTTTTGATATGTAAAATACTTACTCAAGCATTTCCATTTTGGTTGACTGCCAAATGTTCCATCTGAATTTCTGCTTTCAACTAACTTATTCCATAGCTCTTTTGTCTTATTACCGAAAGTTCTAATCTCTTCATCAGCAATATAATCTATAGCAAGAGTATCCATTTTTGATGTTATCTCTCCATTAATTTGAGCTATATCATTTGTTGAGTCTGTTAAACATTTATTCTCTATTCGCTTAATTTCTTCATATAGTCTACGCTTAAACCCTAGACCGACTACTCTATTGACTAGTTGCTTATACTCGTCAATGCTATCTCTCGCAAGAAGATGAGCATCTTCTACTATCTCTTCTATTTGTTCTTGAATATCTTCGCCCATAATTGATGATCTATTTTTATCGGCCTTTATTTCAATCGTTAAATTCTGTGCGTCTATTTTATTAACATTTTTACTGACAAGTTGTAATATAGTCCAATAAAGAACTCCATTCTTCTTATCATAAAAATGACCTTCTTTTAATGTGTTACATTCTAGTGCATAATTCGGATATAATATCAAACTACATATAACACCAGATTCAGCACTTATATCATGAGGTAACTCCATATTATCCTCCTAACCGAACAGGGTGTCTGTCCATGCTTTTTTATTGTTTGAAAAGACTATTTCATTGACTTCAGATTCCCTTATTTCTACATCATCAAAATTATATTTTGATACTTGTTTTTTTGATTTCATATTACTGTATTTCTTCTTAATGTCCATGTTATTTTTACACAACCAACCAAGAGTGAATATACCCTTAAAAGGAATTCTTGTATGTATAGCCTGACAAAGAACATATAAGATATATTCACTTCCAAAGTTACTTGAATACTCCGATATGGCCTTTCGTACCATAACAAAATCTTCAGTAGATTTGTAATACTTGTAGTAGAGTTCAAATACCTTTTGCCTATTTTGTTTGTCCTTCAAACAATCTTCGTGATAATACCTATTCCCATCTTTGACGGCAATCTCAGATGGGATAGGTTCTTTATCATGTAAGCAGCTACTATATCCACAGACGTATGTTTTCTGCTTACTCATACTTTACCTCTTACGCGAACGGAAGCTCTTCGTCTACTTGGTCTGGTATGCTCATAAACCCATCTCCTGGTTTACTGCTTTTAGCTGGTTTTGATGGCTGAGCAGAAGAACTATTACTATCTGCAAATTCAAATACAATAAAGTTTGTATAAGTTGTATTCTTTTCTTTTACATATGCGCTAGTAACACCACACTTCTCAATCTTTAATGAAGGCTTGTCTCCTGCGTTTTTAAATTGATTATTAGCTTTGCCAATCAATCTAACAAAACCTCCGAAATCTTGTTCGTATGTACCGCTATCTGTCTTTTTGCTTGTCGTTGCTCTAACATCTGTATACTTGTCTGAGACATTTTTTACTTCCCAAATTTTTAAATATGACCCATTGCTAAACATTCTTATCCTCCTATTAATTACACAATTTTTCTAAGTGCTAATAACTTCTTTTTTAAGCTATCTAAGATTTCATTATCTTGGCAAAGTCGTGGATCTCCATTCTGTTCTGGAAGTAGTTCCTTACATATCTCTCCTACTTTTTCCTTTGTTTTTTCTGATAAATCAGACCTCTTCTTAATTAAGTCCATACATTCTTTTTGTAATTTCTCACAATCTAAAACTGCTTCTGGAGCTTCTTCCTTTGTCCATAAGTGCAATCCAAGTCCAAACATAGCTAAGTTCTTTGCAAGACATCTCATGATTGTCTTGTTGATGTCAAACATAGTAGCGGACTCTACTGTTTTATCATCATATGTCTTGCCATCCCATTTTTTATTTTCATAATGCTTTACTTTGTATGTATAGGGGCTAGTTTTCATTGCTTTATTTGCTCCATCCATTACTGGAAGACACATTTCTCTTACCACATCATCTATCTTCACCTTTGTAAATACCATTATTCCTAAATCACTTTCTACATATGGAAGCTGGCTTTCCCCAAACTTTACAATTTCATATGTTGCATCTGGGAAAACTTTTGCTACCTCACTCCAAGCAGTCGCCCAAGGAATATAATTAAGACCTTGCTTTTGATACATCCTATCTCTAACGTCAGTATCATAAAGCATCTCAAAATTATTTTTTTCTGACACTCTATTTCCTCCTATTATTCATTGTTATATTTAAACGCATTTCTGCGATAGCATAGGAAAGTGAAACAAACTCATATTCAGTTTTTATAATATTTTGGAAAATTGTTTGTTTATAAGTTCTGTCTTGTAGCTGCCACACTACCTGACTTCTATATCATATCATCTATTTATATCTCTGTCAATACTTTTATAAGATTTTGTTTTATTATATTTAATATTAATTACCAGTTCTATGTATGACCACTCCAGTTAATTTGTTTGGTATAATCTTAGGTTCATTTATCCTATCGTGTCTAACAATAGAATGTTCTTTCTCATATAATGCAATTGCATCGTTTATGATTGCTAGTTCCATATCATCGTGAAGTCCTAGATCAATATATCCAACGGATAATTGTCCTTTTATGTTATCTATAGCGTCTAATTTCTCATCCGACATTAACTTTTCTCACCGCCTTTGAAATGGTTGATTTATTGGCAAAATTAATCAATATATAGTATCTTAAGAAATTTACACTACTATATATGGTATGCTATTTTGACATATCTTTTAATTCTGGTTCTTCATTGATGATTTCATGTAATACTACTGTTACCAACCCGTCTTCAACGTAAACTTCATATGAATCATAAATCTTAGTATCAATAAGAAGATGTACATTCAATTTCTTCTTAAAGCCAAGTACAGAATTATCATATTCTCCAGTAATGTTAAGATATGTTTGCTTAGTCTTATTTACAAACTCGGTTTTGTATGTAATACAATCTTTTGGAATGCCGTATGCTTCATACAAATAAACCTTATTGTTGTCAACCT
This sequence comes from Cyanobacteria bacterium OH_CBB_238, assembly GCA_023409995.1. Taxonomy (GTDB): domain Bacteria; phylum Cyanobacteriota; class Vampirovibrionia; order Gastranaerophilales; family Gastranaerophilaceae; genus JAEYQN01. The sequence goes on along the minus strand of JAEYQN010000085.1, from coordinate 1,577 downwards.
CTTTTGTTATAATAGGGATACCGCAATAGTCAATCCTATCTGCCGTAATTGTTCCTACATTCATAGCGGAAGCTATCCATTTGGTTGTATCTAAATAGATACCGTTTGTATTCATTTTTAAATCATTCATATTCATTCTCCTTTTCTATTTACCTTCTTATTGTCTTAGTTTAAATAATGTAATCGTGTAAAACTCGTCATCAATAATTTGATCCATGTCGTCAATATAGTCTTCTTCTTCGAAACTATCAATTGCTACCAAGTGTCCTGACTTTTGTACACTGTCAACGTACTCTAATACTTTACTGCCTTTTACTGTTGTATAACCAATATGCTCTAATTTTAATTCTACTTTGTTATCTGCCATAATAACCTCCTTTCTAAATGAAACAATACATTCATGTTCTAAATTGCATTGTTATGATCTATCCTAGACAATTTTCTTTCTATAGAACTACTGTTGATATCTATAAAGGATTTTTTAAGCTGTGATAACAAATCCCATATATTATCCATCTCTTTTTCAGACACTTCCTTTATTATGTAATACGAATGTTGTTTATATCTCCATCCCCATGTATTATCCTGGTATTTTCCACTACTTAACTGATTTATAAAATGAATACACTGAGAATTGTCTGTGTTATCTATTGCATAACACGCTATTACCTTTGCAGCTGTTCCATTTTTATAATGTTGAACTGAATTCAGGTGACATCTTGCGTTAAAAGGAGCATCTCCAATTATAAACTCATCAGTATTAAGTTGCTGAAAATTTGATTTTGCGTAACTCATAATTTTTTGGTATATCTTTTCTTTAAGCAAACTTTACCCCCAATCCAATAAATCCATTCTTTCTGCTACTTTTTTAGATCCTTTAGTTCTATTGCGTATACGGGAAACCCTCCTTTTGCATCTTTGTTGCAATATGTATAGCATCCACCTTCACCATCATATCCACACCAATCAGGAGTTTTTACATAATATTTACAATGCCTTTCATTTATATCATCAATGGTTGGAAATCTATATTCGCTTGTTTCATTTCCAAAACTCAAATAATCCATTTCTGCCAGCATTGTGTTTATCGTTTGTTCTTTAGTTAGTTTTTTTTGCATGAGCCACAAATTCTTCTGATTCCCCACCAGTAAAAACCATATAATCAAATTTACTCATAAATCTCTCCCTTCTAACTTGAAATCATGCTTTCATCTACTAATATATAAAGTTTTTAATGTTGCCAATTGATTTCCCATTCTCATCAATTAGAATTATCTTATGTTCCGTATATGGTTCTCTTTTTACTTGCCACTTTCCACTCTTGCAATTATCGAAATGTGATTTAAGCATGTACACTGATATTCCATCGATTATGTGGTCGTCACATTCTCCAATTATTACCTTTAGAATGTCTTCTCCAACGTTTTTTACGCTGCAACTTTCCGTATAATCCCATTGTTCAACAGGATAAATTCTATATATACTTCCCATACTACTCCTTTTTGTCATATGAAATCAGTGATTCAACTGATTTAGATACTATTAATAATTTCCACCATCTCACTAAACGTCTTGTC
>JAEYQN010000156.1 GCA_023409995.1 Cyanobacteria bacterium OH_CBB_238 | reverse complement strand
GCCATAGCTAGGGAAAGCGCCAATGAATTCACCCGCTTTTTGCTTTACCTTGAAAGAGGACTGCACCTTTCTGGAGATATCTTTTGCATATTGTGCATTGAATACGTTCTTTACTGGAAGAAGCATATCATAATCATTCAGAAAACTATCAATATTATCATTGATAGCAATAAAGCGTATCTCTTTGTCTATAAAGTAACGTTCTAGATAGTATCCGGCATCTATGTAGTCACGTCCAAATCGAGATAAATCTTTTACGATGACACAGTTAATGGCACCCTGCTCAATTTCCGCGATCATCTTTTGAAAACCAGGTCGTTTGAAATTGGTTCCTGAGAATCCATCATCTGTATATTCAGATAACTTGATGATATCTTCTGTTTTCTCCAGATATCCTTCTAGCATCTTTCTCTGATTTGCGATACTGTCACTTTCTTCTTTATCGCCATCCTCTCTGGACAATCTCATATAGAGTGCTGCATAAAAGATTGGATTATTTTTCTTTCTTACAACGTCTGTCATATAATTTGTGCATCCTGATTTTCTTCTGACTTATCCTGTAGATGACTTCTAATAATCCTCTTCACAAATTCTTCTGTAGAATACCTACCAAGATATTCTCTCTCCACTACATAGGTTTTCCTCGTCGTGCTATTTTCTTGTTTTGGCAATGTTTGCATAGGATCACCTCACTTTTTTTCTATTGTATGAAAATGGTATATTACTTAGAATGAAAATCCTTTTAATCTGTTCTTCCGGATATTTTAGTCCGATAGCTATACGATTCCTTGTTGCCTAGGCGCACTCGGGACTTTCACACTTTCGAACCAGCCCATGGCGGGCGAACAAAAACAGAGCAGATGGTATTCTGCTCTGTTAGGTTACCTTCCAATTAAATATAATGAGAAACTAAAATGAATTCTGATTATGCTCATCATCTCGGTTCATATATTACCTCCGCCATTCCATTATTTGAAGTGTAAGACTTTAAGGTAAGCTTTATTTCCGACATTTGTGAATCAAACAGCCTAATCCCGTCGCCCAATATTATAGGAATAATACTTAACTGATAGATTAAGCTTCATCAAAAGTAATTTTATTTGTTGATTCAATATCTCTATGGATGATTACATAACCTTTTTTACCGTGATATACTCAATCATCAGGTGAAAGTTCGGTAACAATTTGATGATATGTATTATAACCTAAAAGTATCAATAGTGCTGATTAATGGGTCAAAACTAGAAAAAGATGTCTCAATTTGAGCCATCTCTCTCTAGGTAAAAATATTTATATAAAAGTATAGACAGTCGATTAAACCAGATAACTTTTATAATTAAAAATTATGCCAATAACATCAATGATATTCCTTTTACATATGATGAACTCCAATATGTCGCTGATACTGTTTGCCCTGGTACAAATTTGCATGTATATTTGTTTATTACAGAAGCAAAATTTGAGGATATCTTCTTTTCGGTTGAAACTATTTTATCTATACCATTGCCACTTATGTTTACAGTAGCATCTGAGCCATTGTAATAATTGGAGGTTATTATAATTCCCTCTGTTATACCTGCTGGTATTGTTATTGATGTACTAATATCGCTTGCAGTAGTATTATTATTTCCATTACTATTAAAAGCTTTAATCATCATATTACTGTATTCTTTTCCTAACGAAACCTCTACCAATGCCATAATCTTACACCTCCATTCCGTCATCTATATAGGCATGTAACTTTGGCGGAGTAACAGACGTATCTACTGTAAAAATTAAGTTTCCATTATTTAAACTCTGGTTTATTGTATCTACAGCATTACTTAATCGTTCTAATTCGCTGTTGTCTGCATCCTCACCTTTATCGCCCTTTTCTCCTTTTTCACCCTGATCGCCTTTATCTCCTTTCTCTCCTTGGATTCCTTGGTCACCTTTCTCACCCTGAATTCCTTGAATACCCTGTGGTCCTGCTGGTCCAATCTCTCCTTGATCACCTTTTTCACCTTGCGGTCCTGCCGGCCCTGTTTTGCCTTCGGCGCTAACTCCAGTATCATCGTTTCCTAAAAACCAATTTCCATTTTCTCCAATTGCAGGTGTAGCAATAATACCACTCAGACAACCATGTAAATTTACTGCATCAAAACCTTTTTTCATATTTTTAATATCCTTTCTCTTTTTTATTTACACATAAAATAGTCATAATATTTCAATATATCCTTATCTAATTTGTTGGGCCCGTAACATATTATTTATAGATTATGAAATTTTGCTGAATATTTTCTGTGTTATATATACTATTATACTGATTTATTTCTGTATGTCAATAGGTTTTGCTGAATTTTTTCTGCAATTTATATTACGAAACTATTTGCACATTGTATAACCTTTTGTGTTAAACTTAAAGAAACATCTATATTAGGAGAAAAATATGATCAAAGTAATTGCAAGAAGTGTCATAAAAGAAAATCATTTATCGGATGCTCTACAAATCTATAAGCTGCTGGTTGCTGAAACTGTAAAAGAATCTGGATGTATCACTTACGAATTATTTCAAGAACTAGATGATCCCAATAGCCTAACTTTAATCGAGGAATGGGAGAATATCGAAGCTTTGCAGCATCATACGCAAACGCCACATTTCATCACCTTAGTTGACCAACTTTCATTATATGAAAAGGAATTACCCGTTCTAATATATAAAAAGTTATTTTAGCCCATAGCGCAGATGTTAATTAATTCAAAAAGCACTTTAACATCTGCACTCTCTACCATTTTAAGATCATTCCACTCCGGATAATAAAATAGACCTGTTATTATTAACAGATCTATCCTTTATTCTTTAGCTATTTCTGCAAAGAGTTCATAATGCCTTCCGGATTTATTATTTTCGATATTTCATAATGCTTTCCATTATAATCGGTTTTATTTGGTACTGCTGTATTC
>JAEYQN010000193.1 GCA_023409995.1 Cyanobacteria bacterium OH_CBB_238 | reverse complement strand
CTGCGTCCACATAACAGGTCTCGTCATCTATTTTTGCCTCTCTGCCCATGGCAAGAAGCTGTCTATACAAAGCATACTGGAACATCTGATTACCCAGTCCCCCAGACATCTGCACAATTATCATATTTATTACTACCTCATACTTTCTTTCCTTTTGGCTTTTCTAAGTTTCCATTGTTTGTAAGGAATGATGAAAGCATCATTGATATCCATCACAATATTGTAAAGCATGGTAGATTTCAGAAATATCTTCATTTTTTTATGCTCATTTTTATTTGCACTTTTACAAGCAAATGCGGCATCAAACTGCTCTCTTTCTGATAAGATGATTTTTTTTAATTCCGTACAAAAATTTACTTTATTTTTATCCTTACTTCTTCTGAATTGCGTATATAAAAGTAAAAGCCTCTTATACGTATAATAATTGTGTATATCTGCCAGACTGTTTTCTCCAATACTTTGTAGAAATTCTGTTTTTTCCATATAGGCTGGAATCTGATCTGTCAAGATGCGTATATTCAATCCCTGCGACATAATACTGCCTTTTCTGTCCAGTACATAATTATAAAACGCTCTGTCTAAATATACACAACGCTTTACCTTACTTAACAGTATTGCCGTATATACAATATCCTCATACCATTTGCCAACCGGAAATTCCTGTCCCTGCAACAAATCTCTACGATATAGTTTATTCCATGCCGCATTTTGAATCTGATATTCATCCTGCTCTTCAATCAGGCACTCAAGTGCTTGTCTGTCTTCAAATATAACTGCCTTCCTTGAAGACTCATCTATGGTCTCATTCGGATATACCTGTCGATATCTGCAAATCGAAATGTCCGCTTTTTGCTCTACCATAGCACCTAACATAGTTTCATACATCTGACTATCAATCCAGTCATCCCCATCCACAAAAGCAATATAGGTACCTCTGGCGATTTTCATCCCAGCATTCCTCGCATCTGATAAACCGCCGTTTTTCTTATGCACGACTTCTATACGTTCATCTTTAGACGCATATGCATCACAAAGCTTTCCACTTCCATCCGTCGCTCCGTCATCTACTAAAATAATTTGCAGATTATGATATGTCTGCTCCACGATAGAACGTACACACCGGTCTAGATAAGCCTCAATATTATAAACAGCCACAATCACCGAAATCAGATCCGCGCACTCCTTTGGAACCATCGGTACCTCGTAATTTTCTATAATCTTCATCTGAGCTTACCCCCTGACTTTCTATACTCTTTTATACTTTGCATTCGTTAATTTGCACAATTTACGTTATCGGAAAATGGATGCATAACATAGTTCATTCACAACACGCTCCCGCCGACATGCGTAAAATGTACGAATGAGACAGACACCTTCGTGTCTGGATCAGGCGTACATTCGTATGGCTGTAGAGATTACGGAAGCACACGGGAATTCATACGCTGGTGGCACCTCACAGCCTCACTTTACTCTTTCATTGACCATCCACTCCTGGAACATGAGAAGATACCAAATCTGCACTCTCCATACCCCTTTGTCGATGTAATCCTTCCAGATCCGAGTTACCACATCTGCATTTAAAATTCCCTGCTGTTCTATTGTTTTCTTATCTAATAACGCTTCTGCCCAAGCACGAAGTTTCGGCTGGCGCAGCCATTTATCGATTGGAATCGCAAAACCGGTCTTCGGCCGTTCCATCATTTCCTTTGGTACATAGCGATAAAGCACATCGCGTAAGACCAGTTTTCCGATCCCATCCTTTCGCAGATAATCAATTGGTAATGACCAGGCAAACTCGACCACATCCCTATCCAGCATCGGTATTCTGGATTCCAGGGATACCGCCATGCCACAACGGTCAACTTTTACCAAGATATCATCCGGATGATACATCAATAAATCCATTAACATAATATTATGATGATCTTCTTCTAAGAATCCCGTCTGATATTCGTTATACTTGTAAGGAGGGTTCGTATGTGTCTTAGCAATTGCATTGGCAATATTCTCCTCCTGATTTGATATCTCATATAATTTTTCAGGGCCTCGTGCTGCAAGTAATCTTCCTCTTACACAAAAATCTTTATTTTTACGCATTGGCGTATGTAATACCAGGTCACTGCATATCTTTCGTATTGGATAAGGTACTTTCCGCATTCGATCCCACAGGCTAACGATAGATTCATAAGAATTATAACCACAGAATAATTCATCTCCACCATCTCCACTTAAGGATACCGTCACATGTTCTCTTGTCATTTTACTTACCAGATAGGTCGGTATCTGTGAGGAATCTGCAAATGGTTCACTAAACATATGAGAAAGCTTTGGTATTACTTCTTTGGCATCATTCTGTGTGATATACATTTCAGTATGTTCCGTTCCAAGATGTCTTGCTATCTCTTTTGCGATCGTCGCCTCGTTATAATCCGCTTCTTCCATCCCAATCGTAAAACTCTTTACTTTGTTCGTACTTAACGACTGCATCAGAGCAACAATAGTAGTGCTATCGATCCCTGCGGAAAGGAACGCACCCACTGGTACATCTGCTTCCATCTGCCCTGCAATGGACTGTTTCAAGAGACGCTCTAACTCTTCAGAAGCTTCTATTTTGCTGCCTTTAAACAGATTCTTTTGACCCGTCTTAGCAGCTTCTTTCATGGACCAGTAAGGAGTCAAAACAGGTTTTTTATAGGGTTCATCAATCGTAAGTATCGTACCTGGTTCTAATTTATAGATATCTTTGTAAATGGAATAGGGCGCCGGTATATAACCATGTACAAAGTACACATCCAATATTTCTGTGTTTATCTCATTACAGAATTCTTTTAACGTAGAGATAGAGCCCAGATCAGATGCAAAGACAAATCCGCCCTGGACAAAACCATAATAGAGCGGTTTTTCTCCCACCCTAT
>JAEYQN010000134.1 GCA_023409995.1 Cyanobacteria bacterium OH_CBB_238 | reverse complement strand
TCCATCAATTATGACCTTGTTAGCAATTCCTACTTTTTTTTCTATATTAATTTTATGAGGGCATAATAATTTTACATTAGTTGAAATTGATGAATTTTCTCCTATAGTTGCTAATAAGTCATTAATTACAATTTTTCTTAGTTTATTTCCTATAGCTTACGGTATTTTTGAAAAAATATGTGTATATAATAACCATATAATTAAATCTTTTTTATTTTTTCCGTAATTTGATTCAATACATTTTTTTTTCATGTTAAAACCTTTGAATAGTTAGTTAGCTTATTTAAATAAGGTATTGTAAACATTGCTTTGTCTATTTAATAAAATTTTTTATAAAGTTAATTTCATTTTTATTAATTCCCTTTAGTAATATCATAATTAATAAATAAATTAAGATAGAACCTATCACCGAGATTACAATATTTAAAATTCCTTCGGGTTTAATAAGAGTCACGAACAGAGACATCATGATTGATGCAAATATACATTTTAATATGAATGATATGTCCAATTTAATTGTTATATATTTAAATGAATAAAATGTACCGAGTATAAAAATACTTAAGTAGGATATTAATGTTGCTACAGCAGCTCCAAGTATTCCAAAATGAGGAATTAGAATTATATTAAAACTTATGCTTAAAACTGATGCAACTGCCCACATTATGCCTGTAATTTTTGTCTTTTTTTCTAAAAGTAATACCAAGGATATAATTGTATAAAGGCCATAAAAAAGAGACCCCAATGCGATGAAAGGTGTTACTAAATAACCATTGTTCGCTATTTCTTGTGTGGTTATAATAATAAGCAATGGTTTTGATAAGACACTTAAGCCAAATACTGCTGGAATTGAAATAAATAGAAAATACTTTATGGAATATTTAAAATATCCTTTGACCTTTTTAATGTTTTTCTCATCATGATATTTTGATAACGTTGGAAAAAGGAGTGTAGAAAAAGGTGCAGCAAGCATAACAATAATTGTACCTAATATATAACCTGGAGAGTAATATCCTACAAAAGCAGTTCCTAAAAACATACTTATTATATATCGATCACTTGATTCTACAATCCAATAACCAATACCACCTAAAGCCATCGGTAAACTATATAATATATATTTTTTGGCATGAGTAAATTTAGGAATAGTAATGCCAATTCTTGATATAATAATTAGAAGGATAGTTGAAAAACTAATTAAATATGATATTAAAATACCTATTCCTGCTCCAATAATTCCATATCCCAATAACACGAGAATTACTGCTATAATGGTAGTCAAATAAGTTTGAATTAGTAAAAAAAAGGAATATTTTTTAATTTCTTGAAATGTTCTGAAATAATTAATGATTAAATAGTTTAAAGATGCAATTAAAACAATGAAAGAGGTTATTCTCACAATAATTATATTGCTATTAAATAAAAGACTTGCGATTGGTTCTGAAAATATATAAATTAAAACAGATATGATAGATGTTGTAAATAATGCTAAAAAAAACATAGAATAAAATCCTTCTTGGATTTCTTCTTTGTCTTTTAATGAAGCGAGAAATCTAATTATAGAAAAGTATAATCCAAGTGATGCAAAATTTTGTGCTAATCTAATAGTTACAAGAATTTCATTCCAGATTCCATAATCATTAACACTTAAACTTTTTGTTAAGAGGGGGATTAAAATAAATGAGTTTAAGCCTATAAGAATGTTTATTATTCCTACTAAGCCTATTCTATACACAAAAAGTTTAGATTCTTTCAATCTTTTCCCCTTTTAAAAACAAATAAATTCTTGAGATAAATTAAATTCTAAAATTGAACATTACTCATTAATGTTTGGTAATGTATTCCGTCAATATGATCTTCTTTAAAAATCCCTTTTAAATCAATTAAAACGGAAGTACCATTCATTTTATCTTTTAAATTTTTCAATTTCATCCGTAGGAACTGGTTATGATTAACTGCGACAATTATACAATCATATTTGGCATTACTATCATATTTTAATCCAAATTTTTCAATTTCATGTTTACTTAGGAGAGGGTCACATCCAAAAACTTCAATTCCAAATGCTTTTAACTCTTTTACTATTTCGTATACTGGAGATTCTCTTGTATCTGGTACATTTTCTTTATAAGTTAACCCCATTATCAAAACTTTAGAATCCTTAATAACTTTACCAACTTCATTTAATCCCTTTATAGCCATTTCTGCTACATATTTTGGCATATAATCATTAGTAGATCTTCCTGCAAGTATCACTTGAGGATGATGACCAATTTCACGTGATTTATAAACTAAATAGTAAGGGTCTACAGGTAAACAGTGTCCTCCAACCAGCCCTGGAACATATTTGTGGAAATTCCATTTAGTTCCAGCTGCTTCTAAAACTGATTTAGTATCTAATCCCATTTTATGGAAAATAAGTGTTAATTCGTTTATTAATGCGATGTTTAGATCTCTTTGAATGTTTTCAATTACTTTGGCGGCTTCAGCAGTCTTAATATCTTTAGCTTTAAATGTTTTGGTAATTAAACTGTATAATTCACTTAAATCTTCAGTAGTTTCTCTGTCCATACCTGAAACAATTTTTGTTATTTTATCAATACTATGATCATCATCTCCCGGATTTATCCTTTCTGGAGAATAACCTATTTTAAAATTTTCGCCACATTTCATTCCAGATTCTTTCTCTAGAATAGTTTTTACCACTTCTTCAGTTACTCCCGGATATACTGTAGATTCTAATACAACAGTTGCATTTTTTTTAAGGTTTTTCCCAACAACTTCTGCAGCTGATTCTACAT
>JAEYQN010000088.1 GCA_023409995.1 Cyanobacteria bacterium OH_CBB_238 | reverse complement strand
AAATAGGTATTCCTCAGCGAATATTATGTAAGCCGGGAAAGCTTACAGATGAAGAATTTGAAATAATGAAAAGCCACCCAGAGCAGGGTGAAAAAATGATAATGAATATTAAAAAATTAAAGCTTATTGCAAATTGGTTGAGGACACATCACGAAAGATGGGACGGAAAAGGTTACCCTTCAGGATTAAAAGGAGAAGACATTCCAATTTCGGCGAGAATAATTGCTTTAGCTGATACTTATGATGCAATGACTTCTACTCGACCTTATCGAAAAGCTCTAGAACATGAAATTGCTATAAAAGAAATTGAACGATGCGCCGGCTCTCAGTTTGATCCTAAACTGGCTGTTCTGTTTGTTAAATTATCAAATGAAATTAAGGCAGCTAAGTCAAATCCTGAGGAATATTATAATCGTTACAGTTACCTACAGAAATATATTGACTCTAAAGTTGCTTAGTGTGGATTTTAGTCATCCAAAGAAGATATATCTACTTTTATGTTTTCACCAAAATTTCTGGTCAGAGCCTGCACAAGTGCATTAGATGCTTCTACCCAAAAGTTTGATGCACTCAATACTTTTGTTTTTGCTCCAGCTGATACTATTTCTAAAATTAGCGGATCTGAACCTTTGTAGTTTGCCAGCATATCTTTCAGTTTTACCATATCTTCAAATGAAAATTCACACTCAAAAGCTAGAGTTACAATGTTGCTATTTTCTACAGGTTTAACATTATCTACAATAATTTGAGTAGAGTCATCTTCGCGTTTTTGGTATTTTCCTGAGAATATAACCTTTTTTTCTGATTCAATAAAAGAGTTATATTCTTGCAATGTTTTGTGGAAAGCTACAAACTCAATCTTTCCTGTTAAGTCTTCAATTACTCCTGCTTTTAAGAATTTTGTGGGGTCTTTTTTTGTAGGAATCTGTCTTACTTGGCTTAATAGCCCACAAACAGTTATATATTTGTCATTTGGTACTTCTATTAAGTCACTAATGTTGTGGGTTGTTAAAAATGGCAATTTTTCTCTAATTGATTCCAGTGGATGGCTTGTTACATAAAAACCAAGAAATTCTTTTTCAAAAGCTTGTATTTCTGCATCTGAGAACTCTTCATCTGTTCCATACAACTCAAATGATTGCATTTGGTAGCTTGATGAGCAGCTTTCTCCTGCAGCTCCTATTGTTGCAAATAAGCTTACTTGTCCTAATTCTCTAGCTTGGCTTTCTCGATTTGCTACATTTATTATATTTTCAACATTGTTTAAAAGTTTTTTTCTTGATTGTTCAAGGCAAGAGAATGCTCCTGCTTTAATTAAACTTTCGAGAGTTTTTTTGTTAATACATTTTGTATTTAATCTACTTGCAAAGTCTGCAATAGACTTGAATTCTCCGCAGCTGTCTCTCTCTGCTTCAAGCATTTCTAAAACAGATGCCCCGATTCCTTTTACAGAATTTAGTCCAAATCTTATGTTGTTTTCATCGGGAGAAAATTCAGCATTTGATTTGTTTATATCTGGTGGAAGAACCTTTATTCCCAGCTTTTGAGCTTGGGCAATATACATTTGTGTTTTTTCTTGATCGTCTTTAACGCTAGAGAGAAGTGCGCAGAAGTATTCAACAGGGTAATGTGCCTTTAGGTAAGCAGTTTGATACGCCACAAAGGCATAAGCGGCAGAGTGAGACCTGTTAAAACAATACGCAGCAAACTTTGACATTGTGTCATATAAATCAGAGGCAATTTTTTCATCGACATTATTTTTGCGGGCTCCATCCATGAAACCTGCTTTTTCTTTTTCCATAATTTCGACTTTTTTCTTACCCATTGCACGTCTGAGCATATCAGCTTGTCCAAGCGTATATCCTGCAAGAACCTGTGCGATTTGCATAATCTGCTCTTGGTATACAATAGTTCCATATGTATCTTTTAGTATTGGCTCAAGGTCTGGGTGTAAGTAAGTTACTTTTTGTCGACCGTGCTTTCTGTCAACAAAGTCATCAACCATCCCTGAATCTAGTGGACCTGGTCTAAATAGTGCAACTAATGCACCCAAATCCTCAAAAACCGAAGGCTTAAGACGCTTTACCAGATTTTTCATTCCCGAAGATTCTAGCTGAAAAACCCCATCTGTATCGCCACTGGTAAGTAGCTCAAATGTCTTTTTGTCATCAAGTGAAATTTTGTTAATCTCTATGTTGATGCCGTGTCTCTTGGTTATGAGCTTTAGTGCACTCTTTATGGTAGTTAAGTTTTTAAGTCCCAAAAAGTCCATTTTGAGAAGCCCAAGCTTTTCGCAATCTTCTTTTGGATACTCAGTAATTATATTTCCTTCTTTTGAGGGTTGAACGGGCACTACTTCGTCTAGAGGTGATTGTGAGATTATTACTCCAGCTGCGTGCATGCCAATATTCTGTTTTAAACCTTCTATATTTTTGGCTTCATCTACCCAGCTTCTGACCATTTGGTCTTCATCGTAAAGTTTTTTTAGGTCGCTACCCTCAGCGAGAGCATCATCGATTTTTATTCCAGGTATTGAAGGAACAAACTGAGATATTTTATTTGACTCGGCAAAAGGTATATTTAAAGCTCTAGCAACAGCCTTAATTGCGTTCTTTGCTCCAAGTGAACCAAATGTAATAATCTGGCAAACTTTGTCTGCACCATATTTTTCAGTAACGTATTCGATAACTCTTCCACGACCTTCTATACAAAAGTCAATATCTATATCGGGCATACTTACACGTTCAGGGTTTAAAAACCTCTCAAACAATAAATTATGTTCAATTGGATCTATGTCTGTAATTCCAAGTGCATATGCAACTAAGCTTCCTGCCGCAGAGCCTCTTCCTGGTCCAACAGGTATGTCTTGTTCACGTGCATAGTTTATGAAATCCCACGTGATTAAGAAATAAGCAGGAAAGCCCATTTCGTTGATTATTCCTATTTCATATTTGAACCGTTCTTCAATTTCTGGAGTAATTGTTCCATATCTTTTTTCTAATCCATCTCTTACCTTAAAGTCCAGGTAAGACTCTATTGTATGAGACTTTGGAACCTCATAGTGTGGAAGTAATGATTTTCCCATTTCAATTATTAAATGGCATTTTTCTGCAACTTCCCAAGTGTTATTAATAGCTTCTTCAAAAGTTTCTGCATCTAACCATCTGAATGCATCTCTTAATTGTTCTACATTTTTTACATAAAATTCGCTGTTTGGAAATTTAAATCTTTGTTCTTCTGCCTTCAATGCGTTTGTTTGTATACACAACAATGTATCATGCCAACTGGAATCTTCTTTTTTTAGATAATGGCTATCATTAGTTATTACAAGTTTTATACCGAACTCTTTAGCTATGGCTATTAATTCAGGATTTGATTTTTTCTGGTCAGCTAATCCATGGTCTTGTATTTCAATATAATAATCATCTTTGAAAACACTTTGGTAATATTTAGCTACAGATCTAGCGCTTTCTTTAGTTCCGTGTAAAACTTCTTGAGCCAATTCTCCTTGTATACAAGCAGAAAGACATATTAAACCTTCACTGTATTTTTCAAGAAGTTTTCTATTTATTCTTGGCTTGTAATAGTATCCTTCTATATGAGCTACGCTTACAAGTTTAACAAGGTTTTTATAACCTTCATTGTTTTTTGCAATTAGTACAAGGTGGTATAACCTGTTTTCATTTTGTTTTCTTTCATTTAGTTCCCCATGAAACACATAGAATTCGCACCCGACTAGTGGTTTAATGCCCATATCCTTTGCAGTTCTGTAGAATTCAATAGCACCATACATTGCGCCGTGATCAGTTACTGCAATGGCTTCCATTCCATTTTCTTTTGCAAACTTGCAAAGTTCTTTATTTCTAATAGCTCCGTCTAATAAACTATATTCACTATGTACATGTAATGGTACATATTTCATTAATCGTATCCCATTCTCAAATATTCGGGTTAATCCCTGACTTACTTATAATAATCTAACACAGCGTACGCATGTCTCGCAATTAATTTATGAACTTTCCTATAAGTTTCTTAGCATCTTTGCTTAAAGACAATATATTCACTTTTTGCAGCTTATTATCACTGACTGGCATACCTGCCACCAAAATATTTATATAATTTCGACTCACTCCCTTATATAAACCAGAGTTCTTGTCTTTTCTATCTTCAACTATAATCTCTAGTGTTTTTCCTATATTTTTTTGTAAAAATAATTGATGTTTTATATCTGAAATTTCTTTAATTTTACTAACTCTTTCTTTCTTTAGGTTTTCTGGAACTTGATTTGTCATATCGTAGGCCTTTGTATTTTTCCTTTTTGAATATGGAAAAACGTGTATCTGAGATAAGTTTGTTTTTGATAAATTTGAGTAGGTTTCTTCAAAGTCATTATTATTTTCCCCAGGAAAACCCACTATAATATCACTTCCAATAAAAGGATCTTCGAATAGTTTATTTATTTTTTCTATTATTTCGAGCGAAAATTCATAAGAATACATTCTGTTCATTGCGGCTAAAATCTTGTCACAACCTGATTGTAGTGACATATGAAAATGCGGGCAAAATTTATCAGAAACACTTAAAAAGTTTAGCAAATTATCATTTAGCTCCAAGGGGTTTAGTGATCCTAGTCTATATCTGGTTATTTTTGTTTTTTCAACTTCTTTTAATAAATCAATTAAAGATAGACAAGGGGCTAAGTCCTGCCCCCATTGACCGATGTGTATTCCTGTAAAAACTACCTCATCAAAGCCATTTTCTTCTAAGACAGTTATTTGTTCAATGATATTTTTTATTGAGTTGCTGCGATTTATGCCTCTAGCTAAAGGTATTGTACAGTAGGAACAACGGTTATTGCATCCATCTTGAATTTTTACTATTGCTCTTGTTTTGTGAATTGACTTTAATTTTTGATAATTAAATTTTTTGGAGTCAAAAATATCTGAAACACATATTTTGCTTTTTAATTCTATTATTTTTGGAATATCCAGCTTTTCATTATTTCCTACCAAGAAATCAATTTCGATTTTTTTTGCCAGTGACTTGTGTTCAAGTTGAGCAAAACACCCGGTTAAAATAGTTTTTATGCTCGGATTTTGCTTCTTTACACTGCGTAGAAGGCTTAATGCCTTGCAATCTGCATTATCAGTTACCGAACAAGAGTTCAGGATGTAAAAATTTGACTCTTCTATGCTTTTTTCTAATACAAAACCTGCTTCAATTAATTTTTCTTCAATAATTGCAGATTCTATTTGATTAGTTTTGCAGCCTAAGGTTTTTATTATAAATTTGTTCATTATACTATTAATATTTGGTGTTTTTTTCTGAAAAATACGCTGTTACTAGCAAAAAACTTTATCTTTGCTTGTTATTATAGTATAATATAAAAAATTTATTAAAGAGAACATCATATGCCTATTACTGCAATTAAAACAACTGACACAACATATAATAATCCATACAAAGAATTTACTGATACTGACAATATTCAGTTGTATTATATTGCAGCTAATCAAGCTATAAATGATAACGATACTCAAAAACGAAATAATTTTACAAAAAATCTTTTAAGAATTATTCCTGTTGTGGATTCATTTGTTGCGGTTTCTCAAAAAAAACAAATGCAGGGACTTGGCGCTGTCTCAACTATGACTTCAGCTGCTGGTACCTTTGGCGCGCGGATGTTATCTTGGGGTGCGTTATACTTAGGTTCAGGTTGGATATTTAAAGCTGTAAATAAGCTTATTGATAAATCAGACACTCTTTCAAAAATGACTGATAAACAGCCAGTTTTAGAAGATGCTATTGATATTGCAGCAGTGTACGGAACATATTCTTTAGCAAGAAAATTTGCTTCATCTGCAAAAAAACTGGTTCCAGAATCAGTCACAAGCCTCTTCTCTGATTATTCAGAAAAGATTGCGAAATCTATAAATTCTTCAAATTTTTCAAAAAAAATATATAATCCATTGATTAACAGGATTACAAAGGAATCAGCCGCAAGACCTCAATTGACAAGCTTTGTCAAAAAGGCTCAATCTTTTGCTGTTCCCACCTTAATTTTTGCATCAATTGTAAAATCTTTACTCGTTGATCCGATTGCTCTTAATAAAAAAATAAAAGGTAATTATCACGAGTTGAAAAAAAATATTGCTTAAACTCTTGACCATGCGCTATGTAGATGTTATCTTATAGAAACAGCATGGGCTTGTGGCGCAGCGGTAGCGCAGAGGACTCATAATCCTTTGGTCGCTGGTTCGAATCCAGCCGGGCCCATTTTTATGAAAGTTATGGTATAGCGAGTATTTAAGTAACCCGCTATTTTTTATTTTTAAGACCGCAAGCTGTTGAACAGTTTTGTTATTTCGCAATAAATTCTATTTGGTTTCCATCAGGATCTTTTATAAATGCAATTTTCCTTCCTGTTTCTTGCATTGTAAATGGCTCATACATCCACTTGTATCCAAGTTCATTGACTTTTTTAATCATTTCGTCCATGTCAACAGAAAATGCGAAATGTCCAAAAGAATCACCCACTTTATAGCCCTCGCTTGGGATATCATCGTTAACAGTGAATTCAATTTCCGCGCCAGTTGATTCATCAACAAAGTAATATAATGTTGCATCTTCAAGCCTTAGTTCTCTAGATGCTTTTAACCCGACTAATTCACAATAGAATTTTTTTGATGCTTCTAAATCTTTTACTCTTATCATTGCGTGAAGAAAAGCCATAATCAATCTCCTTTAAGCATACATCCACTTATGTATGTTAGTACAAAGTCATTTGTTTGTCTTTTTCGAAAACTTTTTACCTTTTAACAATATTATAGGCAAGTTATCTTCTTTAACTTGCTTTAAATATATTTTATGAGTATTTTTTATTAATTCATTTTTTGTAATGATGCTTGTCCAACTGTAGTTTGTGAATTCCTCAGGTAAGTTAATGAATGATTCCTCAAAAATTTTACTTCTAATTTCTGTACTTAACTCATTGTTTAAAATCTCTCGATAAAGCCTTGGTACGACTACTATAATAGCTTTGTTTTCATGCTTTCTTATATACGAAATAAAGTTATCTTCGTTTTTGCTATTTATTTTTATTGGGGTATATTCTCCTTCACCGAATAATTTTACTTCTTGATTCCTAAAGTTTAAAAGAGTTGTGGTGTATAGAAGTTTTAGATTTCCATCTGAAACTGGGTAAAGTATTTTTTCTACTGAATTTTTGAAATTTTCTTCATTTACACTACCAATTAAACTTTGTATTTTTTCTATTTTTTCTTTTCGTTCATTATAATCAACAGGTCTTCTATTATCAGGATCGACAAGGCTCAAGCTATTGAGTTCATTTCCTTGATAAATGTCAGGAATTCCAGGGCAAGTTAGTTTTAAAACTGCTTGAGATATCGAATTTAGATAACCAATATTTGTTATCATATTTATAAATGGTAACAAATTTTTCCAAAAAATATGCTTTGAATTAAATCCAAGTAGTTGATTGATAAAAATTGCAAGAGTCTTTTCATATTCTTCATTAACATTGACCCAACTGGTGTATGTTTTAGCTTCTCTTGCTGCTTTCAATACATAACTTGTTAGTCTTGATTCTATATCGGTAATGCTTTCTTTGCTGATCCCACTGGGTGGAAAAATTCCAATTAAGGATTGGTAAATTAGATATTCTGTATTCTTGTCAATGGATACACTATTTTTTGATTTATTAATGTTGTGTAGTCTTTTTATGAGTTTTGTCCACTCATTGGGAAATTCTGATATCGCATTTATTCTGCATCTTACATCTTCAGAGCGTTTTGTATCATGTGTAGATGTGCTTAGCATATTATGTGGGGTTTGCTTTAATCTATTTATATTCTGTTTATGGAATTCATCTATACTTATTCCGAAAGAATCAGGCTCGCTCCCTACTTCATTTAATGAAATTAATCTGTTATACCTATAAAAGAGAGTGTCTTCGAAACTTTTAGCCATTAGCGGCCCTGTATATTGCTGAAACTTTAAGCTGAAATTAAGTATCTGTTTGTATTTGTCCGACTCTTTATCTTCTTCCATTTCTAGAAGCAATATTTCTTTTATAAAATCAAATATTGATACGTCTGTTGTCAGGCTGTGTCTTTTCGATAATTCTATGGCTGCATTTATATGTACTTGGTTGAATTCTGTTATTTCTTCATCTTCTGAAATATAAGTACGATAAATATTAAACCAAGATATTATTTCAACAAGTGCATTTCTCAAGCTATTTAATGTGTAATCTCTTGATAACAAATACATTTCTGAAATCTGGCTAAGATAATTTGATAAAACATTCAGTTCTCCCGAAAAAGAGGAGTTCATTATAAGTTTCTTACATTCAATAACCATAGAACTGTAATTTAGGCTTTCTTTTATAAAGCTTTTATAAAAATTAGTGAACTCATTTTCATACTTAGCGTTTATAAACAAACGATTGACAGAGTTTAAAAATTCATACCCGACAGTTCCGTTTATTGCCCAATTTTTTTCTAATTTTTCATCTCCGGCTAATATCTTTTCTGCAATTATGTAAAATGGTAATTTATCTGACCCTAAAAGCTTTTCTTCAGACGTATCAAAATCTATATTTATTTTTTTTGATATTTCGTATTGCAATTTCTTATAAAATTCTGCTGGTTTTAGCAATCCATCAGGGTGATCTATTCTCAATCCATCAATCTTTTTCCTTTCAATTAACTGAAAAATTAAAGATAAGGTATTACTAAAAACATCTGGCTTCTCGACACATACGGCTGCCAAATCGTTAATATCAAAGAAGCGTCTGTAGTTTATCTCGTCAGCAGATACCCTCCAAAAAGCAAGTCTATAGGGCTGTTGATTTAATAAATTATGCACTCTGTCTATAGTTATATTGTCTTCTGGAGAACATTTATAGTCGATTAAATTTTCTTCTATAAACCCTTTTATAATGTGATTTCGTTTACACAAATCTGATAAGCGTCTGAATGCGATATTTTTTTCTCTAATTCTCTCTTTTATTTCTTCAAAGTTCTTTGTTAAATAGTGTGGAAGATTTTTGAAAACAGTTATTATGCTCAAGTACTCCAAATAATCATTGTTCTCTCGGCCAAGCCTAGCTTGTAGTACTTCAATACGATGCTCCAAAATTAGAGGGTATGTTGATGGGTTTAAGGGGAACTCATGTTCATAATAATTTGCATATAATTTTCCTGCATCAAGGTCAATTGAAAAAACAATGTTTCCGTTTATTAGTACATTTCCATAGTAATCACCAAGAACAGGGATTAATATCTTTCCCGTAAGCTCCTTTTTTATTGGTGTCCAGTCAATATCAAAGTAGTGGGAAAATTCTGAAGATGGACCATTTTCTAAAACATCCATCCATAATTTATTATATTTGCCAATTGCCATATGGTTAGGAACTACATCAATAATTAATCCCATATTATTTTCGTGCAAAGCATCAGAAAATAGCTCAAACTCTTCATAAGTACCACATTCTTGATTTATTTTTTTATGATCAACTATGTCATAACCATGCATACTATTCGGTCTGGTGGATAAGATTGGAGATGAATAAATATGAGAGATGCCGAGTGATTTAAAGTAGGGAATCATTTCCCGTGCTTGGTTATAAGTGAATTTACTATTAAACTGAATCCTATATGTGGATGTTGGTATTTTATCTATTCCTTCATTAACTTTTTGGATTTTTTCATTATTTTTTTCATAAAAAGTATTTATCTTTTTATAAAATGATTCTAATTCTTCTTTATTTGTTATTTGCGTTAGTGAAAATATCTTTTCGTCATATATTCCATATTCATTGAGTAGTTTTTTATCTTCGTCTTCAAACACGCTCAAGTCTGCAGTGACCATACATTTGTTTTTATTGCTTTCAAGCGCAATTACACCCAATATATCTTTTACTGGATACTTTATTCTTATTTTTTTTGATGTGTTGCCAGATGGAATTTCTAATGCAGGATTTAAGAGATATTCTAAATTTAATAAGTTAATTGCGCCATAGTGCAACATATTTGGGCGCAATATGTCTACTAAATATGCATATCCGCTGGATTTGAGTTTTGAAGGTA
This sequence comes from Cyanobacteria bacterium OH_CBB_238, assembly GCA_023409995.1. Taxonomy (GTDB): domain Bacteria; phylum Cyanobacteriota; class Vampirovibrionia; order Gastranaerophilales; family Gastranaerophilaceae; genus JAEYQN01. The sequence continues at coordinate 5,102 of JAEYQN010000088.1, read as the reverse complement.
TCAAAGCTGCGCAACAATATTTTTGAGTTTTGTCTTTAGAATATATCTCAATTTTGCTGTTATCAATAAAATAATCATTGTAGATCCAAGTTTCAGATCCATTAGGGTCAACACAAAATGATAAATCCGCATATAGTCCTATATCAAGATGCTGATTATATGAAGTTTGTCCTGCCTGCTCAAACTGTATGAATGCTTGCCATTGTAAAAATTTGTATAAATCAATTAATTCTTGATTGTGCCGCTCAAATTGAGAAACAACTTCACTACTGGTGTCTTTGTATGCGTCTGGCCATTCTCGCCAATTTGCATATTTCTCTTGCTCGCTTGACAAAAAGTCTTGTAAAGCCCGAAATAAAGCTAATTTGTGTAGTTTATTACCTTGCTCGTTTATAAATGTTTTAAATTGTATGAATTTTTCTGTGTTTTTATTTATGTGATTTTCTCTAAATGACTCATATAAAAGTTTGTATTTTTTAAACTTCATGTCAAAAATTGATTTGTAATCTGTTTCGTAATTTTTTGCTGTCTCTTCCAGTGTTTGTTGAAATTCCTGAGATAGAAACTTTAATGAAACTGTCGCATCTTCTATGAATTCAGCAATCTCATCAATATCTAAAAAAAATGTATTTAGAAACATTCTATCTGAAGGTCTATAAGGGTTGTATTTTCCGTTTTCATCAACTACTGTCAGGTTTACCGTTCCAATTCCTATAATATTTGCTCCATTATCTGAATTCTTCTTTATAAAACTTTTCAAACTTTTAATGCTTTGAGCTCCATAAATATTAGATAAATTCATGTTTGATAAATAAATTTTAGGACCAAATATTTGACGATTTTTGGGTAATTTGGGGGTATAACATTTGTTCGGTACTACTATTAATTTACAATGGTAATTTTTTCCTTGCTTATCACTAATTGTTAATTTATGATAGCCAATTTCTAAATTTATCGGTAAGTCAAATTCTAACTTAGCGTGGTTTCCACAAGAATTATTGTGGATTATTTCTGTTTTATTTAAGTTTGCTGCTATAAACTTGCCACTGTCAACATACCCGCTTTCTTGTTCCAAATTCCAAGTATAAGTTGATTCAAGCTCTGAGCTTGAGACAGTAATTTCAAGTATAGATTCATTTTCTTTTAATACTTTTACTTCTGGGATAATATGCGTACATAGGCAGCACTCTAAGGTATCAATGCTACTTTCTATTTCATCTTTTGTTTTTGCATTTATTCCATATAGTCTAAGTAGCTCCGGAATATCTTTAACGCTCAGCCTGTGAGTTATTCCAAAATCGTCTTTATATTTTTTGTCTATGCCAAGTATGTAAGATAGCTTTTCTAGCAAATCTTTTTTACTCATTTGATTTTCCTATGTTATTTTAAAAGCCAAATTACTGTTTCTGATTTAATATCGTTACTATCTGTAGAGTATGACTCAGATGAAATTAATATATCTTTTTTCTTTATACTAAAAATTGATGTGATAGGGATATTGTCGAAGTTGGCTAATACAGTTAAATTTGAACCGTTTAAATCCCAAGTTAGCCCAAATGATTTCTCATTCACAAACTCTATCTGTTTAAATTTAATTTTTTCCATGCTATTTGAAAATACTTTTTTGCGAATGGATATTAGATTTTTGTATAAATTAAAAATCTCTTTATATTCTTTTTTTTGCATATTAGCCCAATCAAGCTTTGAGTTAATAAATGTTTTTTTATCAGCTGGGTCGGGAATTATTTCCCTTTCTTTTGTTTGGGAAAATTGTTTGAACTTTGCGAATTCATTTCTTCTTCCGGTTTTAACAGCTTCATTTAGCTCTTTATTGAAATCACAGAAGAAATAAAAAGGTGTTTTGCTTCCCCATTCTTCCCCCATAAAAATGAGAGGAATAGATGGAGTTAATATGTAAAGAACAGCAAGTGCTTTTATCATTTTTTTTGAAGCTAGGCTAGAAATTCTTTCTCCTAATGCCCGATTTCCAACTTGGTCATGGTTCTGTATGAAGTTTACAAATTTATACGGTGCTAAATGTTGAGACACTTTGCCCCTGTTTTTTCTCCTATAACTTGAGAATTCTCCTTGGTAGTCAAAGCCTTCAGACAATGTTTTGACAAGATGTTGGGCTGTTGTTTTTTTTGTAATTGTTTCTAAGTAATCTCCGTAGTATCCATCTTCTTCTCCTGTAGATAAGATATGCGCACAATGGTGAAAGTCGTCATTAAGCTGTGCATCAAAATCCCCATTTTGTGCAGGATCTATATACTTTGTTTCGTTATTATCATTTTCTACTAAGAGGTGTATATGTCTTTTGCCTAATTCCCTATCTGATCTTACTTCTAGAGCTAATTCTTCTAAGATGTCAGGGAAAAGTTGATCTTTTATTTCTTGAATAGCATCAAATCTAAATCCATCAAAGTGATATTCTTTTAACCAGTATAGAGCATTATTTACAATAAAATCTCTTACAAATCTGTTCTTATAGTTAATTGCATCCCCCCATGGCGACTTTGTTTTTTTATCAAAAAACTTTGACTTTGCATAAACGTATAAATAATTGGCATCTGGACCAAAATGATTATACACCACGTCTAGAATAACCATTATTCCCCTTTTATGTGCAGCTTTTATTAATTCTTTCAGTTCATCGGGAGTTCCATAACTGCTATCAGGCGCATACCATAAAACACCATCATAACCCCAGTTACGTTTCCCTGAGAAATCAGCAATTGGCATAAGTTCTATTGTATTTATACCTAATTCTGCCAAGTAGTTCAATTTTTCTTTTATTCCAAAATAATTTCCTTGCGGCGTAAAAGTGCCAGTGTGCAATTCATATATAATCGCATTTTGCCAAGGTAATCCTCTCCATTTACTATCGTTTCCCCAGTTAAAATTATTTGGATCAATAATCTGACTTTTACCATGAGCATCTTCTGGTTGATACCGCGAAGCAGGATCAGGAACCTCTAATTTATTATCTATATTAAATGTATATAAACTTTTGTTTTTTAATCCTTGTACTCTTGCTTTGAATAGGCCGTCACTATTTCTTTTCAAGGCTATATTCTTACGTTCTGGGGTATATGTGCAAACTTCTACTTCTTTTGCATCTGGGGCCCACAAAGTAAATTCAATATTTTTGTTGTCTACAAAATTAGCTCCAAAGCTGACTCTTTTTCGTTTTTTTATCGCCATATAGTCCTCAACTTTATAGACATAGTTAGTCACATAACTGGTGCATTTCGAGCCAAAAGAACGAATATGGCTGCATCATGAATATGTATTTCGAACCGTCTATTTTCGGAAATTCATTTCTGCCAAATATTTCAACTAATTTACAACTTGAGAAGTTACCTAAGTCTAATTCAAAGTATTCGGCAGTTTTTGCTAAATTTACAATACAAAGTATTTTCTCGTTTTCATATTCTCTCACATATGCAAGAATTTTGCAATTTTTGGGGTTTAAAAATTTGATTGTGCCACGCCCAAAAGCCTTGTATTTCTTGCGAACTTCGATCATTTTCTTCATAAAAGATAACAATGATGCCGGTTGCACTTGCATACTTTCTACATTGATTGCTTGGTATCCATATATGTGATCCATTATTGTTGGTAGATAAAGTTGGTGTGGGTTTGCTTGAGAAAAACCTGCATTTCTGTCAGGGGTCCATTGCATAGGGGTTCTTACACCATTTCGATCCCCTAGGTAAATATTATCTCCCATTCCAATTTCGTCTCCATAATACACAATTGGAGTGCCCAGGAATGAAAATAAAATAGAGTTTAAAAGCTTAATTAGTTGTATATTATTGTCTAGTAGTGGAGCAAGCCTTCTTCTGATTCCTAAATTGAGTCGCATTTTTTGATTTCTTGCATATTCCTTGTACATATAGTCTCGTTCTTCATCAGTTACCATTTCTAGCGTAAGTTCGTCATGATTACGTAAAAATAATGCCCATTGACAGCAGTTAGGAATTTCAGGCAAATTATCCATAATATCAACGATTGGCTTGCGAGTTTCTTTTTTTATCGCAATAAAAATTCTGGGCATAAGTGGGAAATTATATGCCATATGGCACTCGTCTCCATCCCCAAAATATTTTGCCACATCATCAGGCCATTGGTTTGCTTCTGCAAGAAACAATCTATTATCATATCGACTATCTAGATATTTGCGCCAATTTTTTATTACATTATGGGTATCCTCTAAATTTTCATTGTTAGTTCCCTCTTTTACACACAGGTATGGGATTGCATCCAGTCTAAAACCGTCTACGCCCAAGTCTCCCCAGTGTTTTATTATTTTTGTTATACTTCTAACAACTCTTGGATTATTGTGGTTTAGGTCAGGCTGAGAGGAAAAAAATCTGTGCCAATAAAATTTTTTTACATCAGGTTGCCAGGCCCAGTTAGAATTTTCGGTATCTTTGAAAATTATTCTTGTATCTTTAAATCTTTCTTCTGAATCGCTCCAAATGAAGTAGTTCCAATATTTGCTTTTTTTTTCATTTTTTATAGCATCTTGGAACCACATGTGTTGATCTGAGACATGATTAACAACAAGTTCTATTATTACTTTTAGCCCTCTTTTCTTACACTCTCTCATGAATTTTTTGAAATCACGGAGTGTGCCATAATCTGGATGCACGATGTAGTAGTCGCTGATATCATATCCATCATCTTTTAGTGGTGAGCCAAAAAATGGCAGCAACCAAAGAGTGTTGACTCCAAGTTCTACTAGATAGTCAAGTTTTTCGGTTAAGCCTTTAAAATCACCAATTCCATCTTTATTTTTGTCAAAAAAAGATTTAACGTTGACTTCGTAGATAATTGCATCTTTGTACCATAAATCCATTTGTAATTCCAAATAGTTGTCGTCAATATTTCAAAATAATTTAAATTTTGGTAAGTGTCTATAACCATGGTGTATAGAGCTTTATTGTAGTTATTTTGTCTAAGTTTTTGGCAAATATGTATGAGGAGATATGAGTATTGTAAAAGCATATTGACTAAAAGTATTTTGTTGGTATCATAGAACTACAGCGTGAGAGCCGCGTTAGCTCAGTTGGTAGAGCAAGGGACTGAAAATCCCT
>JAEYQN010000077.1 GCA_023409995.1 Cyanobacteria bacterium OH_CBB_238 | reverse complement strand
GATATGGTGTATATTAAGGATAGCATTTCTTCAAGTGATGAAATATTCATAGAGAAGAAAAGTAAAAAAGGTATAAAAAAACTCGTCAACATAAAACCATCAATAAAATCAGTTGAAGTTGAAGATGACACTCTTTATCTGATTTTAAAAGTAGGTCAAAATGTTGAAATTCCTTCAGTCAAAGCTGACGATGTGGTTAAACTTTATTATCCCGAGATAGATTTTAGAATAACCAGAGCAAAATTCTTTGATGAAGACATTAACGAGTTATAAAAGTTTTTAGAATTTTAAAGGGAATTTTTATGGCAAAATCGATTATCATTGCAGAAAGAGACAATGTGGCTGCAGTTATTGAGAATGGTAAAGTCTCAGACTTCTTTGTTCACAAAGGAGATATTTTACTATCAGATGTTTATCTGGCTACCGTTGATAATATTCTACCAAGTATTGACGCTGCTTTTGTTAATGTCGGCGCAGATAAAATGGGGTTTTTGCACGCAAATGATGCAATTGGAAAAGGAAGTTTGAAAGACAAACTTTCTCCAAAACAAAAATTAATTGTACAAGTTGTAAAAGAACCAACCGGGCATAAGGGCCCCAGAGTGACTACGTCAATAAGTCTTCCTGGGCGTTTCCTTGTTTTAATGCCACATGAAACGGGTGTAAATGTAAGCAGAAAGATTGTTTCACAGAAAGAAAGAGCTCGTTTAAAATCAATTGTAAGTTTATTTAAACCTGTAGGCGTAGGTGTAATAGTAAGAACAGAAGCTGAAAATCAGCCTGAAGCCGATATCCAAGAGGATCTAGAACTTTTATTAGAAAAATGGAATGGCATAATTACATCTGCGGAATCACATGAACCCCCAAGTCTTCTATACAGAGATCAAGACTTATTATACCGGGTCATGAGAGAAGCATGTAGTGAAGACGTAAATGAAATAATATTAGATACGCCTTTTGCAATGCATAGGACTCAACAGATCCTTCAAAATTGGAATATGAATAAGAACATAGAGGTAAGTGTATACAAGGGCACAGAACCTTTGTTAGTGGCCTCTGGTGTAGCAAAAGAAATCAAAGCTGCATTACAAACAAAGGTGACACTCCCTTCTGGTGGGTACTTATTTATACAAACCACAGAGGCTCTTACCGTTGTTGATGTTAACAGTGGAAAATTTGTAAGTTCTGCAACTCAAGATGAAACTATTCTGAAGACAAATAAAGAAGCTATACATGAAATTGCAAGACAATTGAGATTGAGAAATATTGGCGGCATGATCATCGTTGACTTTATAGATATGACAAATAGAAATGATAAACTTGCTATTATGGAAGAATTTGAGCTAGCTCTTGAAAATGACAAAGCAAAGCCTCAAATAGGACAGCTTTCGGATCTAGGGTTAGTTGAACTAACAAGGCACAGACAAGGGCAAGCGTTATCCGAAATATTTACAAAAAAATGCCCTCATTGTGGAGGATCTGGCCAAATAGCGGAAGATCTAAGTTTTTCTTCATCAGTTGCTGAAGGAGAATATAAATCAAAAGCAGCAAAACTTAAAGTTCCTGTGCAGCAATTGAAAAACAAAAATCAAGCATACAAGCATAATAAGGTATTTAACCATCAAAACCCTCAACAGCAGGAAGTGAAAGAGCAAACTAATGTTGAAAACATTACTACTGAAGAACAAAATACATCAGGGGCTCCTATTCCTCAGGCTCAAAAGCAAGATTTTAAACAAAATAACAGGGATAGATTTAAAAATAGAAATAATAGATTCAGAAACAATGAGCAAAGGCAACAAAATGAAACACCACAAGAAGTAGTTGCCGCATCGGATCCAACTGAAAAAAATGTTGTAGAACATAAAACTCCTGTACCTGAACCTGTTGAAGTTAAGACTGCGGAAACAGCTATACAAGAATCAAAGTCAGAAGATGTATCCACTGCAAAACAGGAAGAAAAACCCAAACAAGTAAAAAAGAGAAGCTCAAGAAAACCAAAAGAGGCTAAGAAGGTTGAATCATCTGAAATAAAAGAATTAGCAGAAGATGAAAAGCCAAAAAGAAAAACAACACGAAAAACTAAGAAAAAGGAAGAAGTAAATGAAGCATCTGTGTAGGTTATTTGCTATTATATTTACAATAAACTTTTTTAACGTTGTGGCTTTTGCCCAAGAAAAAACAGGGGAATCAACTTTTGTTTTCCAAAAATTTGGATTGGCAATAGGACTTGCTGTCTTTTTTGCCGGGGCTTTATATGGCATATTATTTCTTTATAAAAAATATATATTAAATAAAAATATTCATGCTACAAACAAACTTCAAAAACCTTCATTTAAAACACCACAAAGCATAGATGAAGCAATTGATAATTTTTTGGAAACTACAAAACCAAACTAAATTGGTTCGCCATGATTTTTAAGCAAATGTTCTATCACTAAAGGCATCTTACAAATAAATGAGTAATTACCTTTTGAGATAGAACATTTACTACAATTTGCATTTAGATTAAAGCACTCAACTGCTTGCTCTGTCCATGCCCCTGCAATTGAACCAGAAATAATATTTGATGAAAAATTAGCAGAGCAATATTCATCAATACGAATAGCATTAGATGACCTATAAGACATAATATAATCCCCTTAGTCCCTATAAGAATATTTTAATAATGATTTGCTAATCTTTTATCCCCTAGTTATAGGAAAGAATTCTAGACTCCAATGCTGCAAGAATTTCTTTATTATAATATGGGTCAACTTTACTAAAAGGGAACACCTCTGTATGTAATTCTTTTTTTAATGTATTTACTGTTTTCTGAATATTTGATCGAGTAATACAATCTATTTTTGTAGCAATTACAATATATGGCAACTTGTTATATTGTATCCATTCGGCCATCTGATAATCATTTTTTTGAATTGGGTGCCTTGCATCAATAAACTGCACTAAAGACACCAAATCATCTCGATTTAACAGATAGTTTTCGATATTACGTTGCCAATCATCCTGCATTTTTTTTGAAACTTTAGCATAACCATAACCTGGTAAATCAGCAATTACAAAAGATTCATTTATGTTAAATAGGTTTATTAGTCTGGTTTTTCCAGGCTTATTACTTGTTTTAGCCAATCCATTAATATTTACCATTCCATTAATAAAAGATGATTTACCAACATTTGATCTTCCTATTAAAGCAAATTCTGGCATGTTTAATTGGGGGCATTCTTTTAATGACGGTGCACTAGTTATAAATTTTGCTGTGTTTATTTTCATTTAAGAACTTCTTTTTGTATAAAACATTAGATAGCAGCCTGTATACTTTTTCGTTGTCATAAACAGTGATTTGAGCACTACTATCATCAACATCAACTTGCATCGGCATTTTTCTGGCAAATATGTTTGTTTCTACATGCATAACGCGTATAATCCTGTCATGAATTATACTTAATGGGTTTGATAGAAACATTTCAAAAGATTTGAATATATTCACACATTAATAATATCAAATTACTACATAAATTCAAAGAAAAAATCTTGTATATTTACAATACAAGACTTTTAATTAATTTTTATAAAGATAAACTATATCCAAAATCGTTCTTAATATTACTATCTTCTAATTTTTGTTGAGACTCTAAGTTTGCTGTTACTGCTTTTAATTGTGTCTCCATTTGACCTTGTTGAATGTCTAAATCATTATCTTTTAGCTGAAGAAGTATGTAATTTGGATCTTCAGAAAAACTTGAAACATCTGTTGATGATACCAAACTCTCATAGTTACTAACTATAGTGTCAATCTGAGACTCGCTCAGTTGTCCGGTTGAAGCTTTTGATGCATAGTCTTTTAAAATCGAAGTAAGGGCATTAGACTGAGATATGCTAGTTGATGATGCTTTTGCAGAGTATTGTTGAATTATCGCAGCTTGAGAAGTTGCAATGTTTTGTCTTTGATTTGTCAAAATAGATAGTCTATAATTTAGTTGGTTTTGATAGGAAACCAAAGATAATATGCTTAGGTGGGCTGATACAATTGCCATAATTTACTCTCTTTCGAAATTTATCTCTCTGTATTAATATAAAAACGAAATTTAGTAAATAATTGTTATATATCAAGTATATAACTTCACATTTCTTAAAGATTCTCTTTGCTTGTAGTCTGTGTTTGTTCTTGTGGCGTTATTTCTTTTATTCTAGCCTTGATTTTTTCAATATCTGGATTTGTATCATCTTTTTGGAGTTTAATATATTCTTTATAATATTTAACCGCAACTTCAGGAGAAGTTAAGTCATGGTATTTGGCCAATTCTAGGCAAACTTCTGGGTCTGATGAATTCATAGCATAAGCTTTATTTAAATCACTCAGTTGAGCAACCGTATCGCCCATTTTTTTATAAATTAATGATCTACAAAAATAAGATTTATCAGTTTCTTTTTTATCGCTAAATGAAACTTCGACAATAGCCTTAGCTGCATTGATATTGCCTGCTTTAACAAGGTCTATTGCTTTGTCTAATTCTTCATTAATTTGTTTTTCATCTATTTTAGCTATCTTTGTTTTTGCATCTTTATAATTAGAATTTAATTCTAAAGCTTTTGAATAACTATCCTTTGCATCTTGAAACTCTGCAGTTTTTTCTTGAATTAACGCCAAATTATAATGTAACAGAGGATCTCGAGAATTGCTATTGATAGCATTTTTGTATTCGACTATGGCATCAAAATATCTACCTGTTTCATTGTAGCTTTCTGCTAACTTGACAAATTCATCTGGCGTTTCTGGTCCTATTACTTCAAAAATGCAAATTACATCTTCATAGTAACCTTGCGAATAAAATTTATCAGCCAGTGCTCTAGGATCAGGATCAATTTTTACAAGCATTCGTGTTAATGCCTCTTTATTCTCTTTTTCTAATGAAAAAACAGATCTACCCATGTCAACAATATTTCTGGCAAGTATGTTTTCATTCATTTCTATGTATGTATTGGCTAAAGACTCATATGCTCTTTCATACTTTTGGTTTATGGCAATAGCTTGTTTATATATACCAGCAGTGGCTTTTAGATCTCCTAATTTAGATACAGTTTCTGCAATATCACAGTAGTCTGAAGCAGTAATTTCGTTTGGTGATTTTTCTGAATATATAATTTGCATTATTTCTGAAGGCGTCATATTTTTATTATTCGAGAGTAATAAATATAGTTTTGCCCTTACAAGACAAGCTTCTGCAAGATCTCCAGGAATTGCTATTTCATAGTGTTTTATAGCCAAGTCTATTTGTCCTAAGGCAGTATATGCATCACCCATATAGGCATCTAGATATATGGCATATGGCTTTGTAGCAAGAATACTATTTAGTATAGATATTGCCTGTTGTGGATTGTTTTTTGCTAAAAACATTTTTGCCAAGAATAGTTTAGCCAAAGTGTAATTTGGATTTTCTTTTAGAATTTGTTGACACGCCTGTTGCGCAGAGTCTATGCCACCTTCTTCCACTACTTTAAGTCTTGCATCTAATGTCATAAAGAAGGTTTTATGATAATTATTTTTTATATTAGTATTTATTTGCTTTTTTAAATCAGACATTGCTGACTCATCATATGCATTGTGGAATAGAAACCTTCCATATGCAAGCATTGCTCTGGCTTCATCGTTCTGTTCTAAATACAGTTGGGCTAATCTTAAGTGATCAGAGGGTTCACAATCATTAGTAAGGGACATTCCTCTAAGTCTATCTAATTCTGCTTTATTTTTTTGAACAATAGCATTATTTTTTATTGGAGGTTCATATGCCGAATCCTTGTATAATGTGCTTGCATAACAGTTGCAACCTACTATTGTAACTGCCAAAAATAAAAGCAACCCTTTCTTCATATATGATTTTACTCCACTCTTCTATTTATTATGAAAATATTATACCATTTTTATTTTTTTATTTCGCCCTTTAACAATATTACACAAATTGCCAAAGCGCTCAATGCAGAAAAGATCCAAAATAAAACGGCGCCATTCCAAGAGAATCTATCAATTATGGCTCCCGTTCCAACTCCGGATAAAACTGCGCCTATATATCCAAACATTCCGCAGAATCCAGTTGCTGCTGATGCAACTTTTTTGGAGCTTGATTCAACAGCACTAAGTCCTCCTATTAAAACTTGAGGACCGCAAGTGAAAATACCAATTAATGAAACATAGACATAGTCCAGTGTCATATTAGTATTGTCTTTAAACAAATAAATACAAAGAGCTAATAGTGAAAGGCAGATTATATTCACAGGAGCTCTTTTTCCCTTAAACAACGTATCAGATACGAGCCCAGCTCCGATTGTTCCAATTGTCCCAAACAATGGGAGAAAACTGAGCCTTTCGGCAGCGGCACCTATCGTGTAATGTTTAGCCTCGACCAAATATTTCACTATCCAATCGATTGTGCCATATCTGGTTACATATACAAATATATAAGCAAACGCGAGAAGCCATATTGTTTTGTTGGTTAAAATGTATTTTTTAAATATTTGCATGTATGAAAGTCCAGATTCTTCATCCTCAGGAATTTCACATGTTAAAGAGTTTGATCCTTCTCCTTTATAAACTTCAATGTCAGGTAAGCCCAAGGATGATGGTTTATCTTGGAGGTTAAAATACATTAATACAGAACAAATAACAGCAATGAATGAAGGCACTACAAAAGCCATTTTCCACCCATAATTCATAACTAGAAAGCCCGATAAAATAACGCTTAAATATGTACCTATTTCATGCGAAGAAGACCATAACGACCATTTAAACCCTCTCTCTTTGTTGCAAAACCAATAAGATAAATTCTTCGCAATTGGGGGAAATCCCATAGATTGAAACCAACCGTTTAAGCCCCAAAAAAATGCCATTACCCATAATAAAATTGACGCAGTAGGCAATCCAAAAAAGCTTGTTTTTCCAGGTGTAATAAAAATAGCACTTGCAACAAAACATAAATTAGCAATAGCTGAAATGATAAGAGCAGTTGGTAAAACCTTTTTTACATTTGTATTATCAGCAATTATTCCATTTATAAATTTGCCGACGGCATAAGTTAAATATAGTGAACTTCCAAGTAAGCCCAGCTCCGTATTTGAATAACCCAAAGATTCTCCCATAGAAGGAAGAGCCACTGAGATGTTTTTCCTACATAAGTAGAAAGCTATGTAACCCAAAAACATAGTCAAAAAGATTCTTATTCTCCACGCTTTATAAGTCTTGTCAACCAATTGTTTATCACATATAGGAGTGATAGCAGCTGGCTCTTTATAAAAATCTTTTAATCTGGTAATCATATAATCAACTCTTTAGTACTACTTCCAGTAACTATTATCTCATAAATTATTTATATGAAAATCAGTGATTAAAACTATCTCTTACTTACTTTTGAATCCAACATTTTAATCTTATCTTTTAACTCATTAATTTCTTTCTGTTGTTTATTATTTTCCAACTCTAATTGAACAATTCTTGAATTAATGGCAAGCATTTTGGAATACAACTGTTTAATAGCATTAACACAGGTAAACAATATTTCATTTGCATCAATATACAATAGTGTTTTATACTTATCATTCCCTGGACCTTCAACCACGGCATTTGGAATGATTTTTTGTAATTCTTGAGCAATTACTCCTGTATGTTTTCTTTTATCGTAAGGGAAACCTTTAAAAGTGAACTCTCTAACATTTAACTTTAAAATACGCTCTAAACCTATTTTATTATCTCCTATAATATTTTTAACTCTCCTGTCTGATGTTTGGGTAACAGATGTGGCAGAAAAGGCTCCATTAACATTGACAGTGCCAGCAGAAAAATCGCCCCAAATCAAAGGAGAATCGGTCTGGCTGTTGTGTATAAATAATTGGTTCGATGTATTGGTTGATGGTCCAGCATTAGTCCCAATAACAATGTTACCGCCTCCATTTACAATATTTAAACCAGAACCAAACCCAATTGAGATATTCTGACTACCCTTTGCGTTTAAAAGACTTCCTCTTCCGACTGAAGTATTGTGGTTTCCGGCTGTATTATTTCTGAGGACCCACATACCAATTGCAGTATTATTATGCCCAGTAGTATTAGAATATAAAGCAGAGGTCCCAATAGCAGTGTTATCATAACCAGTTGTATTACTAGTTAAAGCAAGATGTCCGAATGCTGCATTATGCCAACCCACAGTATTATTTCTCATTGATTCAAATCCAATTGCCGCATTTTCGTATCCAGTTGTATTTAGAAGCATTGAAGCATAACCCATTGCAACATTTTTGTATCCTGTATTTTGAGAAATTCTTCCTTCTTGGTAGCCAGCTAAAGCATAAGACCCCATTGCAACATTAAAAGAAGCATTTGTGCTGTGATATAAAGAGCCAGTGCCAATAGATGTGTTTTCACTACCTGTTTTATTACTGGTTAGAGAAAATGCTCCCAGTGCTGTATTGTTCTCCCCATTTTCATTTGCTCTCATAGAAAGGTAACCAGCTGAAGTATTGTAGTTTCCAGTTAGCATTTCTGATCTTAAGCCCAATTGGTCCAATCCCCCAAGAGAAAAAGTCCCTAATGAAGTATTTCCTGAAGCAGTAGACGTATAGTATTGAGATTTAGACCCTATTGCAACATTATCTGTCCCTGTTGTATTATTGTATAGAGTCCAATCCCCAAGTCCTGTGTTATGATAGCCAATAGAATTATGATACAGGGACTCTGAACCTAATGCTGTATTCCACATTCCATATGCTTGGCCCAGTGAAGGAATATTATTGATTAATGTATTTTTTCCAATTGCTGTATTTCCTGAATTACCATATCCGTTAGTTGCAGAAACATTATCAAAAGCAATTCTGCCAATATTAGTCATACCGGTAGAGGTCTTTTGGTAAAAGTCTATTAATGATCTTTGGATTGTATCTCCACTACTATCCTCTGGTGTTACTATTACTAATCTGCTTCCCTTTGATGAATCAGGTG
>JAEYQN010000030.1 GCA_023409995.1 Cyanobacteria bacterium OH_CBB_238 | reverse complement strand
CTGTCACGTCTGTCACCCGTCCGCTGATAGATGCATGTAGCGGAACACAAAGTCCTTCTGTTTCTTTTCCAATCACCTGACCTCTATATACCATATCTCCAATTTTTACAATGGCTTTTGCCGATGTACCGATGTGTTGGCATAACAACTCTTTTACTATTGAAACACTTACCACGTTATCATAAAAGGGGGCCGGTTTCTCATATTTGGATACCCCCAGTCTGGCAGTCAGACGATCTTTGGGTGTTTTTCGATATTCCCTGGATTCTTTTATTGTGGCTGTTCTAACACCTTTTGGTACCTTAACGAAAGCCTTACGAAGTCCTATCTTATACGCCTCCATTAAGGTCCTTGGAGACAGTCCCTGGGGACAGGCATACATTTCACACAATCCACAAGAGCTGCAAAACAGTGTGTGAATAAATACATTGGTATCCCGGAAATCTTTATTTGCCGCACTTCTCATAAATTTATGCGGTTCTATCGGGTGGCCAAGCGCATGTCTCGGACAAAGATCCGTACACATCTGACATTGGCAACAAGCAGATGCAGCTCTTTTCAACTCGATCGATGCCTTACCACGTTTTCTTTGTACGATAAAGTGGTTCTCCGGCAACACTAATATTGCGTTCGTTGTCTTTGTTATGGTATCATATCTGCTCCCTATTTTTCCCATCATAGGCCCGCCTATCATATACATCGGATGCTCTGTCGTTAACTTTCCTGCTGTTGATACCACATCTTCTATCGAACATCCAAGCGGCACTCTTACGGTAATTGGATTCTCTACCTCTCCCACGATTGATACTACTTTATCCACAACAGGTTCTCCATTTTGGTAGCCTCTATAGATATTATAAACTGTCTCAACATTAAATACTGCTATACCAGATTCTATGGGAATCTCCCCGGGGGGAATAACGATTCCCGTTGTCTCATAGATGAGTATCACTTCATCCCCAGCCGGATAAACACTCTTTAGTAAGTGTATACTCACATTTGGGTATAATTCTATATAGTCATGCAGGGCCTCTATCGCCTGCTTATATTCTGCTTTAATGCCAATAATTGCCTCTTTCGCTCCAACCGTATCTGCTATCAAAGAAAAGGTCTCTAAGATCTCTTTTGCATATCTTTGTAATAGTTGCCTGTGCAAGTTCAAAAGCGGTTCGCATTCTGCGCAATTCATAATAATCGTATTGGCTCTTTCATCGATTTTAATATACGTAGGGAAGCCAGCTCCGCCGGCCCCCACTACGCCATTGTCTCTAATTATTCTGCTAAGCTCTTTTATTTCCATGAATTCATCTACTCCAATCCATATCCCTCATCAACAATACCAACAATTGCTGCATCAATTGGTGCTGTTTCCATTCCGCAACCTATTCTGGCTGCGCTCCCCATTGCGATCAGCACAGTTTCCCCAATACCGGCCCCAATATTATCAGTCGCTACCAATTGGTTCTGAGATCCATTCATTCGGCTGATTGGTTCCACAATCATAAATTTATTGCCTATTAAATTATCACATTTTCTGGTAGAAACAATACTGCCTACCACTTTTCCAATAATCATGGCTGCCTCCTTCCAATTCTTATCTTATCATCGTGACCATCTCACCTGTGGAGATCTTACACGCATTCGCTTCATCTGTATCGATATGCATTTCTAATGTGTAATTGTCAGATACCCGGATTTTTACCTGATTCAGAACCGTCCCTCTTTCATTATCCGTTTTTACCGATACAATATCACCATCTTGTAAGCCTGCCATATTGGCATCCTGCGGCGACATATGGATATGACGCATTGCCACAATACATCCTTCCTGTAGAAATAACGCTCCCTTAGGACCGACCAATGTAATCGGAGCAGAACCTAAAACATCTCCCGATTCTCTTATTGGTACCGTAATACCTAACTTAATAGCATCGGTGGCTGATATCTCTACTTGTGATGTCTGTCTCACAGGCCCTAAAATTCTTACATTTTCTATTGCTCTAAGCTTAAGTCCGACAATGGTAACAAGCTCATTAGATGCGAATTGACCACCCATAAGATCTTTTTTCTTGGTCAACTGATAATTCTTTCCAAATAACACCTCAACGTGTGCCTGTGTTAAATGCACATGCCGGGCCGATACCCCGATTGGTATCTGATATTCTCTTTCAGAAGGCGCTTTTCGACTTACTATCTCCATTACTATCTTTGTGATTAATGCGTTATTTTTTGTATCTGCTTCCATTCTGACTCTCCCGTCCATTTTAGAAAACGGCTCCATCTGAAAGGAGCCGTTAACTGATTTTGACTTGATTATTTCAGTTTTGGCAAAATTAGCTCTACATCTGAATGCGGTCTTGGTATTACATGCGTCGCAATTAATTCTCCAAGTCTCCCTGCTGCATTGGACCCTGCTTCTACCGCTGATTTTACAGCACCAACATCTCCACGTACCATTACTGTTACTAGTCCGGAACCTATCTTCTCTGTTCCTACCAAGACAACATTTGCTGCTTTACACATTGCATCCGCTGCTTCAATAGACGCTACCAATCCCCTTGTTTCTACCATTCCTAATGCTTCCTGTGACATTCTTCTTTCCTCCTTTTTTGATGTTATTTCAGACACTTCTAGATTTTTCTTTACGATTGCCTTCTTTTCAGGTGAAGCTTTCTTTTCCTGCATCTGTCCACCTCCTAATTTCCG
>JAEYQN010000186.1 GCA_023409995.1 Cyanobacteria bacterium OH_CBB_238 | reverse complement strand
ACATATGATAATGCACTTAATTCGATGATTAGAAAAACATATTCTTTTGTCGACAGAGATTATAGAATACCCGCTCAACCCATTCTCTCAACTAAAAACGATGTAATAAGACCATATTATAGTAATTATTTGAATTATATATTCTCAGGTGCTGAAGCACAAGAATATGCTAAGCTTGGTAAAAATATAGGTGAATCAAGAGCTCTGGTTAGAGATTATGATGCACCTGAAGAAGTAATTAAGAGATCTAAAACTGATTATTCTTCTAAAACAAGTTATATTCTAGCTAAAAATCAGGCAAGACTTAGAACTCCTATAGGAACGAATTTAGGATTAGTTATCTATGCTGATAAAGTGGATCTACCAGCAAAAGGAAAAAATAAAGTTAAAACAGAAATTAAAATTAAGGGAATTGATTTCGAATCAATATAGATTTGAGTTTAAATAAAATAAATCCTATGATGCTATACTGACTTTTTTCTTAAACTGTTTTTCTAGCTTTTTTATGCAGAGAAAACCCATTAATTTTCTATCCCAAGGGTTTTTGACTATTGGGATATAATGTAGGCTTAAAGATTTCATAATTGAATAAATTTCGTCCAAGTCTGAATCAGGATAAGCAATTATTCCATGATTTTCTCCACTTAAAATGTCTGAGATGCTTAAGCTATCAAGGTTATCAAAGTATTTAAACAAGGTTTTTTGAGACACAAAGTTTTTTACTTTTATTTTTGAATCAATAACAGGCAGTTCTTTCATTTTGAATTTAAGCATTTTTGAAAGAACATTGTCCAAATGCGATTCAGCTTGCACAAAAGCAGGAAGCTTCGACATATAATCAGAAACCTTGTAAATGCAGTCAACCATAACGACTCCTTATCACTTGTATTTCTTCCATAAGAAATTTTTAGATATTAGAGATCTCTATAATCCTCATATGTTTTCAAGAGTTGCTGGGGGATAACAATCTCTTGTTACTGTGGATGTTTTTATACTATTTTGGCAAAAAATCAACTGCCATGATATTGCCATAATATTCGGGCAATTGCTACTAGACAACTGGGTAATATTCTAAACATATAAAAAGTTTTTGCTATATAATGTAGTTAATTATAGAGAACAGTGGTGAAAAGATGATTATTCCAAGTATAGACCTAATGTCAGGCAAGGCAGTTCAGTTAAAACAGGGAAAAGAAAAAGTTTTAGAGCGAGATGACGTCATTGAGCTTGCCAAGTATTATTCAAGATTTGGCGAAATAGCGGTTATTGACCTTGATGCAGCTATGGAGAAAGGCGATAACGAAGAATTAATAAAAAGAATTTGTAAGGTTGCTCATTGTAGAGTTGGTGGTGGAATTAGGGATAAAGACAAAGCAAAACGAATTCTTGCAAATGGTGCTAAGAAAATCATTATAGGAACTGCTGCTAATGAAGAATTTTTATCCAAACTTCCAAGTGACAAGGTTCTTATTGCTATTGATGCTAAAAACGGAAAAGTAACAACAGAAGGTTGGACAAAGGAACTAAATGCCACACCTGAGGATTTTGTTAAAAGGTTTGATCATCTCTGCTCAGGCTATTTATATACAATAGTTGAAAAAGAGGGAATGATGGGCGGTACAGATATTGATGCTATAAAACATATTCGTTCATTAACCAAAAAATCTTTAGTTGCTGCTGGTGGTATTTCCACTATTGAAGAGATTAAAACTCTTGTAAAAATGAATGTTTCTACTCAGCTTGGAATGTCTATATATACAGGTGCAGTGAAATTAGAAGATGCTTTTTGCGCAGTGCTTGATTTTGAAAAACAAGACGGACTAATTCCAACTATAGTTCAAGATATTGAAACAAAGCAAGTTCTTATGCTGGCTTATTCAAATGAGGAAGCTGTTAAGAAGTCATTAGGTGAAGGCTTAGCTACTTATTACAGTAGATCAAGGCAAGAACTTTGGACAAAGGGGCTTACATCTGGAAATACTCAAGAGTTAATAAGCGCAAAATTTGATTGTGACCAAGATACATTACTGTACAAAGTAAGGCAAAAAGGAAATGCTTGTCATTTAGATAGATTTTCGTGTTTTGAGGACAGAGAGTTCTGTGTAAGTGAATTATATAATTTGCTTTTGGATAGAAAAGAAAAACTCCCAGAGGATTCATTCACAACTAAGTTGTTCAAAAATGACTTTTTCTTAAAAAGAAAAATTATGGAAGAAGCATTTGAAACAGTTAATTTCGAAGAAGGTGATGGCCTGGAATGGGAGGCTAGTGATCTTACGTATTTTGTCTTGACTTTGATGGCAAAACATAACATAACCCCTCAAGATGTAGTATCTAATCTTGCTTCAAGAACAAAATAGGAAAAACAAATGAAAATAGTTGATATTTCAAATATTTCAGAAGATTTTTTTCAGAAAATAGAATTTGAAAACATATTATCAGTAACTGAGATAATAGCTGATGTAAGAAACTTTGGAGATGATGCTCTTAGAAAATATTCCAAAAAGTTTGGTGATGGGGACATAGCTTGCCTTCAACTATCTGAAAAGGAAATAGATAATGCTATTTCAATGGTTGATCTTGGTACAATTGATGCTATAAATTTTGGTATAAAAAATGTAAAAGAATTTGCTCAAAAACAACTAGATTGCATAAAAAATCTTGATACGATTGTTGGTGGTGCAAAATTAGGTCATAGAATTGTGCCGATACAAAATATCGGTTGTTATATTCCTGGAGGGAATTACCCACTTCCTAGTTCAGCCATTATGACAATAGTTCCTGCTAAAGTTGCAGGAGTTCAAAATGTAATAGCTGTGTCGCCGAAGATTCAACCAGTTACCATAGCTGCTTGTCATTTAGCTGGTGCTGATAAAATATTCAGAGTTGGCGGAGTTCAAGCTATAGCCGGATTGGCTTATGGAACAGCGTCTATGCCTAAAGTTGATAAGATTGTCGGGCCTGGTAATAAGTTTGTTACATCTGCAAAAAAACAAGTATTTGGTGAATGTGGGATAGACTTTTTGGCTGGTCCATCAGAAGTTTTGATAATTGCAGATGAAAGTGCAAATGCTGAATTTGTTGCAGCTGACATGTTAGCTCAGTGTGAACATGACAAAGATGCAAGAGCTTATCTTATTTGTTTATCCGAAGAATTTGCGAATTCTGTGAAAGAGAAAGCAGAAGAGTTTCTTGATAGCCTTGCCACAAAAGAAATAGCCAAAATTGCTTTTGAAAAATCTATTTCTGTAATTGTGAATGATTTAAGTGAAGCTATTGAGCTTTCTGAAAAGAGAGCTCCTGAACATCTTGAACTATGCTTTGAAAATGCTGAAAAATACATAGACAAATTCAAAAATTATGGTTCATTATTTGTTGGAAATTACTCAGCTGAAGTTTTTGGTGATTATGTGAGTGGAACAAACCACACCCTTCCTACTAACCAAGTAGCTCGCTATTCTGGTGGTTTGAGTGTTTTTGATTATGTTAAAATTCAAACATATCAAATAATAGACAAAACTTGTATCCGAGATATAGCCGAGAATGCATCAATCCTTGCAGAAAAAGAAGGTTTGTTCGCACACAAATTAGCAGCTGATGTAAGAAAAAACTAGCATATTTATTTATTTGAGTCGGTCTTTACTATGTCATATCCATGTTTTTTCCAAGCAGCAAAGCCGCCTTCTAATTCTATTGTCGGGTAACCATAATCAAGCAATACCAAAGCAGAATTTTTTGCTAAATGGCAGTGTTGTTCATAACAATATATGATTGTGGGTTTGCTCTTATCTAATATGTGAATGTTACCCTTAATGTCATCTGATGGTATATGAACTGCAAATGGAATATGACCGTCAATATAATCATCATATGCTCTTACGTCCACCAAGTTGAATTCTTCTATATCTTTCTCAAGAAGTTCATTTAATGAGTAAGGCGTGGTTGTGTAGGCTAATAGGTCTTCAAAAAATTTTTTAGCTCTATGGATATCTTTAGTAATCGGTAAATGTTTAAACATATATTTTATCCTTATTTCTATGTACTATTAGATTTTAATAATTAAGTGCCCAGAAAATAATGCCTGAAAGTATCATAAAAACTTGTTGTAATATTTTTACATTTATTAATCCATCTATTGACTTTTGTTTTATGGTTGAACATATAATATATGAAATTGAAAGAAAGAAAGACATGTTACATAAGCATTTGGACATAAATTTAATAAATATAAAATAAGAAGAAAAAGCTTTTGCTTTTTCTTTTTTTTAATTAAAGCTTTCGATAAAGGTAAGAAAATGATTCAACAAAAAACAAAAAAAACGCATATAGGAACAGTAAGGCAAATAGAGCAAGTTTCAAATTCTTGTTTTTATATAGAATTTGAAACGCCATATGATTTTGAATCGGCGCCAGGTCAATATGTTTCTATTTTATGTGATAATTTGACTCTTAGACGCCCATTCAGCATTTCCTTTCAAGAAAAAAACAGAATAGGCGTTTTGTTTAAAGAAAAAGGCAAGGGTACAAAATATATAAAGAATTTATCTGTTGGAAGCACAATAGATTTTATAGGCCCTTTGGGCAATGGTTTCTTTATTTCAAATAAAAAATCTTTATTGGTAGGAGCGGGAATTGGAATCGCTCCTATTTTTTATTTGCAAAATGTTTTAAAGAAATTGAATGTAGCTGCGCATTCTATGGGCGGTTTTGTTTCTAAGGCAGAGGTGCCAGAAAACATAATATGTGATTCTGTGATAACAAACGATGGTAGTTTGGGAAGCCAGGGAAGTATTCTTGATTATATAGAAAAGGCAATAAATGAGTACAAACCGGAAGTAATTTATTCTTGCGGGCCTCATGTTGTGTTGGAGAAAGTTGCAGAAATAGCAAAGAAATATTCCATTGAATCACAAGTTGCAATGGAAAAGGTTATGGCGTGCGGAATAGGTGTTTGTCGAGGCTGTGTTATAAAAATTAATTCAAACGGCACTATCAAAAATGCCACTGTGTGCAAAGATGGACCTGTTTTTAAAGGGAGTGATGTTATATGGTAACAGCAAATCAAGTGATAGATTTAACTACAAGACTCCCAGGGTTAACTTTAAAAAATCCTATATTAAGTGCCTCAGGGACATATGGTTATACAATAGAGTTTGATGATTTAATGGATATCAGCTCTATAGGTGCTGTTGTTACAAAAGCTATTTCTCTTAAGCCGAGAGAAGGCAATAATCATTTGAGAATCTTTGAAACAGAGGCTGGAATGATCAATTCTATTGGGCTGGAAAATTTGGGTGTAAAAAGATTTTTAGCAGAAAAAGTACCAGTACTTGATGCAAACAATGTCGGCTATATTATGAATCTTGCAGGGTCTACGTTGGAAGAGTATGTGGATTTGGCTAAGATCTGTGAAGGGGCAAAAATAAAAGCAGTAGAGCTAAATGTCTCTTGTCCTAATGTAAAATCAGGGTGTTTGGAATTTGGTGTTGATGAAGAATCTCTTTATACATTGGTCAAATCTGTAAGAGAAGAATACTCTGGAACTCTTGTTGTTAAATTAACTCCGAATGTCACCTCTATAGAAAAACTGGGCGTTGCAGCTCAAAACGCAGGCGCTGATGTGCTTTCTGCTATTAATACGGTAAAAGCTATGGGGCTAAAACTTGAGTATTTAAACGGCAAATTTAAAAAAACTATGATTCAAGGCGGTTTATCAGGAAAAGCAATTAAACCAATAGCACTTGGTGCTGTTAGACGATTATCTCAAGCTGTTGATATTCCAATTATTGGTATTGGTGGAATTGCTACATTTGAAGATGTGATGGAATTTTTTGCCGTTGGTGCTGATGCTGTTCAAATAGGTACTGCAAATTTTACTCATCCCAATGCATGTGAAATTATCGTTAAAGAACTTACCGATTTTATGCTTAAAAATGGATTTAAAAACATAGATGAATTAAAACTAGAATTAAGAGGAGCTATAAATGAGCAATAACGAAATTTTAAACCTATTAGAATCAGCAGAAGGTGTGCTGAATGGACATTTCTGCCTTACATCAGGGCTTCACTCTAATATATACTTTCAGTGTGCAAAGTTGTATCAATATCCTGAAATTACAGAAAAAATAGGAACCCTTTTGGCGCAACAACTGCAATCTTTGGATTTTGATACTGTGATAGCTCCTGCTGTAGGTGCTGTAATTATTGGTTATGAAACAGCTAAACAGGCAAAAAAAAGGAATCTTTTTGTTGAAAGAAAAGATGGTGAAATGCAATTAAGACGAGGTTATTCTCTTAAAAAAGGCGAAAAAGTAGTAATTATTGAAGATGTAATTACCACTGCCAGAACAATAAAAGAAACTATAGAAGCAATAAAAGAATTTGAAGCAGAAGTAGTTGCGATAGGATGTATTGTTGATAGAACGTCTGGTAAGACTGATTATAATATTAAATCATTATTGCAAATTGATCCTGTTGTTTATGATCCATCAGATTGTCCTCTATGTAATGAAAATATTCCTCTGGTTAAGCCGGGAAGCAGGGGAAATGAAAAGACAGCTGGAGCAGTATAATGAGACACCTTATCGATATTGAAAGACTCAATAAAGATGAAATTGTTAATGTTATAGATATGGCCAAAGGATTTAAGTCTCAAACAATTGAGTCTGAAGTTCTTGGTAAAACTATTTCTTTAATGTTTTGCGAAAATTCCACAAGAACAAAATGTAGTTTTGAAATTGCTGCAAAAAAGCTGGGCATGAATGTAATTAACTTTGATACTCAAAATTCATCTTTAACAAAGGGAGAATCACTCAAAGACACAATCGAAAACTTGTTTTTCATAGGTATAAATGCAGTGATAGTAAGACATAACCTTTCTGGAATTATTGATAATACACTTCAGCAAGTTAAATATCCTATGAGTTTTATAAATGCAGGAGATGGTAATCGGGCTCATCCAACTCAGGCATTGTTGGATTTCTATACAATGAGTGAGAAAATCGGCTCAATTGAGGGGAAAAATATTGCTATAGTTGGAGATATAAAGCATAGCAGGGTAGCAAAATCTAATATAGCTTTGTTGAATAAGTTTGGAGCAAATATAAATGCCTGTGCTCCAACATACTTTAGACCTGAAGAACATAATAAATATCCTGTAAAATGGTTTAACAATGTTGAACAAGCTATAACCAATTGCGATGTTGTGATGGTGTTGAGAGTCCAGAATGAAAGGCACCTTAATGGGTTGTATCC
>JAEYQN010000151.1 GCA_023409995.1 Cyanobacteria bacterium OH_CBB_238 | reverse complement strand
GGAAAATCCAAAAGTTTAGATTTTCCCACAATGCTTATCTTTTGGTCTTTGGTTCGGAATAGTGTAGTGCTGGCGGTCTATCTCTTGTTTTCGGTTGCTTGCTTCCTTACCGTACATGAGCATTCGCACCCGATAGCGATAGGTAATCCTTTGAAGTTATCTCCGGATTTTCCCCCGCTCCACACCGTGCATGCGACTTTCACCGCACACGGCGCTCCATCGAATTCAGCCGTCCAGGGCTTTTAAACACAACTTACACACTTCGTTACAGCATTAAATTCAAAGAATAATAGGTGGCATTTCTGCCATAGTACGAAGTTTGTTAAGCTTTTCTATTTGTTTATTGTCAAGATTTAAGGATTTCAGGTACTTCTCAATCGTAGGTTCTGAAGAAGCATGGATAAGGATATGAACCGCTTTGCTGACAAGAATAAGATTTGCGTATTCATCCGAACCGCCATTGCTAACCGGCACTTTATGGTGGCAGTGAATATCGTGGGAATTCATCGGAATTCCTGTCACTGCACATTTACCATACTGTGCCGCATACAAAGAAATACGGTTATCCGCATATTCAATGGTTCTGCCTTTTACAGGATTTCTCATCAGCCATAACATTGTCGCTGTGTCGATTGCAAGATTCTTATGAATCTGTTCCCGACCTTTGACCGTATATTTATTGATGGATTTCCTTTTATGCTGGGCATTCTTTGACTGGACATATCCCAGTGGAACCACCGGCCGTCCATGAAGGAACCTCATCTGTCTGCTTGCTCCATACTTTTCTTTAATGAACCCATTTCTGAGCTGTCCCTTTTTGGATAAGTCGCCTTTCAGTCTGTTTCTGAGCTGTTTGTTGATACTGAAGGCAAGTCTGCTGAAGTCATGGGATACTTCTGTAGAAATATAATAGTATTCATGAAGTCCGGCAACTACAGAGTTATATTCCTGAAGCTGCATGAACTGAGCATTATCATCTGACGAATGAGCCAGTTTCTTTACTTCTTCCGATACTTTTTCATGAGCCTTTTTGTATGCTTTATCGCTCATATGAGACCGAACCACATATTTCTTACCCTTTTTACGGACTTTCAGTTTGAACCCGAGAAAATCAGAATACTGTCTTTTGAGATTAACTACTTTGGATTTGTCAGGGCTGATTTCCAGCCCCAGCCTGTCCTTTAGCCATAACTCTGTTGCCTTGTATGCTCTGACAGCATCCTCATGTGTTGCGCAGAAAATTTTAAAATCATCTGCGTACCGAACTGCATGCATCTCTTTTAATCTGCTCCGGCGCAGAGCCCTGTAAGCGTGGCTCTTAATCTCTGTTCCCTGCGCATTGCTCCTCGTTTTGAATTTTGTTTTTGTTGGCATCTCCTCCCATTGTGAGGCAATCCACCAATCCAGTTCATTCAATACGATGTTTGCAAGCAATGGCGACAAAATACCGCCTTGCGGGGTACCCCGTGTGGGATATGTTTTCTCCCCATCTGGCAGAACAACAGGTGCTTTCAGCATCTCTTTTATAATGCATAACAGCTTTTTGTCCCGGATTCCCAATGCCCATATCTGACGAATCAGCTTTGTATGACTGATATTGTCAAAGAAGCCTTTAATATCGAGGTCAACCACATGGTACAGATGTTGTACCTGTATCAGCCTCATGCATTGCGCAATAGCAGTCTCAGCGGAACGGTTCGGGCGGAACCCGTTGGAGTTCTCACTGAATTTTGCTTCACATATCGGCTCCATGACCTGCAAAATACATTGCTGTACGATCCGATCCACGATAGTTGGAATTCCCAGAGGTCTGGTCTTTCCATTGGGCTTTGGTATCTCCACTCGCCTTACGGGTCGTGGATGGTAATTACTGAATTGTTTCCATATGAGACGGACGTATTCTTCCTCGCTTAACTTTGCAAGGTCGGCTATCGTCCTTTTATCCACTCCCGAAGTATCACTTCCTGTATTCTTCTTTATCGTTCTGTATGCAAGCTTGATATTTTCTTCACTCTCGATGATTTCCATCAGATGGTTGAAGGTTTTATCTTTCTTACTTTCTGCATACAGCCTGTCAAAAGTACCTTCCATGTCGTAATACTCTGAGTTGCGGATTTTTCTCTGTTTACTTTTCCTTTCTTGCTGCCCCGAAGTCAACACAGGCATCCTCTCCCTTCGGTTTGGATTTTCTTTGTCATACTCGAAGCTGTGTTTGTTGTGTTTTCATTTTCTTTGCTGAATTCGACTTGTGGCTATCCCTCCACCGCTTACTTATTCACGGCTTCACAGGTACTGTGCCACTACTCTCACTGGAATAAAGAATGGTTATTGCCCTCTCGCGAAGGTATTTCCATCCACCACATCACTGGCTTGCAACCGCCTCCGTGTTCCCAGCTTTCCACGTTCCGATATTCCTATCATTGGATATCTTTAGGTTCTTCCTCTAAGCCTGTATCTGGTCATGCATAACTGCACCGCCTGTAACGATGCATGGACTTTCATAACAACCAATTTTACTCGCCCACAGATACCACCATGAAAGGTGTACTGCCTTTTGACAGCATCAACGTTTAGACTCGTACATTCAGAATTTCGTCAGTATTTTCATACATTCTCACCATGGATATCCGACCCCCGGCATATAGGCAACACCATCCACCTCTGGACAGCTTTCGTGTCTGGTCTGAAAACCAGTCTTACGGTTGCTCTCTGCCGACTTCACCGAGCTCTATAAACTTTTGGAGAGAGCCGTTGCATGCTCCCCGCCATTCGGAGTATTAGGGTGGCGCTTCGGGACGTTACCCCCTCATTTCACCCATCGGAATATCAGTTCTCCAAAGTTTCGGGCTACAATTGCCCTTCGACTTTGTGCGCAAGCTTTTCACTTACGAACGTGTCGCACGATTGTCGTTACCATATCCCTCCAGAAGATTGATAACGCCCCAAATGCCTAAGCCTGCTCCAAGAGCGATAACAAGGGTCTGCAATACGTTTACTGCGCTGTTGAAAAATGCCATATAATATCCTCACTTTCTGCCGCTTTGCGGCGATAAAAATTGTTTGTTTTTGGTTTTGGGTATGAAAAAAGCCGCCTGTGTTCGGCGGCTGCGTCCTCGCGCTGCTTAAACTGCTGCGGCGCGGCGGTATTCAGTTGTCATTTTTGTAAGGGTTGATACGCTGCGGCTTCCTGCCACGCTCCAAGTAGGGGCGCGTACCATATAGCCCGTGTTTACAGTTCGGATAGATTACCACCTCCCTTTACGGTGCTGCGTCCTCCTGTACGTCGATTTCGTAGTAGTCAAATACTTCGTCCGGCTTTACGATAGCGGGGCGGCGTTTGATATGCTTTTCCATGTCAAAGGCGTTTTTCGGGTCTGCGTCGGACAGGTACTTGTATTTCGGGTGCTTCGTGATGTCGTACTTATCAGAGAAGAACGGGCGCACACCTCTAAGCTGCAAGATACATTTCCCGCCGTCCATGACCGCGATTTCGTCCTGCGTCATAAGCTCTTTGCCTAACTTCTGATAGTTCAGCCCATGCGAAAGCTCCCGCCCTCTGGTTTCGGAAGTGTTGAAGCTGTCAATCGTTTCTTTGCCTAAGATTTCCGATATTTCTTTGAGCGTCGTTTTTTCCTTGCCGCCCAAGAAAAGGGTCGTGTCGCAGTTGCCGACTATGGTATCGGCGTTGTCCTTGTAGATTGCCTTTAGCTGCGACTGTGATTGCAAAATAATAGAAGCCGATATTTCGCGGCTTCGTATGGTCGCTATGAGCTTTTCAAACTTCGGGATTTGACCGATATTCGCAAATTCATCTAACAGGCAGCGCACATGAACAGGCAGCCGCCCGCCGTAAACATCGTCGGCTTTGTCGCATAACAAGTTGAAAAGCTGCGTGTAGAGAATGGAAACAACAAAATTGAAAGTGTCGTCGGTGTCGGAGATGATAACGAACAATGCCGTTTTTCTATCTCCCAAAGTGTCAAGCTCCATTTCGTCGGTTTCCATGAGTTCGCGCAGTTCCCGTATGTCAAAGGGGGCTAACCTTGCGCCGCAGGAAATAAGGATTGACTTTGCCGTTTTGCCTGCCGCAAGTTTGTACTTCTTGTACTGCTTGACCGCAAAATGTTCCGGGTCTTTTTCTTCCAGACGTTCAAACATGAGGTCTACCGGGTTCTTAAAGTCCTCGTCGTCCTCGCGGGCTTCCGACGCATTTATCATTTCAAGCAGCGTCGTAAAGTTCTTTTCCTCGTCGGGGGCTTCGTACCAGATATAGCCGATAAGCGCGGTATAGTAGAGCTTTTCAGCTTTTACCCAAAAATCCTCGCCGGATTTCTCCCCGTCGCCTTTGGTGTTGGCGATAATGGTATTGACTAACTTCAAAATATCCTTTTCGCTCCGCAGATAGGCAAAGGGATTGTATTTCATGGATTTTTTGAAGTTAATCGTATTCAGCACTTTGATTTTGTACCCGCCCCGCTGTAAGAGCTTCCCGCACTCGATTAAGACGGTGCCTTTCGGGTCGGTAACAACATAAGAACTGTGCATTTGCATAAGGTTGGGCTTTACGAAAAAGCGGGTCTTGCCGCTGCCGGAACCGCCGATAACAAGAATGTTTTTGTTTCTTGCATACTTCGGCTGCTTCGGGCGGCTGCTCATCATCAGCCTTTCGGTCTGCGTCAGCAGCACATTATTTTCAAATACAGGGTCGATATACGGC
>JAEYQN010000143.1 GCA_023409995.1 Cyanobacteria bacterium OH_CBB_238 | reverse complement strand
GTATCCTACACCGTTTGAATATAAAAGAATGTTTGAAATTGACTCAAAACTTCTAAAAAAATATGCTAATCCTAATGCAATTCTTATGCATCCTGGTCCAGCTAATCGAAATATTGAGGTTTCATCTGAACTTCTTGATGACAAGGTTGGCAAAACAATCCTAGAACAGGCGCAAAATGGCGTATTTGTCAGAATGGCTGTATTGAATTATATATTGAGAGAAAAAAAGGAGGCAGTCTATGCTTCTTAAAAATGGAAGAGTTATTAATCCAGCGAATAAAGTGGATGCTGAATTAGATATAAGAATTGATGATGGCATAATAGTACAAATAGAAAAGAATTTGACTCCCAAAACAGGTGAAGAAGTTTTTGACTGTTTCGGAAAAGTTATCGCCCCTGGCTTAGTAGACATACATTGTCATCTAAGAGAACCTGGCTTTACTGCGAAAGAAACAATAAAAACGGGTATAGAATCGGCATTTAATGGTGGTTATACTGCTATTTGCCCAATGGCAAATACAAATCCGGTTGTAGATAATTTGATGACGCTTACGTATGTTCTTGATAAGGCAAAAGAAAATCAAAAAGTAATAATTTATCCTATATGCGCTTTAACGAAGGATTTAGACGGTAAGTCTATAGTTAATATGTCAGAATTAAAAGATAATGGTGCCGTTGCTTTTTCGGATGACGGTAAACCTGTTGAAGATATGAAACTCTTGTCTCTTGCATTAGAATATGCGGAGTCATTGGGTTCACTTGTTATATCTCATAGTGAAGATTCTTCACTTGCTAAAAATGGAGTTATAAATGAGAGCATTGTAAGTAGCAGACAAGGATTAAAGGGAATATCTACTCTGGCTGAAAGCGTTGCTGTTGCTAGAGAGCTGGAAGTGGTTAGACATTACAATACAAGGTATCATTTTGCCCATATTTCAACAGCAAGGAGTGTTGAATTAATAAGACAAGCTAAAAAAGAAGGTTTAAAAGTAACCTGTGAAACTGCACCACACTACTTTAGCCTGACTCAGGATGATATTGTTCCTTTTGATGCAAGGTTCAAAATGAATCCTCCGTTAAGGAGCAAAGAAGACTTATCAGAAATAATTAAAGGTCTACAAGATGGTACTATTGATATAATTGCAACTGATCATGCCCCTCATACTGTTGATGAAAAACAATCTCCAATTCAAAAAGCACCAATGGGAATTGCAGGTTTCGAAACAGCTTTAGGATTGACATTAACGAACCTCGTACATACAGGAAACCTCTCTTTGATGCAGGCATTGGAAAAATTAACACATTCTCCTTCATTATTGTTAAATCTTGAGGATCAAGGAAACATTAAGATTAATAGTATTGCTAATCTTTCAATAATTGATATTAACGAAGAATGGGAAGTTAATGCATCAGAATTTAAGTCCAAATGTAGAATATCTCCTTTTGATAAAATTAAATTAAAAGGAAGAGCCGTTGCAACAGTGGCTAACGGTAGATTAAATGTAATATAATTTTAATATAGGAAGAAGACAAACTATGCTGATAAAACCTGAAATTAAAGAGAAAATAGTTCTAGCTCTGGATGTTGACAATATGGACACAGCTAAAGAACTTATTATGGAATTAAAGGACTATGTTGGGGTATTTAAAGTTGGCTTGCAACTCTATACAGCTAATGGAGCTGAGATCTTTAAATTTATGAAAGAACAAGATATAAAGTTCTTTTTCGATGTTAAATTGATGGATATTCCTAATACTGTTGCAAAAGCCTCAGATAACATAATAAGAAGCGGCGCAACTTTCTACAATGTTCATACTATGGGTGGTATTGAAATGATGAGAGAGTCTGCTGTTGCTGCCAGAAAAGCGGCAAAAGAAATTGGTACTGTGAATCCAATAGTCTTAGGCGTGACCGTATTAACTAGTATTAGTGATGAAACATTAAATGAGCAACTTAAAATTCCTCACAAGTCAAGCGAGTACGTCATTGATCTTGCGACTTTGGCTCAAAAAAGTGGACTAGATGGGGTTGTTGCAAGTGTTTGGGAAGCACAAAAAATAAAGAAAGCTTGCGGAAAAGATTTTAAAGTTCTCTGTCCTGGAATTAGGCCAAAGTGGTCTGCAAAAGATGATCAAAAGAGATTAGCTACCCCCAAACTTGCTATAAAGGAAGGTGCAGATTATTTGGTTATCGGTAGAGCCGTAACCTCAGCTACTAACAGACTAGAAGCAATGCAAAAAATTCATGAAGAAATTGAAGAAGCTCTTTTAACTCAAAATGAGTCATCTGCTGCTCAAAAAGCAAGGTTGGTGTTGGAAAATGGAATGATTTTTGAAGGAGAGTCTTTTGGTGCAGACGGAACTGCCTTTGGAGAGTTAGTCTTTAATACATCTATGGCTGGATATCAGGAAATATTAACAGATCCTTCTTATGCAGAACAAGTTATTGTTATGACGTATCCAGAGATAGGCAACTATGGAATAAATAAAGATGACTTTGAGTCAGGAAAAGTTCATGCAAAAGGACTTATAGTGAAAAACTGTTGCGAAAATGAAAGCCATTATAAAAGTGTTCAGACTATTTCAGATTACTTAATACAGAATAATATAATAGCTATAAACAAAATTGATACACGAGCTCTTACTAAAATGATAAGGGAAAGTGGAGATATGAATTGTGCCATTACCACAGGAGAAATTACCAAGGAGCTAAAAGAAAAGTTATCCAAATATAAAATAAGTGCAAACATTGCTTATGATGTTTCGACTTACAAAGTTGAAAAAATTAATGGAAGTGGCGCTAATATTGCTGTAATAGATCTTGGCATAAAAAAGAGTATAATAGATTGTTTAAAAGCAGAAAATTGTAATATTACTGTATTTCCTGCTGATGCCACTGCGGAAGATATTTTAAAAGAAGATTTTGATGCTGTTCTGTTATCAAATGGACCTGGAAACCCAAAAGATGCTACAAAAACTATTGAAACAGTGAAAGATCTTTTAGGGTTATTACCATTATATGGGATTTGTCTTGGGCATCAAATTTTATCAATTGCTCTTGGTGCAGCTACTTACAAGTTAAAATATGGTCATAGAGGAGCAAACCACCCTGTAATAAACCTTTTAACTAATAAGGTTTATTTAACTTCTCAAAACCATGGTTATTCGGTTCTTGAAGGTAGTTTAGAAGATAATATTGAAATTACTTACCAAAATCTTAATGATTGGACTATTGAAGGCATAAGATGCACGGATTTGATGGTCGAAAGTGTACAATTTCACCCCGAAGCGGCGCCTGGGCCAAATGATACAAATATCATTTTCTCAGAATGGATAAATAAATTAGGAAAAGAGGCTCAATTATGTCAAAGATAGAAAATATAGAAAAAGTACTGGTAATAGGCTCGGGGCCAATAGTTATTGGGCAAGCTGCTGAGTTTGATTATGCCGGAGTTCAGGCATGCAGGGCTTTAAAAGAAGAGAATATTAAGGTTATTCTTGTTAATTCAAATCCAGCAACTATTATGACTGATGAAAATATTGCTGATAAAATTTATATAGAACCATTGACCTGCGAAGCATTAGAATACATTATTAACAAAGAAAGACCTGACGGCTTAATTGCAAGTTTGGGTGGTCAAACAGGATTGAATTTGGCAGTCGAACTTGATGAAAAAGGTGTTTTTGATAAATATAATGTAAAACTTTTGGGAACAAAAATTTCATCTATAAAGCATGCTGAAGATAGAGAATTATTTAAGAGCCTTATGAATGAAATCTGTGAGCCTGTTCCTGAGAGTGATACTGTTTCAAATTATGATGATGCAAAGAAGTTTGCACAAAAAATAGGTTTTCCAATAATTGTAAGACCTGCTTATACGCTAGGTGGTTCTGGTGGAGGTATCGCCACAAATTTTAGTGAATATGAAGAAATTGTTCATACAGGTCTTTCTTTAAGCCCAATATCTCAAGTCCTTGTTGAAAAAAGTATTGCTGGATATAAGGAAATTGAATATGAAGTAATGAGAGATTCAAATGATACTTGTATAACCATATGTAACATGGAAAATATTGATCCGATTGGGGTTCATACCGGTGATAGTTTCGTTGTAGCCCCATCTCAGACCCTGACTAATAAAGAGTATCAGATGCTCAGAAGTTCTGCGATAAAGATAATCAGAGCTTTGAAAATCGAAGGCGGCTGTAATGTTCAATATGCTTTAGACACTGTCAGCAATCAATATTATGTAATTGAAGTTAATCCAAGGGTAAGTCGATCTTCTGCACTCGCATCTAAGGCAACAGGATATCCTATAGCAAAAGTTACAACTAAAATTGCAATAGGGTATAATTTACATGAAATTCCAAATTCTATAACTCATAAGACAGTTGCGGCTTTTGAACCTGCCCTTGATTATGTGGTTACAAAAATCCCAAAGTGGCCATTTGATAAATTTGCAAATGGAGATAGAATCCTGGGAACAAAAATGAAGGCTACAGGTGAAGTAATGGCTATAGGAAGAACATTTGAAAGTTCTTTTAAAAAAGCTGTAACTTCTATTGAGTCAAAATCAACAGGTGTTTTGCGTGCTAGACACAATGAATGCAGCGAAGATGAGTTAAAGGCTCTTCTTCATGTACAAGACGATAGAAGAATTTTTAGGGTTGCTGAGGCCTTGGATCGAGGAATTACAGTAAATGAAATAAATAAAATTACAAAAATTGATACTTGGTTTATTAATAAAATAAAAAATTTGGTGGATTTTGAGACTAGATTAAAGTCAGAAAACTTAACCCCAGACCTTTATATGGAAGCTAAAGAAAAGGGTTTTTTAGATGCAGAAATATCAAGGTTTACAAGAAAAGATCTGAGCGAAATCGAATCTTTTAGAAGTGCTAATAATATATCAGCGTCTTTTAAAATAGTAGATACTTGTGCTGCAGAATTTAAAGCATACACACCATATTATTACTCAACATACAATGAAACTGATGAGAGTAACGTAAATAGAAACGAAAAAAGCATCCTAATTCTGGGATCAGGACCAATTAGGATAGGTCAAGGCATAGAATTTGATTACTGCTCAGTACATGCGGCTTGGGGTGTAAAAGAAAATGGTTATAAGTCTATAATTGTTAATTCAAATCCAGAAACATTGAGCACTGATTTTGATGTTGCGGATAAGCTATATTTTGAGCCTATGCATATTGAGAATATTATGAATATTATTGAAAAAGAGAAGCCCGAAGGTGTAATGGTCCAATTTGGCGGGCAAACGGCAATTAATTTGGCATCAAAACTTCAAGAAAAAGGTGTTAAAATTCTTGGTACTTCTCTTGAGTCAATTAATATAGCCGAAGACAGGAAATTATTTGAGCAGCTTTTACGTAAATTAGATATTCCTCAGCCTAAAGGTGCTGCAGTTAGAAATGCTGACGAAGCAAAAAATGTTGCTAAAGAATTGGGATACCCATTGTTGGTTCGACCATCATATGTAATTGGTGGAAGAGGAATGCAGGTTGTATATAATCAAGAAGAGCTTTTAACATACATAGAAGGTGCAATTAGATTCTCTGATGATCATCCTATCTTGATTGATCAATATATAGAAGGCAAGGAACTTGAGTTAGATGCAATTTCTGATGGAGAGCATGTTTTGATTCCAGGAATAACTGAACATATAGAGAGAGCTGGAGTTCACTCTGGAGATAGCATCGCTATTTACCCTACACAAAAAATATCTCAAAAAATAATAAATAACCTTGTAGAATATACAGAAAAAATTGCCAAAGCTCTTAAAATAAAAGGATTGATGAATATTCAATTTGTTCTTAAAGATGATGTGGCTTATATTATTGAGGTTAATCCCAGAGCATCAAGAACAGTTCCTATCTTGAGTAAAGTTACTAATGTTCCTATGGTTGATATAGGGATAAAGGCAGTGCTAGGACAAAGTTTAATTGAGCAGAAATGCCCAATGGGATTGCTGGGTAAAACTTCATTAGTTTGTGCAAAGGTTCCTATTTTCTCGTTTCAAAAGCTCAATAGAATTGACCCTGCCTTGGCTCCAGAAATGAAGTCTACTGGTGAAGTTCTTGGTATAGATACAATTTATGAAAAAGCTCTAATAAAAGGTTTCGTTGCTGCAGGTTACGAAATGTCTACAAAAAGAGGCAATGTGTTAATTTCGGTGAATGATCACTATAAGAAAGACTCTATAGATTTAGCGCAAGCTCTTGTGAATCTTGGATATAAACTAATTGCAACTACAGGAACTCATAAGTTTTTGAAACTTCATAGCGTGGAATCAAAAGAAATTGAAAAGTTTGATATTGATAAAATACAACGAAATATGAAAAATAAAGAGTTGTGCTTTATAATAAATGCTCCAACAACAAATAATAACTCAGCTAGGTATGGTTCAGAAGATAGAGGATTTTTAATTAGAACAATTGCTGAAATGTATTCTACCCCTTGTTTTACAGTATTGGATACGGCAAAGGCATATGTTAAAGCTTTAGAATATTATATGATTCACCCTGATATTACATATGACAGTATAGAGTGCTATAGAAATAAGGAATATGTTTTTGCTGAATAGATCATATCTTTAAGAAAAAGAAGAGACTTATGTTAGTCTCTTCTTTTTCTTTTTGAGTATTATTCATAGATTGAAAAAAAAGTTTGCTTAGTGTCTAATATTTATTATGGATGTAATCTCAAAGCCAAAAGAAAAGCCATTACAAGGTTCAATAGAAATCCCATCAGATAAATCTATCAGCCACAGAGCAGCTATGTTTTCATCATTAACTCGAGGGAAAATGAAGATTTCTAATTTCTCAAAGGGTGCAGATTGTCATAGCACTTTGGGTATTATAAAAAACCTAGGATGCAAAGTTGATTTTATAAATGAAAAAACTTTGATTGTTGATTCATCGGATGCCTTAGTAGCTCCTAATTGTGATCTTGATTGTGGTAATTCTGGAACAACAATGAGACTGATGTCAGGACTCTTATCAGGACAGTCTTTTGAGACTACATTATTTGGGGATGCCAGTTTAAGCAAAAGACCAATGAAAAGGGTTATTGAACCATTAAAATTAATGGGTGCAAATATTTTGCATAATGAATATAAAGCTCCTTTGACAATAAAGCCAGCAAAACTTTCTGCTATTAACTATGTTTCTCCGATTGCATCTGCACAGGTAAAATCTTGTTTGTTATTAGCAGGTCTTAATGCTGAAGGGATCACAAGTATTGAAGAACCACATAAGTCACGAAACCACTCTGAATTAATGTTGAAGTATTTGGGTGCTGGTATTGAAGAACGAGGAAACGCTGTTTTTATACAGAAATCCCAACTTATGCCTAAAGATATAACTGTTTGTGGTGATATTTCTTCTGCGGCTTTCTTCATTGTCGCAGCACTTATTGTTCCGGGATCTGAAATAACTCTAAAAAATGTTGGCATAAATGATACTAGATCAGGAATTATAGATGTTGTCAAAGCAATGAATGGGGACATAGAAATATTAAATGAAAGAGAAATATCCAATGAGAAAGTAGCTGATTTGATCATAAGATATTCTTCTTTGACTTCGACCACAATTGAAGGTGAAATTATTCCAAGGCTGATTGACGAAATTCCTGTGATTGCTGTTTTAGCAACGCAGGCTGATGGCGCAACTATAATAAAAGATGCTCAGGACCTTAGAAACAAAGAGGCTGATAGAATAAAAGCTATGGTTTGTGAGCTAAAAAAAATTGGTGCAAATGTTAAAGAAACAGAAGATGGTCTTATTATTAATGGGAAAAGTTCTTTGGTCGGTGGGGCTGACATTGAATGTTATCATGATCATAGAATAGCAATGAGCATGTACGTTGCAGGCCTGATTTGTGAAAAACCTTTAAAAATAAAAGAGTTTCAGTGGGTAAATATTTCTTTTCCTGAGTTTGAAAACTTAATTAACTCTTTATAGGTTTAGCTTTTGTATATTAATTACTTGCCAAACGGAATGGACATAAATATAATTGCGATATGGAAAGAGATAAGTACAAGAAGGCACTTTCTAATTTTGCAATAATATTAGATACGGCTTTAGAATCAGAAAAAGGTATTGCGAAAACCTTTGACTATATAAAAGACATAATTGATTTCGGTTATGGCGCTATCTACTATATAAATGCTAATAGAATAAACTTGAAGGCATCAAAAAATTATTCTCAATATAATCTATATTCAGAGGATCAATCCTTTTTTGATATTTCTGATGAAACAAAAAAACTTTTATTCTCTACGGAATTGGTTGAATTTGATATAAGTTCTTCTTTGTCAAAAGACATTGAACTAACACGAAAAAAAACAAAGTTTATTATATCTAGATTGGCTATCAGAGGTACTGTTTTTGGCTTTATATTGCTAGCAAATCTTGATGATAAAAGTTTTTCTTCTGAAGATATTGAAATACTGAACTCTTTTGCAGCGGTTGCTTCATATGCAATAAAGGACTTTGAATTATCGAGCGTATTCAAGCTTCAACTAAAATCGCTCCAAGATAGCATAATTGAGAAAACACAAGCATACAAAACAATAAAAGAGCAAAACAAAAAAATCATTGAAGCAGACAAGTTGAAAAATGAGTTTATTGCTAATATTTCTCATGAATTAAGAACCCCATTGAATGCAATTATTGGTTTCTCTGATATGCTGAAGTCGGAAATATTTGGTGAGTTAAATGAAAAACAAGCTGAATATATCCGTGATATAAATGCATCAGGCATACACCTTTTGGGAATGATTAATGAAATATTAGATTTGGCAAAAATTGAGTCAAAAACTATCAAGCTAAATATTAAAAATTTTAGCTTAAATTCAGCAATAACAGAAGTTGTAAATATAGTTAGACCTCTTTTTGAAAAGAAAAATATATCTATTGTAGAGCATGTTGAAGATTCAATTGTAATCAATGCCGATTATCAAAAAATACAACAAATATTGTTTAATCTATTGAGTAATGCAATTAAATTTACTCCAGAGAATGGTGTTATTGAAATAGTGGCTTCTCAAACTCAAAAGAAGACTATAATAAAAGTAAAAGATAATGGGATTGGGATTGAAAAAAAATATCAAGGCAAAATATTTGCCAAATTTGTACAGTTAAATAGTACATACACAAAGTCAGAAAGTTCAACTGGTTTAGGTCTTACAATAACAAAAGAACTTGTTAACCTCCATGGAGGAAAAATAATGTTGGAAAGCAAAGTGGATGAAGGTAGTACGTTTATCATTGAGCTTCCAAATGAGAGAAAATAATGCCAAAGAAAATACTTATAGTTGAAGACAATGAGTTAAATATGAAATTGATGTCAGATATTCTCACTGCATACGGATATTTGGTATTTAAGGCAAGTGACGGAGAGGCTGCTTTACATCTTATTGCGGATGATATCTTTGATCTAATCTTGTTGGATTTACAATTACCAAAGGTTTCGGGCTATGAAGTTTTAAAAAAAATACACACACATACACCAATAGTTGTTGTCTCGGCTTGCTGTACGGAAGAGGAAATAAGTAAAGCCAAATTAAAAGGTTGTATCGATTTTATATCTAAACCAATTATTGTGAATGACTTTTTATCTAAAGTTAGGCTTTATTTAAAGGATTAATGCGCGCTCAGATGTTCAGCATCTTCGATTTTTCTAAGCACGGTTTCTATATAGGATTTAAAAGCTTGTAAGAATAATTTTATTTCCGCTTTAAAGCTGTAGGCTCCTGGCCAAACTGAGTAATTGTACATAAAAAAGCTCCTTAACTTACATACCCTTGTAAATTATTAGTCGGTTATTAAAATATAAACTTTATAAAAATTTTATGATTTGTTAAACTTCTTTACATTATAATTTTACTAGTTGAGATGTTATTTGTGATAGAAGTTCTGTGTTATCAGTTGATTGCGCTTTTATATAGGCTTTTTGTAATAGATTTTTTGCTTTTGAAGAATCCCCAAGTTTTAGCATTATATCAGATGCGCTTTGGTAATTTTTTATTATATTATCTGTCATTTTTGCGTTGGTGTAGTATCTAGTTGATTCTTTATAGTAGTCTAAAGCTTGAACGTTTTCATCTAAACGCTCACTCATTTCGGCTGATTGCTTGTAAACATACCCAATAGTTTTATTTGTGCCAGTTTCTTTTGCCATAGTTGTTGCTAAATCCAAGTAGTCGGAAGTATTTGCTTTATCATACCGGTTACAATACATACTAGCGATGTTTGTTAGAGCTTTAGTTTGTAAGTTAAGGTTATCATTTTCGCCGGCATAAGATATTGCTGCAAAATAGTGATCTATGGCTGGTTCAAATTGAACCACATCATCATATATCTCACCCATAGAAAGATGGGAACGTGCTTTTATGTTTTCATCTTCAGTTTTTTCGATTGCTTTGTTGTAACTTTTGATTGCTTCAGGTAGAAGATTATTTTTGTCGTATATTTGTCCAACCTCGTAATATACTAATGATTGAGTTTGTGAGTCATCTATATTTTTTGCGTAGTCTAAAGTTTGTTTATATGAATCTAGTGCTTTTTCATCTTGCCCAATTGCAGAGTACTTTTTGGCTTGAATAAACATTTTTCTTAATTGCTTGTCCGCGGGAACATAAACAGAATTTGTTTTTTCTTGTGTTACCTGTATTTCCGTTTGAGGCAGCTGTGCTTCTGCTTCTTGTTGCTTTGGAGCAGTTTCAGTGTTTGTTTCTGATGTTTGTTTTGGCGATTGTAATTGATTGCTATTTGTACTTTGATTTAGTACGTCTTGACTTATGACAGTGGGATCTGCTTTATAATCAACTTTTTGTAAGAATAATGCATCTGTCCAGTTTTCCACAACTTTAGATGGCTTATTCAAGCTTTCAGAAATATATTCATCAAGGATTTTTGATGCATTTTTTAGGTTTGATTGTATGATTTGAGAATTAGGGATTTCCTTTTGAGACTGTGCCTCCACAAGACTTAAGTATGTATTTACTTCTTGTGCCACATTGTCTGGTGCGCCTATGGCAGAAGTTGTATTTTTAAAGTCAGTAAGAATCTGGGCTATGTTTACACCTGGTTTTGAATAGTCTATTGCAACTTGTTGCCCGTTGGGGAATTGATTTTGTGCATTAGAATATTCTTGCTGATTTTTTGCAGAACCATTAGAGGATTGAGATTCTTCCTCCTCTTTTCTTTTAACTATTTGGTTATATGTACCCTGATATGGTCTTACGTACCCAGGATATATACTATTGTACAAGTTCTACCGACCTCACAAAACTAACTTAGCACCCTTTAACTTATAATATATTTCGGATTAAATTAATGCTGACTGCAATCATCAACTAAAAATACTTCAATTATTGTATTAATGTTTTCTGATAGAAAGTCAGAAAATACATGTCCCTGTTTTTTCCTCCATTTAATGTATTTGAAATTTTAAGAAGTTTTCTTGTTACAAACATTAAGCAAGTTAGTGCAAAATTATCAATTTTTGTAAGTATATAAACTTTATATATCTATGGGTCGTTTAACTTAAAAATAAAGTTGGTATAATGACATTTGTAAATGATAAAAATTGCATAGAAAGCTCTGTAAATAAGACATCTGGCCTTAATCCATTTGGTGGAATTGGTCAAAAATTGAGCTCAAAAATCAGCAATATTTTTTTGACCTCTAATGAGGTAACAAGCAGTTCTAAAAATTTCAAAGTACAAAGCAATCCTTTATATGATAGCGAAAATTTTGCAACAACAAACCAACTGAATGGTGGACATAGTAAAGAATATAACGTAGCTCCTAATTCAATTTTTGATACGGAATATGGTTCAAAAACATCATTCGACTCGGTTAGCATTTTTAACTTTTAGATGAGTTCAATATTTTATTTATTTTTTTATTTTCATTAATGAGAAAATTTATTTGTTCTTTTTGATATTTATTTTCTTCTTCTAATTTGTGGATTTTATTATTTAAAGAATAGATTTGAGATTGGATATTAACAAATTTTGAATATAGTTGTTTAATTGCGTTCACACAGGTGAATAATATTTCGTTTGAATCAATATATAATAATGACTTATATTTATCATTTCCCGGTCCTTCAACTACTGCATTGGGGATTATCTTTTGCAATTCTTGAGCAATAGCTCCTGTGTGTTTTCTTTTGTCTTGATTTGTATTGTTAAACGTATAGTCAAAAACTCTCAATTTAAGAATTCTTTCTAGTCCTATTTTATTTTCTTTGCTTATATTTTTAAGCCTTAGATCTGATAGAGATAGATGACTATTTTGTAGTTTAACCTCTTTTTCAAACTTATCTGTATGTTTGTTTAAATTTGTAACTTGAGAGTTTAATTCTTTAAGTGATTCAATAAGAATTGGAGTTAATTTACTGTAATCAACATATTTGTATCCATCACTTGTTGTAAAGACCAGCTCAGGGTACATTTCTTCGACATCTTGAGCAATAAGCCCTATCTGCTTTTTATCATTA
Organism: Cyanobacteria bacterium OH_CBB_238; assembly: GCA_023409995.1. Taxonomy (GTDB): domain Bacteria; phylum Cyanobacteriota; class Vampirovibrionia; order Gastranaerophilales; family Gastranaerophilaceae; genus JAEYQN01. The sequence goes on along the minus strand of JAEYQN010000143.1, from coordinate 1,309 downwards.
AAAGGCATATTAGGAAATTCTTTCTTTTTCCAGTAGTAGTTTACTCCTTGAAGCTTTGAGACTCTTTCTAAAGAGCCTTTTAGCGGAGTAATATTTCTTTTCCATCTTCTATCTGATGATGAATATCCTCCTTGAGACCAAGTTGCTGATCCATTATTGTAGATACTGAAGAGTTGAGCACCTTTATAAACAAAGCTTGTTCTTCCACCGATTGAAGCGCCTTCATTACTAAATACGAAAATACTATCACTTCCTCCAGAAAAATACATATCAGCATATCCAGTTCCATTTGTGTTGCCAAAAGATATTGGGCCAAGATTGCTGGAGGGGTTTATTGTTACTGTTCTCCCTGCAAAATCCCCTGTAATTAAAGAGTTATCACCTTGTTGAGTGTTGTCTATATAAAGTCTGTTACTAGTATCTGCTGTCGGACCTGCCCCAAAACCAAGGCATATATTACCTGAACCAGATGTAAGCGCAGTTCCACTATTAGATCCAATGGCTACATTTCTTGCGCCAACTGCGTTGCCTAAAGAGCTGCTACCCACAGCAACATTGTCATCTGTTGTAGAGGTTCCTGTGCCATCACCAAGCGCCATTTGGCCTATTGCCACATTCTGATCTCCAGCAGTACTGTCTCTCAAAGCGCCGTCACCAAGTCCAACGTTGAAGTCTCCCTCAGTTCGTCGTAGTTGAGCATGGTATCCTAATGCGACATTCTGATAACCGGTTTTATTATAATACAGTGCAGAAGTTCCAATAGCAGTATTATAACTGCCTCTAAGAGGATCATTTGAGTCTCCTAAATTTGAATATAGTGTGCCTATTCCAACAGCGGTGTTGTACGATCCTGTTGAGTTTGACCTCATTGCTTCACCACCAATTGCGGTATTGTATGATCCTTTATTTAATGTTGCGGCATCAACGCTAGATAAAGAATTTGCACCTAACGAAGTATTCCAACTTCCTGTTGTTGTATAATCTTGAGAAGCATGTCCAACAGCTGTATTTCGTCTGCCTGTTGTATTCTTCGCAAGTGCAGCGCTGCCAATAGCAGTGTTCCAGGCCCCAGTGGTATTGACGGGTAATGCCCATAACCCAAAAGCAGAATTACCACCTCTATCTGTTGGTTCAGAAGGAGTGTCAAAAGCAATTCTGCCAATGTTAGTCATACCGGTAGAAGTCTTTTGATAAAAGTCTATTAATGATCTTTGGATTGTATCTCCACTACTATCCTCTGGTGTCACTATTACTAATCTGCTTCCCTTTGATGAATCAGGTGCTGATGTATTTCCTATTATTGCACTCT
>JAEYQN010000120.1 GCA_023409995.1 Cyanobacteria bacterium OH_CBB_238 | reverse complement strand
GAACACCCGCGCTTGCGAAGGTAGGTATCCGTGATATTTTGTTTAAAAGTGTTTGGAAGCCGACTGCAAAGGAGCCGACGTTTGGTATTCTTTATGTAATTATGACTTCTGTTGTGGGAACCTTTCTGGCTATTTTGATAGGAGTACCGATAGGAGTCATGACTGCTGTATTTCTCGCAGAAGTCGCACCGAAGAGTATTGCGGGAATTGTAAAGCCGGCAGTTGAGCTATTGGCAGGTATTCCATCTGTGATTTATGGTTTGCTAGGAATCCTGATTTTAAACCCATTGATGTATCGTCTTGAAACGTATTTTTTTAAGGATTCTGAGACGCATCAGTTCACAGGAGGCGCAAATCTGATATCGGCAGTCATCGTATTAGCGATTATGATATTGCCGACCGTTATCAATATTAGTGAATCTGCCATTAAAGCAGTGCCGGAGCATCTAAAGGCCGCTTCTCTTGCACTGGGAGCATCTCATATACAAACGATATTTAAAGTAATGATCCCGGCAGCAAAATCGGGGATTGTAACAGCAATCGTTCTTGGAGTAGGTAGAGCGATTGGGGAGGCAATGGCAATTAGTCTTGTTTCAGGAAGCTCAGTCAACATGCCATTACCGTTCAATTCTGTACGATTCCTTACAACGGCAATTGTAAGTGAGATGGGATATGCCTCTGATTTGCATAGGCAGGTATTATTCACCATTGGGCTCATATTATTTGTATTTATAATGATAATTAATATTACGCTAAATACGATTTTAAAAAAAGGAGGAAAAGAATATGAATCATAGTATTGTACGAAAAAAAATCCATGTATCGGATCGTATTCTTTTCTGTCTGATCTATGCGAGTGCTTCCATATCGATATTGTTGTTGATGTGTATTATGGGATATGTGTTTAGGAAAGGCATTGGCACGATTAACTGGAAGTTTCTTACAACGGTACCAAGTACTATAAAGGGAACTTTTGGAATTGCTGGTAATATTGTAAATACTCTTTATATCGTTATGATTACCTTGTCGATTGCTACCCCATTAGGAGTTGGAGCAGCAATCTACTTAAACGAATATGCCAGACCTGGAAAAGTGGTGAATGTAATTGAATTTACGACAGAAGTATTATCGGGCATTCCTTCTATTATTTTTGGTCTATTTGGTATGGTGTTCTTTGGCAATACCTGTGGATTTGGATATTCACTTTTAACTGGAAGCCTTACATTAACTATCATGGTATTGCCACTTATTACCAGAAATACACAGGAAGCTTTAAAGACAGTACCTGGTACTTATAGAAGCGGAGCGTTAGGAATGGGTGCTACCAAATGGTATATGATACGAACGATTCTACTGCCTTCTGCAATGCCAGGCATTATTACAGGGGTAATACTTGCGATAGGAAGAATTGTTGGTGAGTCTGCAGCTCTTTTGTTCACAGCGGGGAGTGGCTACTTATTGCCAAAAGCTGGAATGGGATTACTGAAAAAGATTGCCGAGTCAGGTGGAACACTAACGATACAACTGTATTTATGCATGTCAAAGGCACAATATCAAGAAGCCTTTGGAATCGCGCTTGTATTAATAATCATTGTTCTGGGTATTAATATGCTGACAAAATTTTTATCCAGATATTTTGACGTTAATCGGAGAGCATGATAGAAAAATAGACCGATTAGGAACGCGGCAGTGACCGCAGTTAGGAGTCAATGTGGAATCCCAAAATACAAAAATAAGAACAGAAAAATTAAATTTATATTATGGCCAAAATCATGCACTCAAGGATATTGATATGCAGATCAAAGAAAAGGCTATTACCGCCTTTATTGGACCAAGTGGATGTGGAAAGTCAACTTTTTTAAAAACCCTGAACAGAATGAATGATTTGGTAGAAAATGTTCGCATAGAAGGCAATGTCATAATAGATGGAGAAGATATCTATCATCCCAAAGTGGATACTACCTTATTGCGAAAAAAAGTTGGTATGGTATTTCAACAACCAAATCCTTTTCCAATGAGTATCTACGATAATGTAGCGTATGGACCCAGAATACACGGAATACGCACGAAGAATAAATTAGATCAGATCGTGGAAGAAAGTTTACGGGGAGCGGCCATTTATGAGGAAGTAAAGGATAGAATGAAGAAATCTGCGCTGGGGCTATCTGGAGGACAGCAACAAAGACTTTGTATAGCCAGAGCGTTAGCTGTGGAGCCTGAAATACTTCTTATGGATGAACCAACTTCTGCATTAGATCCTATCTCAACACTCAAAATAGAAGATCTTATGGTAGATTTAAAACAAAAGTATACCGTAGTAGTGGTGACTCATAATATGCAGCAGGCAGCGCGCGTATCCGATTACACTGCATTTTTTCTTATGGGTGAGGTAGTTGAATTTGATGCTACAAATGATATTTTCACAAGACCTAAAGATAAACGTACTGAAGATTATATTACAGGACGTTTTGGTTAAAACATGTCGGGACATAAATAATAGGAAGAATATAGAAAGGAATAGCAACTTTGACTGGTTTTGCTAAGGGGGCATAAAATGACGACAAGAGTTAATTTTGAACAGGAACTTAAAAAATTAAAAGATAGTTTAATCGAGATGGGAAATGATGTCGAATTATCAATAGATCGCTTGTTTGGGGCAATCGGAAGTCTTGACGAAGAATTAGCAGAAGTTATAATTAAGAATGATAGAATTATTAATGACATGGAGCGAGGTATTGAAGCACAGTGCCTTTCCCTTATTACAAGGCAACAGCCGATAGCAGGAGATCTTCGCTTGATTTCTTCTGCGCTCAAGGTAGTTACAGATATAGAAAGAATTGGAGATCATGTTGTTGATATAGCGGAACTGATCTTACGATGGAAGAAAAAAAATCTTTTGGAATATTCGTCTCATATTGCTCCAATGATCGAGGCCTCCAAAGAAATGGTGCATCATTCAGTGAATTGTTTCACTCAGAATGATATAGAACTCGCACATAATATAATTATGAGTGATGATATAGTAGATGACTTATTTAATAAAGTAAAATTTGATGTAATACGGAACCTGCAGGAAGAAGAGACAACGCAAGCAGGGCCGATTGATGCTGATATTTGTATTGATGTCATGATGATTGCTAAATATCTGGAGAAAATTGGTGATCATGCAGTAAATATTGCAGAATGGGAAATCTTTCGTGAAACCGGATCGATTCAAAATATAAGATTATTATAAAAAATGTAATTTTATGGGTTGTTTTATGTAGAATCTATAATCTTTTTCTAAAAACATGTAATTAAATTTTACATAAATTTTACATAACTCTCAGTTTAACTTTACAGAGGCTTGTTACAATGCTATAGTAACAGGTCTTTTGCCCATGTGTATTTTACCGTGGAAAGACCCAAAATAATAGATTACCAATTAGAAAAGTTATTATGGAGGAAAAAGTAAGATGACCAAAGACGATTTAGAGA
>JAEYQN010000145.1 GCA_023409995.1 Cyanobacteria bacterium OH_CBB_238 | reverse complement strand
GACTATTTATCAGCGGTGGTGCTGCATGACAGGCAGGAGCATAAAGCCTATGCCAATAATGAGTATGGTCTGGTGGAATACACCTTAAAGCCTTATGAAATTGACATCAATTACAAGAACAAAAACGGGGAGCGTGTAACAGCCACAACCGGATACCGTGAACTGTATGAAGTATTAAGCTATATGGTAAAGGTTCCTCATTACTGTGGGGAAGATCATCTAAAGTGGTATAAAGACATGATTGCCGGGAGCAGGGGCAATATGGCACCTGTTTATGTTTCATTTCTTGAAAAACAGGAGGAAATCAGGGCAAACAGGGAAGCCACCAGACAGAGGGCACTTGCGAATGGCTGGGAGACTGCGGATAGTGATGCACCAAAGGACAGCGAAAAAGAAGCGGCTGACACACAGGCGGATACAAAGGAAAAAAGAATAAACTTTCACTACAACCTCTGGGATTTACAGACCGGAGGGGCAAAAACCAGATACAAATGGAATGTGGAAGCAATCACGCTTTTAAAACAGCTGGAAAGTGAAGGAAGGCTTGCAACAGCGGAGGAACAGAAAATATTATCACTGTATGCCGGATGGGGCGGAATCCCGCAGGCATTTGATGATAAGAATAATGACTGGTCAAAGGAGTATGCAGAGCTTAAGGAACTGCTTACGGAGGATGAATATGTAGCAGCAAGAGCAACTGTAAACAATGCTTTTTATACCTCACCTGTAATATGCAGCTGTATCAATCAGGCACTTGTGAACTTTGGTTTCCGTGACGGAAATCTTTTAGAGCCAAGTATGGGTATCGGTAACTTCTTCGGAAGTCTGCCCACACCAATGCAGAGAGCAAATCTGTACGGTGTGGAGCTGGATGATATTTCGGGAAGAATTGCAGGACAGCTTTATCAGAAAGCTCATATAAAAGTGGGTGGATTTGAGCAGACACAGTATCCGGATAACTTCTTTGATGTGGCAGTTGGAAATGTACCCTTTGGGGATTATAAGATATATGACCCGAAGTATAACAAGTACAATTTCCGTATTCATGACTATTTCTTGGCAAAAGCACTTGACCAGGTAAGACCGGGCGGTATTGTGGCATTTATTACCACAAAGGGAACACTTGATAAGAGTAATCCTACGATACGAAAGTATCTGGCAGAAAGGGCAGAGCTTATCGGTGCCATAAGACTTCCAAACACTGCATTTAAGGATAATGCGGGAACGGAAGTAACCAGCGATATTATTTTTCTTCAGAAAAGGGAGAAAAAGATTGACATCGAACCGGACTGGGTGCATTTAGGATATACAGAGGATGGGATAGCGGTTAATTCCTATTTTGTGGAACATCCGGAAATGATTCTTGGGCGTATGCAGTATGACTCACGAATATACGGACAGGACAGCAGATATACCGTCTGTGTCAATGATGATCCGAACTTCAATATGTACGATGCCCTGAATAAGGCAATCAGCAATATGCAGGCACAGCTTACTGACTTTGAGCGTCTGACAGAAGAGGAGGAAAAGAGTGAGGATATTATCCCGGCAGACCCGGATGTGAGAAACTTTTCCTACTGCTTTGTGGATGGAAAACTCTATTTCAGAGAAAACTCCCAGATGGTAAGAAGGGAGGTGTCAGCTACTGTGGAGGAAAGGATAAAGGCACTTGATGAAATCCGAACCGTGACAAGGCATCTGATAGATATCCAGACAGAAGGCTGCAGCGAGGAAGAGCTTGCCGATGTGCAGAGGCTTCTTAACGAAAGATATGAAAAATTTGTAGACAAATATGGAAGCATCAACTCACAGGGCAACAGCAGGGCATTCCGGGATGACAGTGATTATCCGCTTCTGTGCTCTTTGGAGGAGATTGACGAAGATGGAAATGTGAAAAAGGCAGATATGTTTTATAAGCAGACCATCAAGGCAAAGGTATCCATTGAGAGGGTTGAGACAGCGGTGGAAGCACTGAATGTATCCATCAATGAGTTTGGTACAGTGAATCTTGCCTATATGCAGAGTATTTATCATCCGGATATCAGCGATATGATTAAGGAGGTTTCTGAAAAGACTGAGAAAACAGTAGAGGAGATAAACTTATCCGAACAGCTGAAAGCAGATTTTGAGAGACAGAAAATGATAAAGGAGCTTGAGGGAATGATATTTCTTAATCCTTCCGGCTATAATCCAAACAATCCAAACGCCGGATGGGAAGCTGCGGATGAGTACCTGTCAGGAAATGTGAGGGATAAGCTTCGTGTGGCAAAAGCCATGATGGAAAATCCGGAACTTTCTGAGGAAGAAAAGGCACTCTTTACAATCAATGTATCAGCCCTGGAGCAGGTACAGCCAAAAGACCTTGATGCCTCGGAGATAGATGTCCGTATCGGTACGACATGGATTGAGAAAGAGGATTATGAAAGATTCATTTATGAGCTTTTAGGCACACCAAGAAGAGCACAGGCAGTAAGAAGCCAGTATTATAATTCTGGCATCCAGCTTAATCTTAACAAAGTGAATATGGAATGGTTTATAGAAAATAAATCACTGGATAAGCGTTCAGTGGCAGCTACCAAGACTTATGGTACAAGCCGGATGGATGCTTATTCTATTTTTGAGAGTACGCTGAATTTAAGAACTGTAACGGTCAAAGACCGTATTGATGACGGGGATGGGAAATACCATTATGAAGTCAACAAAAATGAGACCATGCTTGCAAGGGAAAAGCAGAACCTGATGAAGGAAGCATTCAAGGAATGGATATTCAAAGACCCGGAACGCAGGCAGAAATATGTCAGCTATTACAACGAGACATTCAATAATGTTAGGCTTCGTGAGTATGATGGAAGTCATCTGCAGTTTCCGGGAATGAACCCTGAAATTGAATTAAAGCCACACCAGAAAAATGCGGTTGCCCGTATTCTTATGGGTGGAAATACCCTTCTTGCACACTGTGTTGGAGCAGGTAAGTCATTTGAAATGATGGCTGCCTGTATGGAGCAGAAAAGGCTTGGACTTGCCAATAAGACTGTCATGGTTGTTCCTAAATCTTTGATAGGGCAGACTGCAAGTGAGTTTTTAAGGCTTTATCCGTCAGCAAACATTCTGGTGGCAACAGAAAGGGATTTTGAAAAGAGCAGACGAAAGCAGTTCATCTCACGAATTGCAACGGGAGATTATGACTGCATTATCATGTCGCACTCTCAGTTTGAGAAGATTCCAATATCACCGGAGCGTAAAGCCAGAATGATAGACCAGCAGATAGACGAGCTTTCCTTTGCTATTTCAGAAATGAAGGAAAATAACGGAGAGCGATGGACAATCAAGCAGATGGAGGCGCAGAAGAAAAGATTAGAGGAACAGATTAAGGAGCTTACGGAGGAGAGCAGAAAGGATGACCTGATTACCTTTGAAGAGCTGGGTATTGACTCCATTATGGTAGACGAGGCGCACGGTTTCAAGAACCTTGCCATATTCTCAAAGATGAACAATGTGGCAGGTATCAGCAGCTCCGGGGCAAAGAAGTCCACGGATATGCAGCTTAAATGCCAGTATATTACAGAACTGAATGGTGGAAGAGGTATTGTATTTGCTACCGGAACTCCCGTGAGCAATACCATGTGTGAGCTGTATGTTATGCAGCTTTATCTTCAGAAGGAAGCCTTGGAGCAGATGGGGATTTATCACTTTGATTCCTGGGCGGCAAACTTTGGTGAAGTGACAACAGCACTGGAGCTTACCGTGGAAGGCAGCGGATTCCGTTTCAAGAGCCGATTCAATAAATTTACCAATCTGCCGGAGCTTATGAATATCTTCCGCGAAGTGGCAGATGTGCAGACAAAGGATATGTTAGACCTTCCGGTTCCGGCACTCCGGGGCGGGAAGTATATCATTGTGGAAAGTGAGCCGGACTGGTATGTAAAGCAGGTCATGGAGGATTTTGTGGCAAGGGCAGAGCGTATCAGGGGAGGAGGTGTAGACCCGTCAGAGGATAATTTTCTTAAAATCACCCATGAGGCAAGGCTTCTTGGTACGGATGCAAGGTTACTGGAAGCATCAGCACCCAACAATGTGGATGGAAAGCTCAATAAGGTAGTTGAAAATGTATTTGCGGAATATGAGAAAGCAGCAAGTGAAGGAAAGATTGGCTGTCAGCTTATCTTTTCTGACATTGGAACGCCGAAGGGAAGCTGGTCGGAGGATATGCTTACAGATGGTTACTGGAAGAAGACGGCAACCGAAGACAAGCTTTGCGGAGAGTTTGATGTCTACAATTACCTGAAAACAGAGCTTGTGAAAAGAGGAATCCCGGCAGAGGAGATAGCGTTTATTCATGACGCAAAATCCGATGCACAGAGGGACGCACTTTTTAAGGATATGAGAACAGGTAAGAAAAAGATACTCATTGGCTCAACGGATAAATGTGGAACCGGTGTAAATGTCCAGACGCACCTTGTGGCAATGCATCATGTAGACTGCCCGTGGAAGCCTTCAAGCATTGAACAGAGAGAAGGTCGTGGTATCAGACAGGGAAATGAAAATGATGAGGTGGCAGTTTACAGATATGTCACCAAAGGAACCTTTGATGCATACAGCTGGAGTCTTGTGGAGAATAAGCAGCGTTTTATCAGTCAGGTCATGACAAGCAAGTCCGTATCAAGAACCTGTGAGGATATAGACGAGGCAACACTATCCTATGCCGAGATTAAGGCGGTTGCCACCGGTAACCCCATGATTCGTGAGAAGATGGAGATTGATAATGATGTGCAGAGGTTAAAGCTGTTAAAGGCATCTTATGACAGCCAGAGATACTCGCTTCAGGACAATTTCATGATTCGTTTTCCAAAACTTATCAAAGCGGCGGAGGAAAAGCTTGTCTGTGTCAGGGAGGATTTGAAGGCAAGGGATGCAGCGCTTCTTACCAGTTCAGAATTTGCCATTACGGTAGGAAATGTGACCTTCACAGAGCGAACCGATGGCGGTGCAAGTATGCTTGAGGCAGTATCAAAATGTAAGACAGGCGAGACTTCTCCAATAGGCAGTTTCAAGGGATTTGAGCTTTTGGTAGAGAAAAACTTTATGGGTGTCAATTATCTGGTGCTTCGTGGCAGGACAGAGTATAAGGCAGAGCTTTCCACAAGTCCTGTTGGAAATATGGTAAAGCTTGAGAATCTGTTCAACGGCATTGATGAGAACATTGATTTTCTTGAGAAGAAAATCGAATCCTACAAGCTTGACATGGAAGCATCCAAAGCTGAGTATGAAAAGCCATTTGCCTATGAGGAAGAGCTAAAGAGTAAGATTGCAAGACAGTATGAACTGAATGCCCAGCTTGATCTTGAAAATGGCAAGGTGGAGGATGTGGATCTTGCTGCCTCAGAGGATAAGGATATAGCACAAAATGTGGCAGAGGAGAAAAGTCCATACCGCACAGGAATGGACGGATATAAAAGATAACTATTAACAAAGCTTCGACCATGGAGGTGGTCAGTATATGGGAAAGAAAATAAAAAGAATATTTGTGAGTATATGTATCGTTACAGGGATTGCTTTACTGGCAGTCCCTTTTTACTACCATTTTCATGGTCAGAATGAGACAGACAAGCTGATCGAACAGTTTGAAAAGACACTGGAGGACAATGAAGATGAGACAGAAAAATCGAAAGAAGAGGGCAAAAAGCAGACCTCCCTTAGTGAAGAAGATGCAGCCTTACTTTCAGTGGAAGATGTCATTGGCATTATTGAGATTGAAGCCATAGATATCAGATACCCGGTATTAGAAGGAGCAGGAGATTCTCAGATCAGATATGCAATAGGGCATATTTCTGAAACTGCGGGACTTGGTGAAAAGGGAAACTGTGTATTATGCGGTCACAACGGCAGCAGAAACGGAACATTTTTTACCAACCTGAACCAGCTGTCAGCCGGAGATAAGGTAAAGATTACGGATAAGAAGGGAGAAGTCCATATGTATGAGGTGGCAGACACCTGTATTATCGGTCCGTATGACAATACAGTCAAAAAACAGTCGGATGAGGAAATCCTAACCCTTCTTACCTGTGCCAATAAGGGAACAAAGCGTTTTGTCTGTCGCTGCATACCGGTAAAGGAAGCAGGTGATGTGGATGAATAGAATGTGCAGATTGGGTGAAGCAGAGCAGATAATAAGCGAAATGGAAGAAAGGCTCATAGATGTGGCTGATGATATAGCGGAGACGGAGGAAGATACACAGCTGATTGTCAGTGGCTGGTGGGTATTTCTGCCACAGCTTAATTTACAGCTTCACGAAGGAATTTTATGTAACTGGGATGAAGAGGAGCAGATGTTCATGCCGGATGTGGCAGTAACGGTAGTGTATGAGGCAGATGCGGACAGAACGGAATATATCTACTTTGAACAGGACGGCATGACAGCAACTCTTTACAACTGGCTGAATGGCAGACTTTCCATCAGCCGGATAGAAGCCTTAAAGTGCGAGATTATCGTACCAGAGGATGGGGAAGAACACAAAACAATATGATGAAAGGAAAAGGCAGAGAAAATGGTTTCCCCGCCATTATCTGTCAGGGAATGTATATGAAGTATGCAATTAAAGTGAATGAAGTGAAAAAAGAAAACGGAAATGTGAAAGGCTTTGCCACTGTGGTATTTGGTGATTCATTTAAGATAACCAATATTGCAATCGTGGAGAACAAGGACAAGGGACAGTTATTTGTATCCATGCCAAGATATAAGTCCAACGAAAGAAGTGAGGATGGTTCTGCCATCTACAAGGATGTATGCAATCCTATCAC
>JAEYQN010000044.1 GCA_023409995.1 Cyanobacteria bacterium OH_CBB_238 | reverse complement strand
CCATCACAGAGCCTTCTGAACCTTTTTGAATAAATTCAGACAGCATAGCAAATGGTAATGCCAAAATGCTAGCCCAACCAATACCTGCAATAGCCATTAGTATCAGCACGAGAGATGTACTTGATGAAAATACCATTCCAACATAAGCCAAGGCCATAGATGCAAGCGAAATTAAATGCACTTTTTTGTTTCCAAACTTTGAAGATAAAACGCCAATAGGTATAGAAACCAAGAAACAAACCAAGTTAAATACAGCAAAACATATTGAAGAAAAATTAGTCGCCTTTGAAACAGTTGCATCAAATGTTGCTTTAACTGCTGCTGATACTGTTGTCAAGTCAGGCACTGCATAAATAGTATGAATTGAATATTGAGTAAAGAAGATAAACATACTCATTACACCTATCCAAGTGAACAATTGAACTGTACAAATTTTAGCCACCTCAGGAGAAGAACTAAAAAATGCAACTAGATTATCAACAAACCCTTTTTTAACTGTATCTGACTTAATAGTTTCAACTGGTTCTACTGCGTTATTCTGTTCTCCTTCTTTTATTGTTAGGCAAGTCCAAAGCATCGCCAGAGAAAAGGCCAATGCCGCCATAATAAACTGAGACTCAATGCTCATCTGATAATTTAATACATATTTTAAAAATGGAGCTGTTCCTGCAGCAATAACTGATCCTAAACCAATCGCAAAACTTAAAAAAGAATTAGCTATAGAGTGCTGCTCTGGAGGAATAATATCAGGAACCAAGGCTCTGTAAGGTCCTTGTGCTGCATTTACACAAGCATCAATAACCCAAATCATTATAGCAGCGACAGTTAGTGCAGCAAAAACCGGAACTTGCATATTAAACAAAGCAAAAGTTTTATTTGCGATACCAGCAGAATTTGGCAATGCCCATAAAGCTAAACTGGCCATTATCGCCCCTAGGAAAAGATAAGGCCTTCTCTTTCCAAAACGTGATTTGGTATTATCACTCATATTTCCAATTATCGGCTGAACAATCATGCCAGTAAAAGGTCCTGCCAACCAGATTAATCCAAAAATAAGCGGAGAAGCACCCAAGGACTCCGTAACCGGACCAGATAAAATGATTCTCATTTGCCATGCAAACTGCAAGCCAAAAAAACCAAGACAAAAATTAAGCAACTGTGCTGTTGAAAACTTCTTCAGTGCAACCGATTGACCTTGTTGACGCTCTTTCAATTCAACCATAACTATTCCTCTTATATCTAATAACTTATCTAATCTTTTTCTGTTTTATTTAATTTTAACACATTAATAAGTTCTGGAATAATTTCAAAAACATCTCCGATTATTCCATAGTCAGCAACATTGAAAATAGGAGCTTTGGGGTCTTTATTTATCGCAATAATTTTATCACTGGAGTTCATACCAATAACATGCTGAACTGCACCAGAAATTCCACAAGCAATATAAAGTTTAGGGGTCACTGTTTTTCCTGTTTGTCCAACCTGAATCGAATGGTCAACCCATCCTGCATCAACAGCTGCACGGCTTGCTCCAATTGAAGCATCCAGTTCCGAGGCTAAGTCTTGCAACATTCTAAAGCCTTCTTCTGACCTCATGCCTTTGCCTCCGGAAACAATTATTTCTGCTTCATTTAGCTTTACTGAGCTTTTTTGAACATTTTTAACAAAGTCTAAAACCTCTACCTTATTCTCAATGTTTCTAACATCTACCCAGAAAAATTCAACCTTTGTATACTTTTCAATATCTAGTCTGGGGGTCGGAAATACATTTGGTCTGACTGTAGCCATTTGAGGAAAAGTTTTACACAGAATGGTTGCCATCAGACTCCCACCAAAGGTTGGTCTAGTTGCAGCCAATTGACCTTTTTCATTAATTTCTAACTTTGTACAATCAGCAGTTAACCCTGTATTTAACCTGGATGAAACTCTCGGAGCAAGGTCTCTACCTTGAGTTGTTGCGCCAATCAGAACTATTGAAGGCTTATTTTCCTCAATTATTTTTATTACAACTTCAGAGTATAAATCAGTTGAATATTCTGTTAAAACATTATCACAAGAAACTATAACTCGATCTACACCAGCATTTGAAAGCTTATTTATTATTGAATCATAATTTATTCTCTTACCAACAATTAAAGCAACAACCTCTTTTTTTTCAAGTTGTTGAGAAAGCTCAACTGCCTTTGCTGCCAACTCTAAAGAAACAGGGTCAATATCATTGTCTCTTGTAACTTCGGCATAGACTAAAATACCAGAATTTTCCATTTTCAACCCTCTCTATTCTTTCGACGCAAGAGAAGAATACTCTGCTTTGTATGATTCAATTTTATCAACAATAAAACTAACTGCTTCTGAAACAGATTGAGGCTCAATTATTTCTCCTCTTTGTTTTTGTTCTGGCCGAAAGGCCTTACTAACATATGTTGGAGACCCTTTTATTCCAACTTCAGATGGTTCAATATTTAAATCTACTGAATTATAGGTCGGCACATTGGCCAGCTGAGCCTTTATGTAGCCTAAAATATGTGCTTGTCTTAATTCATAATCACACTTTTGCATACAAATTAGACCGGGAATCTGCACTCTTAATGTTTGTACACCTTCTTCTATTTCTTTTTTCACAGTTAAAAATTTATCTTCAAGTAAAGTAATCTCTTTTACATATGTAACTTGGGGAATATCAAGTTTTTCAGCAATACTTGGACCTGTCTGAGCAGTGTCTCCATCTGTAGCAAACTGTCCACAAATTATCAAATCATAATCTGGAATCTTTGCCTTTATGGCAGAAGCAAGAGTTCTAGACGTTGCAACTGTATCAGCACCAGAAAACTTTTTATCACTGACTAAAAAAGCACTGTCACAACCTAGCGCAATTGCTTTTCTTAGCATTTCTTCTGCTTGAGGGGGGCCCATTGAAATAGCCGTCACTGTTGCACCATATTTATCTTTTATTCTTAAAGCTGTTTCTAATGCATATTCATCAAATGGATTTATAATACTTTCTACTCCCTCGCGCTGCAAAGTATTATTCTCTGTCCATTTTATATCTGTTGTATCTGGCACTTGTTTAATGCAAACTACTATTTTCACAAAAACTCTCCATTAATTTAGTAATATATAAGTTTTCTAACCAGTTTTATTTTGAAACAAATTATGAATTTATGCAAATTGTAAAGGTCGTAAGCTTACATATCTAATGCAATATCCAAGGTTCTTGCTTTCGCAACTATTGCACTTGATGAAATAACATGTACGCCAGTAGAAGCTATTTCATTAACAGAACTCAAATTTACGTTTCCACTAGCTTCTATTATGGCTTTATTACCAATCAACAAAACACTTTCTTTAATTTCATTAATACTCATATTATCAAGCATTATAATATCAACTTTTGCTTTTAGAGCCTCTTTAACTTGATCAACAGTATCACATTCAACTTCAATTTTATGCGCATGTGAAGTATTTTCTCTTATCCTTTTCACAGCTTCTTTAATTGACCCGGCAATTTTTATATGATTATCTTTAAGCATTACACAATCAGAAAGATTAAAGCGATGTAATTTTGCCCCACCAATTTTAACAGCGTATTTTTCAAACATTCTAAAACCAGGAGTCGTTTTTCTCGTATCAGTTATATGCGCCTTATAAGGCTGTATTGCATCTTGGTATTTTTTTGTCTCTGTAGCTATTCCACTTAATCTTTGAACATAATTAAGTGCAGTTCTTTCACCAGTCAAGATAAAACGAGCCGGGCCTACAATTTTTGCAACAGTTTCTCCTACTTTAATTTCGTCTCCGTCCTCAAAATAGGCTGCAATAGACACTCTCCGAGACAAGGTTTTAAAAACTTTCTTTACTATGTCTATTCCACATAAAATACCATCTTCTCTAGTATTAAGATAAGCGGTGATCTCATCATCATCTGATACAAGATAATCAGTACTTATATCTCCAAACCCTATATCTTCTTCCAAGGCTGCTTTTATGTGATTTTCTATTATGAAATTATGAAGCAAATATTTTGGCATATGAATTTGAGTCCTTTGAATATGTATAATGGCAGGCTTCGTCCATTTTTTCAGGGTAGTCTGTTCTAAAATGCGCCCCCCTAGATTCTTCCCTTTGAAGTGCAAATTTAACAATTAATTGAGCAACATCTAAAAGATTTCTAAGCTCATATTCATCGCTGCTACAACATTTATCAGTATACCCGAATTCTTGCTTTAGTTTCAGAATTTCTTTTTCAACAAACTCTAAATCTCTACTAGTTCTTATTATACCTGCATTTTTCCACATTAAATCTTGCAATGTATATTTTATTTTATCAGTATTAACTTCATAATATTCTTCATCTGATTGGTATTTTTTAAGCGTCTTTAGAATTGATTCATCAATAGAATCTGAAACCTCAAGATTTCTGAAGCTTAAATGGTTTGTTAACTCATATGCACTTACAACACATTCTAAAAGAGAATTGCTAGCCAGCCTATTAGCACCATGCAACCCTGTGCAAGCAACTTCACCAATAGCATATAGCCCCTTTACAGATGTCATACCATCAATATTTGTTTTAACTCCCCCCATTGTGTAATGAGCAGCGGGAGAGACCGGAATATAGTCTTTCGAAGGATCTATTCCATTGTTTAGACATGTTTTTGAAATATTCGGGAACCTATTCAGAAATATATTTTTATCAATGTTTGTGGCATCTAAATACATGCATTTAGAGTTATTTTTTTTCATTTCGTTAAAAATTGCTCTAGTAACGATATCTCTTGGGGCTAATTCTTCTCTTTCGTCATAGTCATGCATAAATTTATTGCCATCAATATCAACTAATTTAGCACCCTCTCCCCTAACCGCTTCTGAAATAAGGAACATATTGTCTTCGGTTGGAACCGTGAATGCTGTCGGATGAAATTGAATAAATTCCATATCTTGAAGTACTGCACCAGCCCTATGCGCTAAAGCAAGACCATCTCCTGTTGCCACAGTGGGATTAGTTGTATATTTGTATAATTGACCAGTACCACCAGTTGCCAAAATAATTGCAGAAGAATAAATAGTTTCATACTCGTCCGCTAACGAGTTATACGAGACTAGTCCTTTACATTCACTATCGGCATTCATCAATAAATCAACAGCAAGGGTTTGCTCATATATTGTGATATTGGGATCTTTTTTTACTTTTTCAACAAGAGCTTTTTCAATACCATATCCGGTAGCATCTCCACCAGAATGAAGAATCCTATTTACGCTGTGTGCAGCTTCTTTGGTGAATTTAAGCTTATTATTTTCATCCCTATCAAAATCAACGCCAAATCTTATTAAATCTTGAATAACAGCATCGCTATTTTCTGAGATAAATTTCACAACATTAAAATCTGAAAGACCAGCCCCTGCTTTTATTGTATCTGCAACATGCAAACTTGTAGAATCCAACTTGTTTTCTGACATTACTGCTACAATTCCACCTTGAGCATATCTTGAATTTGATTCTTTCAAGTTAGACTTGGTAAGTATAAGAACACCGTCAGGAAGGTTTATATCCTCAGTAAGCTTTAAAGCCGCATATAGCCCTGCGATTCCACTTCCTACAATAACTGCTGAGTATTTAGAATATTTCATGAGTGCCACGTCTTCTCTTTTCTATATATTTTAATCTAAACATGATTATTTTTCACCCTTTTCAAAGCAGAAAATCAAGTTTATTTACTGTTAATACTAAAAACGTAACAAAAATATTTTTGTCAAAAAATACCCACTTAACTAATTTACTTTGAATTGTTATAAAAGAAATATTTCAAATTAGATATCATTAAATAGACAACGAAATGCAAACAACTCATTTGCACGAGGATATAATTTAAGCTATAATTAATTAGCCGTGCTCCACGGGGACTTTGCGGATCTCTCGACTCGAACGCTTATGCGAGGTGTAGAGCCTGCTGTGAGGCCTTTATGGGTGAGGCGATTGATTACAATATTGTTGACATTAGAGACTGGTATGGCATAGGCCATCGAACCGTGTCAGGACGGGAACGTAGCAGCACTAAGGTGTAACCTGTGGGTATATTTGTTCTTTAAAAGAGATATTGTAGTTGGTTAACTCATTTTATATTTGTCGATAGGCAGTGGCACGGCAATAAAAAAGACTCAATATTTTGAGTCTTTTTTATTTTTTATGCTTTGATTTTCTCAAGTTCCTTTTTTACATATTTAGCATGAAAAGATAGATTAGAATGATTATTGAGAGTTAGTTTCAAGTATTTTTCATAATTACCCTTATCGCCCAGTTTATTAAAAATCTGAGCCATGTAATAATATAAGTCTCCAGAAACAGGATTTTGTTCCAGTGCAGCTTGTAAAACCTCTAAGGCCTCGATGTTTAATCCCTGAGAAGATAATACCTGAGAATATAGCTTAGAAGCATCTATATCTTTTGGATTTATCTTGATTGTTTTATCAAGATTAGTAATTGCATTTTCAACATCCCCTTGCTCCCAATATATAGAAGCAAGATTGAAATAAGCCCAACTATAATCAGGTTGATTTTCTATAACGGATTCATACTCCTTAATTGCTTTTTTTACTTCTCCGGTTCTCTTATACTCATACCCAAGATAAAACCTCGCAATAAAATCCTTAGGATTTAGCTCTATAGTTTTTTCTAAAGCTTTTATCGCATCATTAGATTTATTTAATCTTGAGAATATCAAACCTACGTGAAAAAATGAGTTTGAATCTTCTGGATCAATTTCAATAACCTGCTCAAACAAAGCTAATGCTTTTGTATACTCTTTTTTCTGAACATATGCACAAGCCAAATTATACATGAAGTCAGCTTCGTGAGGGTTAATATTCAATGCTTTTTTATAAGATTCGATAGCTTTATCATTACTTCTAAATTTTTCCCAAATTATGCCAATATTATAGTGTAACCTTGCATCTTCAGGAAAAATCCCAACCAAGTAGAATAAATTCTTTAAAGCTTCTTCATTTTCACCAATTTCTAAAAGAGCCACCGCTAACTCTCTCATTGCCTGAAAATTACTAGGGTCTTCTTTTATTAAATTTTGAAGCTCATCTATTCTATCCATAGCCAAATTCTATCAGTTTTGATTCATTAATTCAATAAAATACTATTGTATAAGTTGTTTAATAACTTTGGGAACATATTTGAGCAAATCTGAAGCCAAAATGCCATATTCTGTCAAATCATTCACTGCATAATCCGCACAAGCACCATGCACATAGGAACCCAAAATAGCTGCATTCAATAAAGAAAGATTTTGCGCCGCAAATCCAGTTATAATTCCAGTTAGAACATCTCCGGTTCCAGCTTTTGCAAGTCCTGAATTACCAGTTTGGTTCACATATACAATATGTCCATCGGTAATAATAGTATTATGTCCTTTTAACAAGGTAATACAGCCAAATTTTTTTGATGCTTCTTTTGCTGCCCACTCTCTATTGTTAACAATATCATCTACATTCATATTCAAAAGTCTTGATATTTCTTTTGGGTGAGGAGTAATTAATGACTTTGCTGGAAGATTGTTAAGCTCCAGAAGAGCTATGGCATTTAATCCATCCGCATCAATTACAATTGGGACATTAATATTTTTTAAAAATTTATCAACGAATTCTACTGTACTAGAATTGGTAGACAGGCCACACCCTAAAGAAATTACTGAATATGAATCTTTAATATCTTTTAAGAAAAGAGCATTATCACTTGCTATACTCTCATTATTAAAGCTTCTTAATGGAAGGAAAACCAAATCAGGAGTATAAGAGGCAATGTTATTTAAAATACAATCAGGACAGGCTAATGTCACATATCCAGCCCCAACTTTTAATGCAGACAATGAAGAAAGAATAGCAGCTCCCTGAAAAAACTTTGACCCTGCAATATTTAACACCTTGCCATAAGTTGCTTTATTCGAATCCGCATATCTTTTAGGTAAAAGCGTTCTAACAAAATCATTCTCAATATATTCAGCCATTTTGTCTTATGGCCTCATAAACAACAACCGCAACAGAATTTGACAAATTTAGACTCCTTTGACCGTCCTTCATTGGAATAGTTAAACAAGACTCAGAATTTTCTTCAAGTAGCCCCTCGTCTAAGCCTCTACTTTCTGGTCCAAAAACAAAAAAGTCACCTTCTTGAAATCTCTTATCAGTGTATTTTACATGAGTTTTTGTAGTTAGATAATAAAAGTTGGATTCTAAATACTCTTTTTGTAACTCTTCAAGCGTATTATACTTTGAAATAATGGCACTATCCCAATAATCCAAGCCAGCCCTTTTTAAATACTTATCAGTTACAGAAAAACCAAGCTTTCCCACTAAAAATAATCTAGCTCCTGTACAAGCACATAATCTGACTATATTACCTGTATTTTGAGGAATTTCAGGCTCGACTAAAACAATATTATAAGTTGCATTAATTTGATTATTGCTCATTTTTCACGAAAAACTGCTTACTTTCCCAAATAACAGGAAGTGCTCTAATTACGCAGAATGCAACTGCAATATATGCAAGTCCATGTGCAAAATATTTTAGATAAGTAACATGAGTCAAGTAAAAATAGAAAGACTCAACCGTCATTGGTTTAAATTCTTCAATTTTTGGTACATATGCAAGGATCATTAAAACAAATGCTAAAGCTTTAGCTGTACCATACACAGCTCTACTAAATCTTGAAGCAGTAATAAAATTACCAATTTTGCTTTTATTCATACTAGTATCACCAAAGGCTGTGTAGCCTTCAGAGAAAGCAATACTTCTTATCCCGTCAGTAATGATTCCTCTTGTTAAAACAACAATCGGCAACCAGGCACCAACCCAACCCAATACGGCAAAAACAACCCAATAAGCATTTTCAACAATTCTATCACCTAAAATATCAATAACTGAACCGAGTTTAGATGTTTCATTAAACTTTCGTGCAACATAACCATCTAAGCCATCCAAAGCAATTACTATTATTGTTAGAAAAAACGCACTTATGTACAAACTTGGCTTATCAGTAAATAATAATCCCAAAGTAAAAAATGCTAATATAACTCTAAAAACTGTTAAAAAATTTGCCACTATAATCTCCTTTTACTTTTTGCTTCGAGATAAAGCAAAATCAAACTCATCAAGCGATTTTCTTCTGTCTCCAAGCATCATTTTCTCAGCCTCTTCCAAGATTTTAACCACACTATAACCATTTTCGCCATCACTTCTGGCCTTTTTACCTTGCTCTATACAATTCAAGAAATGCTGGCATTCAAGTTTTAGCGGTTCAATTTCGATATAATCTAATGTTTCTATCTGAACATTTCCAGGAGTTGCATGTTTAAATATTTGTAATTTATTATCACATAATGTGTCATCAAACATAGCACTTGCTTTAGTTCCTCTTACCAACAAATTCACTCTCTTTTGAGGATGAATCCAACTATCTGAAATTTGGGCAACAACCCCACCTTCATATTCAATAGTAACATGCGTTATGTCCATAATATCATTAGAATCAGAAGAAGCTCCAACTGCGCTGATAACTCTTACTGGCTCTTTTCCTATTATATAGCCAGCCATTGAAACATCATGAGGAGCTAAATCCCACATAACACTTCTGTCATTTTTAAAATGATTAATATTTAGTCTATCGCTCTGAACGTACTTAATATCACCCAAGACACCTTCACTAACAAGCATTTTAAGCCTATTTACAGCTGGATGATATAACAATAGATGCCCAACCATTAGAACAAGCCCCTTGTCCTCTGCTATCATAGTAAGCTGCTTTGCTTCCTCTGCTACTGTAGAAATAGGTTTTTCAACATAAACATGTTTTCCGGCGCTCAAAGCTGAGCCAACAATATTATAATGCGTATGACTAGGAGTAACAACAATAACCCCTGTTATCTCAGGATTACTCAAAACTGCATTCAAGTCGCTTGTGGTATTAACATCAGGATACTCTCTTTTTACATTTGCAATATTGTCTTGATCTATATCACAAACAGTATGTAACGCATTTAGGTTGTAGAAATTTCTTACAATATTTCTACCCCAAATCCCGCAACCAATAACAGCTATATTGTGTTTTTTCATTTTTTATACTCTCTTTACAATGTTTTAAATAAACTAACCATTTTCAATTTTAATAAAAGACATACCAAAAGGTCAAATAAAGAATTTATAAAGATTAAGAAAAATTGTCTTCATTCTCTAATTTTTCAGCCTCTTCTTTTTCAACAAGTTTTATTGGCAACCTCACTCCAAAAGTAGATCCAACGTTTGGAGCACTTTTAACAAACACTTCACCTTGGTGGTGTTTTTCTATTGTTATTTTAACCAGATGTAACCCTAATCCAGTACCTTTTATTGTATGTGTTGCGTTTTCGACCCTATAGAACCTATCGAATATTTTATTCAGATGTTCTTCAGGTATTCCAATTCCTTGATCTTCGACTGACACTTCTAAAAACTCTGGATTTCTTGCGATTTCAACTCGAACTTTGATTCGACCTCCATCATTTGAATATTTTATAGCGTTAGAAATCAAGTTCTTAAAGGCTCTTTCTATACTTTCAATATTTATTGGAATTAGCGGCAATTCAGGTTCTTTTATTATTGAGAAAGTAATACCTTTTTCGTTAGCCAGTACTTTCATAGAGTTTATTGTCTGTTCAATAATTGGAATAATGTCTGTATATTCTTTTTTTAAATCTATATTTGGGGACTCCAATCTTGAAAAATCAAGAATATCATTCACCATTTTTTGAAGCCTACCAGCCTCTTTGTTTATGATTTCCATAAATTCACGCTTAGTAGCTTGATCAAAATCTTCATCATGATTGTAGAGAGTATCTATGTATGTTCTTAAAACTGTTACAGGGGTTCTTAACTCATGTGAAACATTTGATATAAAATTTGTTTTTATTTTATTAATTTCTACTTCTCTTGTTACATCAATTAGAACGATTATATAGCCGACATAATCTTGGTTTTTTGAGAACATTGGAGAAATAACCGATTTTAAAACCCGTTTATCTACTTCAATATTAAACTCTAACGGCTTATTTTCCATTATATCAAGAGGAGTATCTTTAAATTGCTCTATTTTATCTCTGAAACACAATTCCCCATCACTATCGCAATACATTTGTATTTTAGTATTTAAGAATTGAGATTCCTCAACACCAAGCATTTTTAAAGCAGAACTGTTTACCAATACAACATTGTCAAAATTGTCACAAACAACAACACCATTAGCAATACTCATAAGAACTGCTTCCAGCTTATTTCTCTCAAGAGTCAATTGATCAACATTTTGCTCTTCATATAAATGTAAACGCGTTGACATGTCATTAAAAGCGTTTATTAACTCTTTTACTTCACCACTTACTCCCTTAGGATCAAGCTTATATCCAAATTGTCCTGTAGATATTTGCTTTACCCCATGATGCAAAACACCAAGCTCTCGAGTTATAAGTAGAGTATTAACAAGAATTACAATTGCAAAAACCACCCAAGCAACAGAAAAAATACCAAAAAGCGAATTTCTTGTGGCAGAAGAAATAGACTTCATTCCACGCCCTGCAAGGCCAACTGTAACCGAGCCAACAACATTAGTTCCGTCTGGTGTTGAGTAAACCATTGGGGAACTTACAACAATTTTGGAATCTTTTGCCCTGTTGGGATAAAGAGTTTTAGTGGAATATAAAAGTTCATTCTCAGCACCCCTAAACTCAATAAAAGCAATTTCTTTATTACTATCAATAATTGAACTTGTATGGGATTTTAAAATTTCACTTCGCGCTTCTTCAGGTATATTATGAGTAATTTCAACACTTTCAATCGCCAATGTTTTTGTCATTATTTGTGCAAATTCTCTATAACTGGCATCAAGCTTTTTCTGAATATTAATAATTGCAAAAACAGCAACCATAACAATAAGCAAAGTGCTCATAATCAAGCCTAAAAGTATAAATTTATTTTGAGTGCTTAGACTTACTTTTCTTTTTTTCATGCCCAGAGATATCTACCTTACTCCACAACAGCTCAATGAAACTTAGCTGTTATCTATCTTGTAACTAACCAAAAAGCAAGTGTGTTAATGATTTCAAACTAAAAACATCTCCAACAACTCTAATTTGGTCGATTTCACACAACGATTATATCATCTAATTCAAAAATATGAAATTAAGAAAAAAAGCAGTGCCAGACTTGACAGTGGAATTCGCTTGCAAGAGAGAAAAAGGGGTATTTAGGAGAAAATAAGAGACATTGTTAACAAATGTTTAGTGAAAATTGGGATTCCCGAGTTTTTTCTTGACTCAGGTTATTTAGGGAATATGATTGTATAACGGATATATATGCTTATAATAGCGTTTTTAATATAAATTTTTAAAATTTAATATAGTAAATGTAGTACGCCACATGCAGCGAGGTGAATGAATGTCGACAAAAAAATATTCTGAAAGAGTTACACCAATGGGAATGCCTAAAACAAGGCTAGATGATCTTCCCGATTTGATTGAAATTCAGAAAAAATCATTTGAGTGGTTTTTAAAAGAAGGTTTGAAAGAAGAATTCCTTTCATATTCTCCAATTAAAGACTATACAGGTAGGTTAGAATTACACTTTTTACCAAACTACACGTTTGATAATCCTAAATATTCTATTGAAGAATCAAGAATCCATGATGCTACTTATGCAAAACAGCTAAGGGTAATGGTTCGTTTAGTTAACCGTGATACTGGTGAAATAAAAGAACAAGAAGTTTACATAGGCGATATCCCAACAATGACAGATAAAGGTACATTTATCGTCAATGGAGCAGAAAGAGTTATCGTATCTCAAATCGTACGTTCTCCTGGTGTTTATTTCAAAAGAGAAATATCTCCAACAGGTAAACGTCTATTTAATGCAACTCTTATCCCAAACAGAGGTGCTTGGCTTAAAATTGAAACAGATGCTAATGACGTTATTCACGTAAAAATAGATAAAAATAGAAAAATATTAGCTACAACATTGTTGAAAGCTATTGGTATAACTGTTCCTGAAATGGAAACTATTTTCACACACTTTGAATTCTTAAAGAAAACACTTGATAAAGATACATCTGAAACAACAGATGAAGCATTAGTAGAAGTATATAAAAAATTAAGACCTGGTGACCCGGCATCAGCTTCAGGTGGACGTTCAATCCTTGAAGCAAGATTCTTTGACGAAAAGAAATATGATATCGGCAGAGTTGGTCGTTATAAATTAAATAAAAAGCTTAATCTAAATGTTCCTGAAACAACCAGAACACTTACTGTTCAAGACCTAGTTGCTTCAATAGAATATTTAATAAACCTAACATACGATGAAGGAAGTTGTGACGATATTGACCACTTAGGAAACAGAAGAATCAGATCTGTAGGTGAGTTGTTACAAAATCAATTCAGAGTTGGTCTTTCAAGAATTGAAAGAATTGTTAAAGAAAGAATGACTCTTCAAAACTCTGAAACATTAACTCCTTTAAACCTACTAAACACAAAACCTTTAGTCGCTTCATTAAAAGAGTTCTTTGGTTCATCACAGTTATCACAATTCATGGACCAAACAAATCCACTTGCTGAATTAACTCATAAAAGAAGAATATCAGCTCTTGGACCTGGTGGTTTAGTTAGAGAAAGAGCTGGATTTGCAGTTCGTGACATTCACCCTTCTCACTACGGAAGAATTTGTCCGGTAGAAACACCTGAAGGACCTAACGCTGGTTTGATCGGTTCATTAGCAACTCACGCAAAAGTTAACGATTATGGCTTCATCGAAACACCATACTTCTTGGTAAAAGATGGAATTGTAACTGATGAAGTAGTTTATATGAGTGCAGACGAAGAAGAAAACTTCCGTGTAGCTCCTTCTGACGTGGTTCTAAATAAAGATAGAAGTATAAAGTCAGCCTATGTACCTGTTCGTTATAGATCAGAATTTACAATGGGTGAGTCTAAGCGTGTTGACTATGTTGGTGTTTCGCCAATACAGATTATATCTGTTGCAACATCAATAATTCCATTCATCGAACACGATGATGCGAACCGTGCATTGATGGGATCAAACATGCAACGTCAAGCTGTACCACTACTAATAACAAATAGATCGGTTGTTGCAACAGGTCTTGAAAAAAGAGCAGCAAAAGACTCTGGTATGGTTGTTGTTTCTGAGGTGGATGGTATAGTTGAAAGAGTTGTCGGCGAAGAAGTTTGGGTAAAAGATAAAGCCGGTAAAACACATAAATATCAATTAATGAAATATGTAAGAAGTAACCAAGATACCTGTATAAACCAAAAACCAATCGTTCAAGAAGGTATGGAAATAAAAGCAGGAGATGTTCTAGCTGATGGAGCTTCAACATGTCAAGGTGAACTTTCGTTAGGTAAAAACGTTCTTGTAGCGTATATGCCTTGGGAAGGTTATAACTTCGAGGATGCGATTTTACTAAGTTCAAGATGTGTTAAAGATGATGTATTTACTTCTGTTCACATCGAAAAATTAGAAATAGATGCACGTCAAACAAAACTTGGGCCAGAAGAAATAACAAGAGAAGTTCCAAATGTTTCTGAAGATTCGCTTAGACACCTTGACGAAAGAGGTATCGTAAGAATAGGTGCAAGAGTTTACGCTGATGATATTCTAGTTGGAAAAGTCACACCAAAAGGTGAATCAGAGCATCCACCAGAAGAAAAACTTTTAAGAGCAATATTCGCAGAAAAAGCAAGAGACGTAAAAGATAATTCACTAAGAGTTCCTCACGGTGAAGGCGGAAGAGTTGTTGACGTAAAAGTATTTGATAGAGAAAAAGGGGATGAACTTCCTCCAGGTGCGAATACTGTAATTAGAGTATATATAGCTCAAAAACGTAAGGTATCAGTTGGTGATAAACTTGCAGGAAGACACGGTAACAAAGGTATAGTATCAAGAATTCTTCCACAAGAAGATATGCCATTCTTACCAGATGGAACGCCTGTTGATATAGTGCTAAACCCACTTGGTGTACCTTCTCGTATGAACGTGGGACAAACTTACGAATGTTTGCTTGGCTTGGCTTCATATTTGACAGGAGACTACTACGAAGCGCCTCTATTTGATGAAATGTATGGTGAAAACCAATCTGATATAGCGACTAGACATGAATTATTACGTGGTATAAAAGAATCTGGTTGTGACTGGGTAAGAGAAGACGGTAAAGTTATTCTGTTTGATGGCAGAACAGGTGAATCGTTTGATCAACCTGTTGCAGTTGGATTAACATACTTCTTGAAACTTGTTCACTTAGTAGATGACAAGATTCACGCAAGAAGTACAGGACCATACTCGTTAGTAACTCAACAACCATTGGGTGGTAAAGCTCAATTTGGTGGTCAAAGATTCGGTGAGATGGAAGTTTGGGCACTTGAGGCATATGGTGCAGCTTATACTCTTCAAGAAATGCTTACTATTAAATCCGATGATGTTAATGGTAGATCAAGAGCATATGAAGCAATTGTAAAAGGCGACAACATCCCAAGACCAGGTATTCCTGAATCATTTAAAGTACTTGTAAGAGAATTACAAAGTATCGGATTAGATATTACTGTTGCGAAAAAAGGCGGCGAAGAAGTTGATTTAATGTCAGACACTGATGACTTAAGAAAGTCAGCTCCAAAAAGAACTTTGTCAGATATTGACTCAGAACTTTTAAACATCAATTTCTTTGAAACACCTAGTTCGTTCAAAGAGTAATATTCAGAGAGAAAGTAAGTAATAAATTTAAAAAAGGAGATAAACAATTGTCTACAAGTATAGATTATTTTGACTATATACGAATTAGTATCGCTTCTCCTGAGCGTGTTATGAAATGGTCATACGGTGAAGTAACAAAGCCGGAAACAATAAACTACAGAACATTAAAGCCAGAAAGAGAAGGATTATTCTGTGAAAGAATTTTTGGACCTTCTAAAGACTGGGAATGTTATTGCGGAAAATATAAAAGAGTAAGACATAAAGGTATCATTTGCGAACGTTGCGGCGTTGAAGTCACTGATTCAAAAGTAAGACGTCACAGAATGGGGCACATAAAATTAGCAGCTCCAGTATCTCACATTTGGTTCTTAAAAGGTATTCCTAGTTATCTTGGTTTACTTTTAGATATGTCATTAAAAGACCTTGAACAAGTTATCTACTTTAACAACTATGTTGTTATAGAACCTGCTGATAGCGGATTCAAAAAACTTCAACTTCTATCTGAAGAAGAATACGAAGATTTCATGTTAGAAAATGAAGAAAGCGAACTAAAAGTTGGTATTGGTGCGGAAGCAGTAAAAGATTTACTTTCTGAAATTGTTTTAACCGAGATGGTTGAAGATATTAGAAAAGAAATAGATGGTGCTACCGGATCTGTTCAGAGAAAAGCTAAATTAATTAAAAGATTAAGACTTGTTGAATCTTTAATTGAAAGTAATACCTCTCCAACTTGGATGATTATGGATGTTCTTCCAGTAACTCCTCCTGATTTAAGACCAATGGTTCAACTAGATGGTGGTAGATTTGCTACATCTGACTTAAATGACTTATATAGACGTGTAATAAACAGAAATAATCGTTTACTAAGATTATTAGAGATGGGTGCCCCAGAAATCATTGTAAGAAACGAAAAACGTATGTTACAAGAAGCTGTTGACGCATTAATAGATAACGGTAGAAGAGGAAGAACTGTTGTTGGACCAAATAATAGACCTCTAAAATCTTTAAGTAACATAATTGAAGGTAAACAAGGTCGTTTCAGACAAAACTTACTTGGTAAGCGTGTTGACTACTCTGGACGTTCAGTTATTGTAGTTGGTCCTCAATTAAGTTTAAACCAATGTGGTTTACCAAAAGAAATGGCAATCGAATTGTTCAAACCTTTCGTTGTTAATAAATTAATAGAAAGAGGACTTGTTCAAAATATCAAGTCAGCTAAAAAGAAAATCGAAAGATCCGAAAGTGTAGTTTGGGATATTTTAGAAGAAGTAATTGATGGACATCCGGTTCTTCTAAACCGTGCCCCTACTCTTCACAGACTTGGTATCCAATCATTTGAACCGGTTCTTGTTGAAGGTAGAGCAATTCAACTACATCCGCTGGTATGTACAGCGTTTAACGCCGACTTCGACGGAGACCAAATGGCTGTTCACGTACCACTTTCAATAGAAGCCCAAACAGAAGCAAGAATGCTAATGTTAGCTACGAATAATATTTTGGCCCCAGCAACTGGTAAGCCAATTATAACTCCTTCTCAAGATATGGTATTGGGTATGTACTACCTAACAATCATGAAAGAAGACGAGACCCAAACTGTTAGATGTTTCTACAGTTTTGGAGATGCTATATCTGCTCATGAGACTGGTGTAATCAAACTTCACGATAAAATCGTTGTAAGAGACGAGAGAGGTGAAAGACTTGAAACTACAGTTGGAAGAATTATCTTCAACGAAGCAGTTAGAAAATCTGTTTTGACCCCATAGGTCTTGACTGAGAACTGTTATAATATGGCACTAGATTAATTTAAAGGTGAGAATAAAAATGGATACATTAATTCGTAAAAATACAAAAAAGAACATGGAATTCATCAATGAACAGGTGAATAAAGGTTCTTTAGGTAAATTACTATCACAAGTCTATTTGGAATTGGGTGGAGCTAAAACAGCAACACTAGCAAATAACCTTAAAAACTTAGGCTTTAAATACGCTACAAAAGCAGGAACAACAATCTCAATTGCAGACTTGGATGTTCCGGCAGTAAAAAAACAACTTTTAGAAGAAGCTGAAAATGAGATTGAAAAATCGACACACAGATATCTAAAAGGTGAAATTACCGAAGTAGAAAGATACACAAAAGTTATCGATACTTGGTCAGAAACAACAGCAAAATTAACACAAAGTGTTGTTGATAATTTCAATAAATTAAACCCGGTATATATGATGGCTTTCTCTGGAGCGAGAGGTAACTTGTCTCAAGTATCACAACTTGTAGGTATGAGAGGGTTGATGGCTGACGCACAAGGTCAAATCATCGACTTACCGATCAAATCAAACTTTAAAGAAGGCTTAAGTGTAACAGAGTATATCATCTCAAGTTACGGAGCAAGAAAAGGTCTTGTAGACACAGCGTTGAAAACAGCTGACTCAGGATACTTAACAAGAAGGCTTGTTGACGTTGCTCAAGACGTAATTATAAGAGAAGAAGACTGTAAGACAACAAGAGCAATCAACATGTCAGCTATATCTGATGGAGAAAAAGTTGTTGTTCACCTAGCAGATAGGCTATTAGGCAGAACCATTGCTGAAGATATAAAAGATAGCGAAGGTAATGTAGTTATAGCCACAGGAACAACTATTGATCGTGAAGATATCAAAAAAATAAAAAATATAAACTTAACAACATTACTTGTTAGATCTCCTTTAACCTGTGAACTTGAATATGGTATTTGCCAAAAATGTTATGGTTGGGCACTTACTAGCCAAAGAATGGTAGATATTGGAGAAGCAATTGGTATTATTGCAGCACAGTCTATCGGTGAACCTGGAACACAGTTGACAATGAGAACATTCCACACTGGTGGTGTATTCAAAGGTTCTGGAGCTATGAAAACAGTAATAGCTGATGAAGATGGCGAAATTACATCAAAATATATGGTCAGAGAGATGAGAACTAGACACGGAGACGAAGTATCTGTAACTGTTCAAGAATCTGATATAGAGATTAAAGGTGCCAAGAAAACTCACAAATATCACGTACCTGCAGGTGCAACTGTATTCTTTAAGCCTGGTGCGAAAGTTAAAAAAGGCAACAAAATTGCTGAGTTTGAACCAAACAGCCAAGGTGATGGTAGTCGTTTGACAGAGAAGGCTACAAAAGATATTACTTCTGATTTAAGTGGTGAAATCGTATTTGAAGACTTTATCGCGGATGAAAAGAAAGATAGACAAGGCAACATTTCAAGAACATCAAATAAAAATGGTATTATTTGGGTTCTCGGAGGTGATGTATACAACTTACCTGGTGGATCTAAAATTCTTGTTAAAGACAAACAAGAAATAAAAACCGGTGAAAAACTTGCAGAAATCCACGTTGTTTCTGAACACGGCGGAGAAGTAAGAGTCGGTAAAGATCTTATGGTAGAAGAAGTCAAATTCGAAGGAAAGAAAATCAAAAAGATTGTTCATGGTAAAGAGTTAACAATTGTAATTGCCTCAATTACACCATCAAATGCAACCTTCGAAACAACAAAAAAAGAACAATTATGGACCGTTGAAAAAACAGGTGAAAAATATATTGTAAAATCTCCTGTTGATACAACTGTTGAAAATGGAATGATAATAGCTGAACTTGTAGACGATGAATACTCTGTTCAATCAAGTGGTGAAATCAGATATAACGGCATCGAAGTTGATGAAAACCAAATTGTAACAAAGTCTGGTGAAGTTATATTTATTCCGGAAGAAATTCATCAGTTGAATAAAGATAGTTCTTTAAAAATGATAGAAAGCGGAACTTTTGTTTCAGCTGGTACCGAGGTTGTTAAAGATTTATATACCCACATAGATGGTATTGTCGAAATAAAAGAATTTAACGACATCATTCATGAAGTAATCATCAGACCTGGAGAAATTCACACTTTAAGTAGCATTAGCGACTTAAAAGTTGAAGAAGGCGAAATTGTTGAAGCTGGAACATTAATTGCTCCAAAAATAAAAGCTAAAGAACTTTCTATAGTTACAATCATGGAATCAGAAAATGATAGCTTAGAAATTGACGATTTAGACGAAGAAGTTGAAGTAACAAATATTGATGAAGATGCAATCTCTAATCAACCTGTACAAATATTAATCAGACCTGTACAAAAATTTGATATAGCACCAAGAGAAGTTTCAATTGATTTTAATACTTCTGATGAATCAATAGACATAGTTCCTGTCACTCAACTACAGTTTAAAGATGGAGCTAGAGTTAGAAATTTAGACGGTTCTGTTTTAACAAGAACAAGTCTTGTTCTTCAAATGCAAGGTTATTTGAGTCACTTAAAAGGTCTTGTTGAATTAGACCAAGACAATAGCTTAAGAGTTGTAGTCTTGGAAACTTTAATTGTAAGAAGAGAAGTTGAAGGTAGCACTTCAAAAACACTATCATCAATGCAAACAGAACTACTAGTTGAAAATGGACAGATTATAGATTCAAAAGCTCCTGTTGCAAAAACTCAAGTTTTAGCAGTAAATGATGGGGTTGTAAGCTTAAAATCAGAATCTCAAGACATAAGAAGACTGCTTCTTGTTTCAGATAACTATGAAACAAAAATTGATATCAAAACAAAGGCAGTAGTTAAACAAGGTGAATTCGTTAAGATGGATGCTGTTATCTCTGAAAGCGGAGAAAAATCAACTATTTCTGGGGTAGTAGTATCTGTAGACAAAGCATCAGTTAGCATAAGGAATGGACGTCCATACTTAATAAGCCCTGGTACAATGTTGCAAGTTAACAATGGTTCATTAGTACTTCGTGGTGACATGTTGGCAACATTAGTCTTTGAAAGACAAAAAACAGGGGACATCGTACAGGGTCTTCCAAGGGTTGAGGAACTTCTTGAAGGTAGAAAGCCAAAAGAATCTGCAATCGTTGCTGAGTTTGACGGAGTTGCTGAAATCGAAATTGAAGATGAAATGCCAAGACTATACATAGTAAATGAAAATGGTAGACAAGAGATTAAATTCTCAATAGATTCTAATATTATTGTTCACAATAAACAAGAAATAAAAGCTGGTCAGCCATTAACTAGTGGACCATTAAATCCTCACGATGTAATAAGACTGAATGGCGCAGCAACAGCACAACAATATCTTGTTGATGAAGTACAAAGAGTATACCGTTCACAAGGTGTAGAAATTGCGGACAAACACGTAGAAGTTATAGTTAAGCAAATGACTAAGAAAGTTAAAATCATTGACTCTGGTGATACAAAACTTCTACCTGGTGAATTTCTTGAGATGAAAACACTTGAACAAGAAAACAAAGTAGTTACCGAAGCTGGTGGTCAGCCTGCAACTTATGAAGCTGTTTTACTTGGTATAACAAAAGCAAGTTTGAATACCGAAAGTTTCATATCAGCAGCTTCATTCCAAGAAACAACAAGAATCTTAACTGAAGCTGCTGTAGAAGGCAAAAAAGACTTGTTGAGAGGCTTAAAAGAAAACGTAATTATTGGTAGATTAATTCCGGCTGGTACTGGTTATTACCATTTAATTAATGCTTCTGAAGAAAAAGAAAAAGAAGCGCTTAAGAGAGCTCAACAGAAACATCAAGCAAGAAAACCATCTGCAATTTTGGAAGAAATTGAAGGTATGTTT
>JAEYQN010000038.1 GCA_023409995.1 Cyanobacteria bacterium OH_CBB_238 | reverse complement strand
AAAAAGAAATTGCTGAACGTATTAATGTTATTGGCACGAAAAATGTTGCCTTAGCCAGTAATGCTATTGGAGCAACTCTTGTTTATATTTCTACAGACTATGTATTTGATGGAACAAAGTCAGAACCATATATTCCTGAAGATCAACCTAATCCTATAAACAATTATGGGTGGACTAAGCTTGCCGGAGAAAAACTTATCGAAGAATGTTGTGAAAAATATTATATAGTAAGAACAAGTTGGCTATATGGTCACCATGGTAATAATTTTGTGGAAACAATGGTTTCTCTTTCTAGCAAAGATGAAATATCTGTTGTGGATGATCAAATAGGTTGCCCTACGTGGACAGTTGAACTTGCTAATGCAATTTTGGAGATAATCGAAGAAGAACTTGAGTTTGGGATTTATCACGTATGTGGCAGTGGGCAAACTTCTTGGTTTGGATTTGCTAAAGAAATTTTTGAACAATTAAATTTAAAAGTCAAGTTGAAGCCTTGTACAACTGAAGAGTTTCCTAGGCCAGCTAAGAGACCTAAATATAGCGTAATGGATAATGAAGGCTTTTGTCGAGACTGGAAGATTGCATTAAAAGAGTATTTAGAATTGAGGATTGTATAAGTATGAAGGGAATAGTTCTAGCTGGAGGTTCTGGTACCAGATTGCATCCAAATACAATAGCTGTATCGAAACAGCTTCTACCGGTTTATGATAAGCCAATGGTTTACTACCCAATTTCTGTTCTTATGCTTGCAGGAATTAAAGAAATTTTGATAATATCAACTCCACATGATTTACCTAATTTTAAGAGATTATTGGGTGATGGTTCACAATTTGGCGTTGAATTTAGCTATGTTGAGCAACCAAGTCCTGATGGTTTGGCTCAGGCATTTATTTTGGGTAAAGATTTTATTGGTAATGATTCTGTAGCTTTGGTTCTTGGTGATAATATTTTCTATGGGCAAGGATTTTCCAGTACATTGAAAAATGTTGTAAAAAACATTGAAACCGAAGGTGGTGCAACGGTATTTGGTTATCATGTTAAAGACCCTCATCGCTTTGGTGTTGTTGATTTTGATATTGACGGTAAAGTCTTATCAATAGAAGAAAAACCAGCTGCTCCAAAATCAAACTATGCAGTAACAGGTCTGTATTTTTATGATAATAATGTTGTTGAATATGTGAAGAATCAACAACCATCAGCAAGAGGCGAACTTGAAATTACTGATTTAAATAATAAGTATTTGCAAAATTCCAGCTTGTCTTTGGAAAAGCTGGGCAGAGGGTTTGCTTGGCTAGATACAGGAACTCATCAGTCATTATTACAAGCAAGCCAGTATGTCCAAACAATAGAGGACAATCAAGGTATAAAAATCGCATGCTTGGAAGAAATAGCTTATAGAATGGGCTTTATTTCAAAGAACGAGTTGCTTTCTCATGTTAATAGCTATAATAATAATGAGTACTATAATTACGTTAAAACAATTTTAAAATAGTTTTTAATATCTTATTGTTCAGCTGATGTCTTTAAGCTTAAATCCAAGTTCTTCTTTGTACTATTGGCAACAAGTGTTATATCTTGCTTGAATGAATCTATAAATTCTTTTCTATACAAGAAGCCCAAGTGAGATCCGTTGTTGTAGATTACAGAATTACTGTGAGTTTGGCGTTTTAACCAAGCTAACTGCTGAGTACTGACTAAATAGTCATCCATTGCGTGATAAATTTTGTATTTGTCGCTGCTTTTTAAGAAATTTTCAATAGAATATAAACTTGTTTCATACTCGATTTGCTTTGTCGGGGCACTTGTGTTAACTAGCAGATATTTTTTAGCATAATCGGAGTAGCTCAGATTATTTATTGTGTCATATAGTTCACTTCTTCTACATTGTGGGCAATTTTCAATCGTGAATACCACATCACTTAATTTTTGTTTCATAATGAATCCGATAATAAGTTTAGCTTCTTCTTTGTCAAATGGAATTTGTTCTGTCTTTGGTTGAGTATTTTCATCTGCCTCGAGAATGTTTAAGATTTTAGCTGCAGTTGATGCTGCCCTCAATCGAATATCCTCTGAGTTACTTCTCCAATCTTGAGAATTTTTATCAATTTGTTGCAGTGAATATAAAACATCAATCGGAGGGTTTATTGCAATATATTTTGAGATGTTTAATGTATTGTCAGTTTCCTCTTTATTTGCAACAAAGAGTGAGGTAATTGCTCCAAATGAAGTTCCTACTAGCATCTTGGGGCCAAATTCGTGATGTTTTTCATTTTCAAGTTTGTCAATTATCTTACCAGTTACAATTCTTGCATACTCTGCGTCTTGTGCAGGAATACCAGGGTGATAATTTTTTGGCATACTTTTGACAAATTCCCACTGAAACGTACTGCCTTGAATAACAACTGAATAACCTTTGTCATAAAATATTTTTGCCATTATTGCTGGATGATGAGACATAACGCCTTCTCCAATAGATGGATATATTATGGCAAGTGGTGAATTTTTGTCTTTCTGCAATATGTAACGAAATTTATATTTCTGTCTAGCATCTACAACACTTATAGTGTCTGTTTTTAACTTTTTAGCAAAGCATCTATTCCAAAGAGAAACTTCACTCCAAATAGACTTGTATATATCTTCCACGTCAAACATTGCGGTTCTCATTGAGTCAACAAGAGGACACTGTGGATCGAAATTATTTAAGTTTACGTCGGCTGTTATTAGGTTTTTAGACAGCAAACTGTTTGCAGGTGTCAATTTGTATGTGGGTTCATTTGTGTTTTTAATTTCGCTTAGCTCGATTGGTGTTGAAGTAACCTCATAATCGAGCTTATTTTCATCTTTCATGCTAATTTTTTCAGCGGTTACTTCTTTTGAGAAGCCATCAGCATTTTTTATATAGCTTTCTATCCCATATAATTTTTTAGTAACATCATACGGATCTGCGTATGTTGAACTTATCGCCTCTATTAAGGGCTGTAGACTGCAGGTCTTGTTTACATATGAGCCTGCTTTTACCAAGCTTGTTATTGGACCAATAACATATGATGATGGGTCTAGTCCATAGTCAAGTGCTTTTCCAAATAAGTTTCTTAAATTACCGTGAGAGATAATTGGTAATACGATATACGGGCCTTTTTTTATTTTATAGTGAGATAATATCTTTTCAGAATCTTCATCTTTGCTTTCCATTTTTAAAAGTTTTTTTGCAGGGTCATACATTCCGCCAAGACCGATTGAAGAGTTGACTAAAAAACGCGCTGTTTCCTTTCCTGAGTCTTTAAACTTGCCTTGAACTAAGGTACTAACAAGTCTTTTGGGGTATTCGGCGTTTGTGTAAATGTTTTCAATTCTCTCCATTCCATATTTTGGGACTATAGATGCCCAAACAATATTTACTGGGCGTATTACAAACTTGTTTAATTTTGCGTTGAATATATACATTTTTCTGTTAAAGTTTTCACACTTGTCTTTTCCTACAAATTCGTAGGAATAATCCGGGTATTTTTGGTTGTCATTAGCGCTTTCTTGTGCAAAAGAAATAAGGCTTGTCTGCAGTAGTAAATAGGCTGTTAAGACAAATAATGTTAGTTTTTTGATTTTATTCACAGTTTCCTCTCCGATTAGACTTAACTAAGCCTTAAAAATGTTCTGTAACAAATTAGCTCATGTTAAATTTTGAAATTAGCTCATATAAATTTAATTACCTATTGTAATAATGGATGATGGTATAGTACATTACTCTAATGGCTGTTCCAGTGG
This sequence comes from Cyanobacteria bacterium OH_CBB_238, assembly GCA_023409995.1. Lineage (GTDB taxonomy): Bacteria > Cyanobacteriota > Vampirovibrionia > Gastranaerophilales > Gastranaerophilaceae > JAEYQN01. The sequence continues at coordinate 17,822 of JAEYQN010000038.1, read as the reverse complement.
GGATACTCTAATATGTAAACATTACTACTTGACTAAATATCAGCAAGAATAAAAAGTAGTTAGACTTGAGTTTTTATACATTAATATGTGTTTTTTGATAAAAATTACAATTTTTTTGCAATAAAAACGGATTTATTTAACAAAATTACTAAATTTTTCTTTAAAACTGGCAAAAAAAATATTTTTGTGTTTTGATACGAATATACAAATCTGCATTCAAATTTTAATACGAGACTTTTAGGAGAAGTTAAAATGATTATTTCCGCGATCACTGGTCGGAAGGATTCAGTTTCGTCTGCACCTTCATTTAAGGCTGCAAGAATTAATATATTGGCAAAGGCGGACGAGCATGGTTATATTACGAAATCAGCTCAGTTCTATGATTCGGTAAAAAGAAATTCTGATGATATATTTCAAAAAGCCGATGAATCAAGTACCTTGAATTTATTTTTACTACCAGGAGATATATTTATAAATGAGTCAAAAAAGGGGTTTAAAACACATTCAGCACTCACTAATGGAGAGTTACATGCGGATTTTATGGATGCATCAGTCAAAAATATAAAAAAGCTATTGCCAAGCAATTCTAAATTTGAGGCGTTGTTTACTCCAGGAAATCATGATCTTGATGGTGGAGACAGAACTTTCTTAGACTTAATTAAGAGAACATCAGTTACTCCTATCATAACAAATATTGATAAGAAAAAATCTGTTGATCTAAAGAAAGTTGAAAAAAGCGGAGTTATTGAATCTAAAGTTTTTGAAATTCCAGATGATAAAAATCCTGACATAAAAAATCACCTTTTGATTTTAGGGGCAACAATTCCAACAATGGATTTTTATAATCCCGGATTAATGCAAGTATTTCAGTTTGTGAATAATTGCAATAAAAAAGATTCTCAATTAAAAGAGGAAGATTTAAAAGAGACATTTGAGTTACTGAATAAACATGTTAGCTCTTTTAAGAAGGAATATCCAGATGGTGCAGTGATTTTGATGTCGCACATGGGAACTCGGATTTCATCAATGATTAGAGATAATGTTTCTGGCATAAATGAAATTCTCAATGGTCATGATCATCAATATTCCTCGTCATCAAGGGGAGTTACTAATATAAGTTCTCTTGGACAAAATAATGAAATGTTTAAATCAATAAGACTAAATTTTGATGATAATGGAAAATTGGATTCCAGAGAAACTAATACATTTTTCACGAATACTCATCCTATTTCCGGAAAAGAGCCGAATCCAATGCAGTCTTTGTATGATTATAAATTAAGTAAGGATATGAATTCAATCATAACAATGCGTTGCCCAGAGATCGAAAATGAACTTAGTTACACAGATGAAATAAGATATAAGCACAGCTATTTGGCAAATTATCTGACTAGTTCAGTGAAAAAGGCATTAAAAGAAGAAGATCCTGATATTGATGCAGTTGGTATTCAGTCATCTATTATACGAGGTGGAATAAAAGATGGGTCAAATAACATTGAACTTATGAAGGTTTTTGATGGAGTGAGTGAAGATTTATCAACTGTGTTCTCCGGTTATGTCCCTGGTAAAGATTTGGTTGGAATGATAGAAGAAAATGTGAAATCTAATATAAAATCTCCAAAAAGAAATACAATTATACAGTGGTCAGATATTCAAGTTAATAAAACAATGATTGAAGATGATCCTTATTGCAATATGTATGAAGCAATTAAAATCAGAAATAAGGATACACGAAAATTTGAGAAAATTAAGCCTGGTAGATACTATAAAATTGCAATTGCTGAGAAATATTTGATTAAAGATGATATAAAATATCCTTCTATTATCAGAAAAAACATGGCTCCTATAGGTAAAACTTATGATGAATTATTTAGACAAAACCTAGAGTTCTTTGACTATTACATAAAAATTACCGACAAAATCAAAGAACAAAGAATATTGTAGATAAAATATTTAACTAACTTCATTTTATATATATTTTGTTTTTAATATTATTGTTCTTATAAACGAAAAGAACTATCTGACTCTTAGATAGTTCTTTTTTATTCTATTGATTTTTCTTATACATTAAATCTAAAATGCATTATATCTCCATCTTGAACAACATATTCTTTACCTTCAAGACGAGTTAAACCTTTTTCTTTAGCCACTGTATAGCTTCCGCATTTTATAAAATCTTCATAACCAGTTACTTCGGCTCTAATAAACCCTTTTTCAAAGTCTGTATGGATTACCCCAGCTGCTTGTGGAGCTTTGGCTCCTGATGGAATAGTCCAAGCTCTTACTTCTTTTTCACCTGCTGTGATATAAGTTCTCAAGTCAAGAAGGTGGTACACAGAGCGAATCATTCTTTCTATTCCTGAGCTTTCAACACCAAGTTCCTCTAAAAACATTTTGGCTTCTTCTTTGTCTAATTCTGAAAGCTCTTCTTCAATTTTTGCTGAAATAACAACAACTTCTGCATTATGCGTTTTTGCATATTCTCTAACTTTTTCTACGTACTCGTTACCACTTGATAAATCACTTTCGGAAACATTTGCGGCGTAGATAACTGGCTTTATACTCATTAAATGAGTTGTTTTTGCAAATTCTAGTTCATCACCTTCGAAGTGGTCTTTTATATTTATAAATTTCCCATCTGAAAGTAATTCGTTGAGCTTTTGTAGAACATTATTTTCAAGAATTGCTTCTTTATCCCCACCTTTTACTTGCTTTGCTATTCTTGCAAGTCTTTTTTCAACAGAAGACATATCCGCTAATGCAAGTTCAGTGTTAATTATTTCAATATCATCAATTGGATTAACTTTTCCAGCAACATGAATTGTATTTGAATCGTCAAAGCATCTTACAACTTGTATTATTGCATCAACTTCTCTTATATTTGCCAAGAATTGATTTCCTAGACCTTCGCCCTTACTTGCTCCTTTTACAAGTCCAGCAATATCAACAAATTCTATCGCTGTTGGTATAATCGTTTGAGTTTTCACAAGGTCTTGAAGTTTATATAGTCTTTCATCAGGAACTGTAACAACTCCCACATTCGGCTCTATTGTACAAAATGGATAATTTGCACTTTGTGCATTCTTTGATGAAGTTAACGCGTTAAATAATGTCGATTTACCTACGTTTGGAAGTCCTACTATTCCAGCTCTAAGCATCTTTTTCCCCTTGTTTTATCTTATTATACAAGGATAATATAAAAGAATGCCCCAATCAAGGATTATTGAGTGACCAATAGAAAGGATTTTAGCCTTCTTGCTGTGTCGTCTTTGTCTGACACAATATGAAGATCTTCATAATCCAATGAAGTTGACCCACCCCCATCAAAAGCCATTGCTTTTTCAAGCTCAAGAGATGCTGCAAACTTAGATAAATCTTCCAGACTCATAGGTGCTTTTGTTGTTGCTATTATTATGTATACATTGTTGTTTTTTATACCAATAGCTGTTCTTGCATAGGGTCTTAATGATGATGCTGATTCACTTATTATTTTTCCATCTTTTTTTAGTATAAAAAATTCTTCTTCTAATTTAGCTTCAGGTAATAATGCCGGTCCACCTTGAATTGAATGTTGGATGTAACAAGCTTTTGGCACTTCTGCATCGTGAGGAGCTATGTCGTAAGCTGTTTCTCCAGCGCAGTTAAGAATTCTAAATTCAGTTCTGTTTAAAATTTTATCTAAATAAGGTTTTAGAATTGGATTTTCAACAAGTCTTGTGTTATTTTTTGGGTCTAGAATAACTTTGTTATCTATATTTATGTATGAGATTGTTTGTTGGTTCTTTGGGTCAAAGAATCCTGCATTGACTACTAATCTGGCATTTGTCTGCTTTTTTACATCTTCATTTGTTGTTAAATTAGTGACAAAGTAAGGTCTAAGAGCTCCTTTTTTAAGTTTTTTAGAATTAAGTTTTACCACATAAATGCCGTCTTTAGGCGTTAACAACGTTATATCTTTTTCATTTGCTTCTTTAGCTAATAGCTCTTTAGCTTCCTTTTCATTTGCATTTGCTTTGTTTTTGGCACTCTGAAAACCAAAACAAGTTGTAATAGCGCAAATAATAAAACAAATTAAACATATTCTTTTCATAGTTACAAATCTTTCCTTTTCTTAAGTACAACAATAGCTATTGCTAATAGCATTGGGTGGATTGTAGCTGTGATGATTGGCGAGGCAATACCTTTTTCTGCCAACAGGTCAAAAAATGGCATTGTAATATAATATAAGAAAATTGTTGCAACGGCAATTGTAAAGCCAATTAATCTTTGCTCACGAGGTTGCGAAAAACCAAGAATTCCGCCAAAGATTGCAAATAATATGCAAATAATAGAGTGAGTGTATCGTTGAAGGAATTTGTTTAACATGAAACGATATTCGTCGTCCATATTATTCTTTTTAAGTAGTGTTATATAGCTATATAATTCTGAATTTGTTAGCTCTCGCTCATTTTTTACTGAATATAACATAAGCTTATGTGCCCCAGAGCCGGTTTCGCCAGTTAAAATTATTTCATTTTTAGCATCTATAACATTTTTAAAGATGCCGTCAGTTGTAATCATATATTTTTTTGCATCGTCTAGCTTCCATTCACCTTTATTATATCTTGCAAAATCAGACATTATAATGCTTTCAAGTTGACTGGAACCTTCAAAACTTTTGTCGGCAAAGTTTAATACGACAATTTCATTTATTGTATTTTTGCTAAATTTGGACACAATAACTATTTTTTCCATTCTGCCATTATTGTCTTTTAATGGGAATACAAAGTGTGAACCAGAGTCTTCATTTTTTATTCTTATTAAATTAGCTGTGCTAAAAGGAATAATTTTATCTTGAACAATAAATGCAACAAATGAGGTTATAACACTTAATATAACAATTGGGGCTAATATTCTATTAAATGATAACCCGATACCTCTGAAAATAGTTAATTCAAAATCTTTGCTTAATTTGTCAAAAGTGAAGAGGGTACCTAATAATAACCCAACTGGTAATGCATTTCCCAAAATTTGAGGTGTTGAAAATATTAGTATCTCAGCACCCAATTTTGGTGTATACTGTCCGCTTAAAGTTCTTTGAATCGTTTTTAGCAGTAGCTCAGGAGCTATCCAAATTATCATAAATAGTAAAACACATACCCCTCCGGCAAGGAGAACTTGTTTAAATAGGTATTTATCAACTAATTTGATTTTCATTAGAGAGTGAAATCCTTTCCAAGGTAAAATTGTTTAGCTATTTCATCATTTGCTACATCTTCACTTTTTCCTTGAATTTTTATTTTTCCATCAAAAATCACATAAGCTCTATCCGTAATAGATAATGTTGCTTTAGGGTTATGGTCTGTTATTAGTACGCCAAGACCTTTTTCTGAAGATAATTTTTTAATATTATCTTTAATTTCACCAATTGCAATTGGATCAATACCAGTAAAAGGTTCATCTAGTAAGATAAATTCGGGGCTTGCTGCCAATGCTCTTGCTAATTCAACCCTTCTTCTTTCTCCACCAGATAAAGATACTGCAGATTCTCTTCTAAGCTTTTTAATCCCAAATTCATCTAAAAGTTCTTCAAGCTTTAATATTTTTTCTTCTTCGTTCAATTTATCATTGACTTCTAAAACAAGTTTTATATTGTCTTCGACAGATAAAGTTCTAAATATAGATGATTCTTGTGGCAAATATCCTATTCCATGTCGTGCTCTTATATTCATTGTCACATTTGTAAGTTCTTTATCATCTAAAAAAATCTTGCCGCTATGTGGTTTTACAAGACCAACTACCATATAGAATGTAGTCGTTTTTCCGGCTCCATTGGGACCTAGAAGTCCAACAACTTCACCTTTGTTTACCTCAAAGCTTACATCGTTAACAACAGTTCTGTCATTGTATATTTTTACCAAATTTTGGGCTTTTATTTTCATTTTGTATTCCAACCTTAATGTTAAGTAAAGTTACTAGGCCTCTATTATACCTTAAAATATCTATTACTATCAAATTAGCTACTAAACGTAAAGATTTCATATCTTTTTTATAATTGAACACTATCTGTGTATAATATTTATTAGTATGGAAAATTTAACCACTAAAAAATATATTTTAAAGAAAACGACAACTTCGGCTGTTTATACTATAGATTATGAAAAAGAACTTAATCCTGCTCAGTTAGAGGCTGTTTTGAAAGCAGAAGGACCTATTCTTACAATAGCTGGTGCAGGATCAGGAAAAACAAAAACGCTCACCTATAGAGTTGCCAGACTTATTGAAAGTGGTGTTAAACCCGAGAATATCCTTTTACTTACTTTTACCAAGAAAGCTTCTGATGAAATGCTTTCAAGAGCAGCTATGATCTTAGATTCTCGATGTGAAAAGGTTGCGGGTGGTACTTTTCACTCGTTTTCAAATTATTTATTGAGAAAGTATTCGAGTTATATAGAACTCAAAAATAATTTTACTATTATAGATAGAAGTGACTCCGAAGATGTTATCAATCATATAAGAGGAAGAGTCATTGGTAAGCAAGAAAAACGTTTCCCTAAAAAACATACAATCTTAGATGTTTACTCGAAGGCAATAAATAAAGATTTATCAATAAAAGATGTTTTGGAGTCGGAATATAAACAATTTGAACATTGTCTTGATAAGATTTTGGATATATCCAAAGAATACACAAGCTATAAACGAGAAAACTCCTTGTTAGATTATGATGACTTGCTTTTATATTTAAAAGTATTGCTTACATCTAATGATGATTTGCGAAGAAAAATATCTAATACTTATAAGTACATATTAGTGGATGAATACCAGGATACTAATACTATTCAGGCTGATATTATAAAGCTCTTGGCTTCAGAACATAGCAATGTAATGGCAGTTGGGGATGATTCTCAGAGTATATATTCTTTCAGAGGAGCAAATTTTAAGAATATACTCGAATTCCCGACCTATTTTAGTAATACAAAAATAGTAAAACTAGAACAAAATTATAGAAGTTCTCAAAATGTTTTGAAACTAGCTAATTCTGTAATAAAACAAGCGGTTGAAAAATATTCTAAAAACTTATTTTCAGTTATTGAAAACTCAAATATGCCAGCATTGATTTGTTCTTCTGATATTCAAACTGAGGCAGAATTTATTAAACAGAGGATTCTTGAGTTAAGAGAAGAGGAAAATATTGAGTTAAATGATATTGCGGTGTTGGCTAGAAGCGCACGAATGACTTATAATCTTGAAATAGAACTGGCAAAAGCTAATATTCCTTATAAAAAGTTTGGTGGTCTTAAATTTATAGAAACAGCTCATGTTAAAGATATCATTTCACATTTGAGAGTTATATTAAATCCTAGTGATATTATAAGCTATAATAGAATTTTGCTTCTTTTAGACGGTGTTGGTAATCAAACAGCTAATAAGTTAATCCCTGTCTTGTCCTCAGACGACAAAGAGTATAAGGCAAAAAATTTGCCTGCTAAATGCTCTGAATCAGTACAAAAACTTATGGACTTATTGGAGAACTCAAAAAAGTCATTATTTGAGCCATCTAAAATTGTTGAAATGGTCCTTGCCTATTATGAACCAATCCTAACAAATAAATATGACGATTTTGCAAAAAGATTAAAAGATTTAGAGCATTTTTCATTTTTGGCCTCTAAGTATTCAAATTTAGAAGATTTTTTGAGTGACCTAGCTCTTGAGCCGCCGGATTCTTCCATATCTGATGTTGAAGGAGGTATGCAAAAGGATGAATATCTGACTCTATCTACAATCCATAGTGCAAAAGGATTAGAGTATAAAGCCGTTTTTATAATAGGAGCTGTTGACGGGAGATTCCCCTCTGTATTTTCATTTAATTCGCAAGAAGACCTGGATGAAGAATTAAGGCTGATGTATGTGGCTATAACCAGAGCAAAAACACATTTGTACATAACTTACCCTATTGATATGTTTGATTACTCTACAAGTATGGTGCTCTCAAAACCTTCTAGATTTTTGGACAAAATAGAAGAAGATATTTTGGAAAAATGGGTTATTGAAAGTCAATAAAAAAATTAGCAAATGAGATAAACTGTTGTTAGAGTATTTTGCGTAAACATGCAAAATAGTGTATTATAAAATTTCAAATTAGTGTGTGCTAGGTATAGCTTTGAAAATATCTCAAATTGGCTTTTGTTCGAGAACAAAGCCCGTAAAGTCGAATACAAATCAAGAAAATACTTCAATGCAGTTAGACACTGCCTCTAAAGCTTTGTCCTCAGCAATTTGTTGTGTAAATACTTTAGATGTGTCTTATTACCACCAAATTAAAAGTATTGAAGAAGATATAAGCTGTTTTGATGTTAATGCTTTTTTAATTAATGATGCTTCAAGTAAAAACTTAATTATTGCAAGGCAGGTTAAAAAATGTCTTTTAAATATAGATGGCAACAACATAAAAATTCCTAAAATGGATATACATCTGGACAATTGGGATGAATATTTTGATGACAATAAATGTGCGGCAATCACAGATGTAATTGTAGATGGTGATGATATTGAAATTGAACAAAGCTATAACACTCCGGCTTATAAGTATCTTGCAAACACCGATGACCTTTATCGGTTGCGTGGACTGAAGGATGATACTTCATTTTCTTTAGATTTTTATCATGAATTCGCACATGCATATCAGGGATATTTTGATCATGATAATTATTCTAAGTTATTAAAAGAATCATTTGGAGAAGATGCCAGAAAAGAGATATCGAAAAATATTAGTGTATATGCATGCTCCAACAAAGCTGAATTTGTGGCTGAATATTTTGCTTATAAAATGATTGGCAAAAATTTTCAATCTGATTATTTGGACTTTTTATACCAAGAGTGTAACGGTCCCGAACTTAATGGGTTAATGCATTAATAATTATAGATGTTTAAATAATTCCAGTATGTTCTATATACTTTTTTAACGTATGTTTTTGTTTCTGGATAAGGAATATTTTCAACAAATTCATCAAAATCTTTATATTTTAAATCACTTTGCCAGTACTTAACAGAATTAGGGCCACCATTGTAAGCAGCAATCGCCATTAAGTCATTATTAGCAAGCAAAGTTTTAATATGTTTAAAGTAATAACTGCCGATAGTAATATTCTTTTCAGGAGTTATTAATGTTTTGAATGTTGGATATCTTAGGTCGTATTTTGATGCAACATATACTGCTGTAGATGGCATAAGCTGCATTAAGCCCAGTGCTCCTGTTGAACTTTTTGCTTCAGGATTAAAATAACTTTCTTCTCTAATAAGTGAAATTATTAAATAAGGATCTAGGTTAAGATGCTTAGAATTAGTGTTTATATCTTGTCCCCAATATATCGGATAAGCCAATTTATATACATCATCAGAAAATGGAGGTTTAATGTCTAATTCAGATAGACCTTCGCGTGCTAAAAGTGTGGAACGACTATTGTTCCCTTTCTTGTATTCAAACCAGCTTTGTACAAATTTATTATCAAAATTAACTTCTGACCAGATATTTACATCTCCCAATTCAATAACTGTATTTATCAATTTTAAATCTTTTATGTCTAAGTTTGCATATTTTATTGGGAATTCTATGCTAAAGTTTCTCTCATCTAATTGGTGGTGGCTTTTTGTACCCCAGCCATTTGGTGTTGATTTTAAAGCAGAGTCAGCTCTAAATGCATAATAATCGTCAGGATATCTTGATACTATTTTGTTTAAATAACTATTGGCTTCAACATTTTTATGTTTGGACAACGCCAATTTGGCCATCCAATAAAGCATTCTTGGGTTAGATTTAGAATCAGAGTATTTTTTTAGGTGTTCATCACCTAGTTTTTTTGCGATTTTATAGTTGCCTGCTTCGTATTCTCTCCAAAACATTTTCCACAGAATTTCAGGTGCATATTCACTTTCTGGATATTTTGAAACTATTCGAGAATACAACGCTTGCGAATGGGTTTCATCCAGATACTTTGTCAAATTGTATAAAACATAGTCTTCGCCTACTGATTTGTTTTCTTGAACAAGCTTTGATAACTTGAACCATCCCTGTTTTTTTTCACCAGTCTGTATTGCGGCATATTCATCAATAGCCTGATGTAAAATTTCTACATTAGTTTTGCTTGAATGGTGTTTAATTCCTGTCTCAAAATAAGCTTTTGATTGAGGATACATCCCAAGCTGTTTATACGATATGCTTAAATAAGCCCAAGCTTTTTCCAGTGGTGCGTGTTTCAGATATTTTACTGCTGATGAATATTTCTGGTTGTAAAAACAGACTTCTCCTATTTCTAGGTTCTGCAATGGTGAAATCTCTGTTTTTAATGTTGTTAATTCTTCCGCTGATGCCATTGCATACGTTCCATTTGGGCTCAATGAAATATAGTTTGAAAAATATTTTTTTGCTTTGTTTACATCAGTACTTTTCTCTAACATCCCCAGATAATAGTTTGCTGCTATTGCATAATCTTCAACAGGTGAGTGCTTTTGTATATTTGTAAAAATTTCTTTTGCTTTTTCACTATCTTTACTGTAAAAATAACATTTTGCTAGTCTATATTTTGCTTTTGGGCTAAATATAGAGTTTGGATATTTATGCAAAAATAGATTGTATTTTTTTATAGCTGTTTGATAATCTTTTGTGTTTTCAGCACAAACAGCTTGTTTATATAATGCTATTTTATAAAGCGGACTGATCTTCTTTATTTTTGAATAATTAAAATACGCGTTTTGATAGTCGCCTTTGTTATAAAAATCGCTACCTTGTTTATAGAATTTAGGGTTGTTTAGTGACACCATATCATTGTATATAAGACCCAAAAAAACACTTACAGCCACAAACACTAATACTAAAAATATCTTCTTCAACTTACTCATAATTTTTTGCTTCATTTGATTAGAACTATTATAAGTATCCCTAAAAATATACAAAAGAGCAAGGAATAATTCGAATTTTACAGCGATTATTTACTTATATTGGAGAGACATAAATACTAGTGAATCATAGCTTCTATCGAGGCTGTGGAGATTTTGGGATATTTGCTAATACGAGTGAGAGATGGATATGATAAAAAAAGACTACGAAGAGTATGTTCGTGTATGCTTGCAATCGCCTTTTAAAAAAGATGTTAAAACAAAAAACTCACGTGAAATTCAGGTTATAAAAAACTATTTATATTTGAATGAAAAACGTTTGCTATCTTAGTATTCTCGGATAAGAGCATCTTCAGTAAGTTTGATTTCGAAATAGGTTCCACTAGGGAGACGAATTTCACTACCAGATGCAAACAGTGCAAATACTGGTGAAAGTGCAAGGTTGACGCCATAGACTGTTACACCGCTTACCACGGCAACTGGAATTAGAATCATTTCTGGACCATCATGAAGTTTTCCTGTTGTTTGAAACATTTTTTTCATAAATTTTTTGCCAGGTTTTGAAGCAACTCTCATACTTTTAATGTATGTTTGCTTTCCTTTAATATTATTTAAGTAAATTCTTCTGTAGTTTGCTAAAGAGACTTTTGAGTTGATATAGTAGGCAGAATTTTTATATACAAGTTCATCTATTTTTAGCTCAATTAAACCTCCGTTACCAAATAGTTGAGGGTCATGTGAATTTGTAATTTCACCTTTAAATAATGTTCCATGAGGAATTGTTATATATCTATTAGTTGCAGGATACGTGCTAACAAATGTTACACGAGTTCCTCTTGGTGTTGCGGAGCTAATTGATTCTCGTATTCTTATTTTGAATTTTGTACCTTTTTTGAGCTTTATTTCTTTGTATTCTCTCTGATATTGTTGTGGAATTTTGCCTGTTTCATTTTGTGCATGTAATGGATAAGGTGTTGTTTGTGTGTTTTTATTTACATAATTAGAGTTTACTTGAGGTGATGTGGAAATACTTTTTTGTGGCGAAGAACTAGTTGGCTTATATTCAGCACCAAAAATGCCAGCATCGGGTCCATATGTTGTACTTGGGCTAACAGACGGCAGTGCTGGTAATAAATCTTTTTCAATTTGTTGAGTTTTGTAGGTGTTTTTAATGTCAGAATCAATAGAGTCATCTACTGTATAAGCAAATACTGGTGCAAACAGCCAACTAAAAACGATATAACCCAACAATAATTTCTTCATAAAACTATTTTAAATGAATTCAATTAATTATGCTAGTTTTCTTTTTGAGGAATTGGTATTTGTGGTAAAAGCTTGTTATTCCTGTATGCTTCTACTGCCATTTTTGTGAACGAATGTTGCTCTTCATATTTTTCATATATTTTATTTAGGGTATTCCCCACTGTATTTAGCCCTACGCCGACTAAAGATGAAATAATTAGGTTTTTAGGACCTGAGAACATTTTTGCGGTTCCAACAAACATTGTGGCGATTGTACCAATGATTGGAATTCCAGTGGTAAGAGTATTTGAAATTCTTTCTTTTTTATCATCAGCTTTTGATATAGAGTATGTTGCTAAACCAATTGGCGCCAGTAAGCCTATCATATCTGAAGTTGCTGAGCCAACAGCAAATTCTGCGCATTTATCATATAGATCTCCTGCTTCCAATTTAGTTGCATTATTAATGCCTTTTGTTATTTCATGTGCTTTTCTATCTATTGATTTTGCCAATTTGTCGTCAAAAATCTTAAAAGTAGGGCTTGCTTGATGATTCAACCCATTTACTATTGTAAGAATTTTTTGGATTTCTCCTTTTTTATCGTTATTTATTACTTTATCGAATAGAAAAGTAATCTCTTCATTTATTTGCTTGCTTTTTTCAGTTGTATATTTTTCATCTATTTTTGCTTTTAATGAATTGAATTCAAGTTTTAATTCACTAACCAAATTTTCTCTATCTTTGATTTCAGTTTTGCCGCTTAGTGATTTATAGGCATCTAGTTTTTTTAGTATGCCCTCAAGTTTTGGTCTGCAATCAGTATCTTTTATATCGAGTTTTTCACCTATTTCTCTTAAAGAACTCTTTGCAAACTCATAGTTATGGTCAACATTGTTTGAGAAAGCTCTTCTCTTTTTGATGATATCGTCTTTCAATTCAAACTTTTTTGGATTACTTAATTCTTCTGTAATGTAACTTGTGTAGTTTTCCGCATTTTTATACTTAAAAATAGTTGTATCTTTTCCAAATAAATGTTTTCTAACTCTTTCATTCAAACCGGTTAGCTCTGTTTCTCTTGCATTTTTTCTTGCAAGTCGTGCTTTTTTGCCGAACCCTTTATCAAATGTTGATTCTAATTGATTTGAATTTTGTTCTAATTCGTTCAGCCATGCTCCCAATGATTTTTTTATGCCTTTAATTTCTATCTGCTCTTTTAGTTCTTTTGAACCAAGTTTTGCTCTGATTTTTTCTATTGAGTCAGATAATTCAGCACTTAGGTCACTTGTTTTTATAGATACGTTATCATAAGCCTTGTCAATGGTTTTATAAGATACCTTTTTAAAGTATTTGGTTATTCCGTCTCTAATATTTCTTGTGACAGAAGTTCTTTCAAATAAGTAGTCGATAGAACTATCTTTTATCGCATTAAAGTTTGCGAAGGCTTTAAATGCTGTCAATAATTTTTTAGCACCTTTTGCTAGTGCAATATTTCCTTTGTCCAAGAGCGTTGCAGTTTTTTCTGCGGTTTTTCCATTGTATATTTTGTCATTAAGGTGACTTATTAAGTCGTTAATCTTTTGATAGGTGCTAGAAGAGAATCCTTTAGAAACAAAAAAAGCAATAAGTCCTACGCCTAGGATACTTGAACCTAGCGTTGCAGCAATTGCACCTTTGTGACTTTTGTCTTTAACGTCAGATACACTTACTGAGGCAATTTGTTGATTACCTTTAATGTTTGATATTTCTAGTGAATCTTTCGATGCAGGAACATTATTATATGAACCAAGACCAGTCTGTGAGGCTGAAAAATCTTGAAATGTTTTAAATATATTATTATTAGTTTGCGAATTAACTATATTCATCATTTTTACCTAATAATATAAAAACATAATAGGTTTAAAACTTGCTTTTATATAGTCCCTTTTTAGTGTTTATATCTCTTTTGTTACAAAAAAGGGAGTTATTATAACTCCCTTTTCTAGTTCTTATTAAATGCCTGCCCCATCGGTAAATTTTTCAGCTGCCTCAGATACTATATCTAATTTTTTCCCTACAGAACTTGCTGTTTTAGCTGCTTCACTTGCAACCTCTTCTGCCAATTCAGGTGCTGCTTCTTTTGCTCCTTTAGAGAATATCTTTTTGATACTCTGAGCAACTTTAGAATCGGTTATTTTTGAGCCGATTTTAGAAGCGGTTTCTTTTAATCCTGCTGTTTTAACTTTACTAAAGACTTCAGAAAGTTTACCTTTACCTTTTATTGCAAGAGCAATTCCTCCTGCTACAGCCGCCAGGCCGGCAACGGTTCCTACTACACCGGTTGTATTATCTTTTTTATGATGTCTTCTTTGATAACCATCTGGAGGAAGTGGCCTCATTTGTGTTGGCATTCCATTTATTCCACCAGCGTATGGAGTTATAGAATAAGGTCTACCATTGCTTATTCCAAAATAATTGTCGTAACTTGAATACCCATGCATAATAACTACCCCTTTTTCTAACCTTATTTATATAAAGTAAAAATCAACGAGGTAATTGATTCATTTCTTATTATTGTTAAGATATATTAACTAATGATAAAATCTAGTTTAAATGGTTGAGATTTTTAGCTCGTATTTAAACTATTTGGGCTCAGCGTCGAAATAAAAAATGGGAGCCAGTATTTTTAAGAGGAATGAGATGTTAAACCATAAGAGCAATTCAAGTCAATTAGAAGATTCTCTGGAGGCAAAAGCTTCGTTGGAGCTTGCTAGAAAAGCACATGAGAAATATCTAATAAAATTCCACAAGGAAGACTTGAATGAGGCTATTCAGTATTATATTGCTACAATTAAGTTAGATCCAAATGTAGCTGAAACATACTACAGATTGGCAAGCTTGTTATGGGAAAATGGTGAGATAACTTTGTCTGCGGCGATAGAACAATGTAGATCTGCAGTTAGTATTTCCCCTAAAAATCCTAACGCTCGTTTGTATACGGGTTACTTTCTTCAGCTGGCAAAACAATATGAAGAAGCTGAAAAAGAATTTAGGGCGGCAATTTCGGTAAATCCAATGATGTCCGCTCGTCCACGATTAATTTTGGCAAGTATGTATTTTGCAAAATTGAAGAATGCTAATCTCTCATTTAAAGAATTTGCCAAAGCTCTTTATTATGTTTTTTCTGGCCTTACAACTATGGTGTGGGATTATCCATCTTTGAGGATGTTGTATAAAAACTTTAACGAAAGAGTTGCTGTGAAGTGCTATGATCTGGTTGGTTCATTACAAGAAAAAACAAAAAATTATCCATCAGCAATTAAAACGTATGATGTTGCAATTGAAAAAACAGGTAGAGACGAATTTTTCTATAAAAAAATTGGAGATATTGGTATAAAAAATGACGCCCCTGAAATTGCTTTAGATGCCTATCAAAGAGCTCTAGAAGCAAACCCATTTAATAGAGAGACGTTAATAAAAGTTGCAACAATAATACAGACATATTTTGAAGACAAAATTGATATTGCTATTGATTGTTATGCAAGAGTTCTACAGTTAGATGGAAAAAATGATATTGTCTATTATGAGTTAGGACACTTATACCTTAAGAAAAGAGATATTATAAATGCAATAAATGCCTTTAATTTGGCTGTTAATATTGATAATCAAAATCCATTTTTCCATAATTCTTTAGCATATGCTTTGGTACAAGCAGACCAGTACGACGAAGCAATTGAGCATTACCAAATAGCAATCAATTTAAATCCTGATAATGAATGGACAGCTATTGTTTGTCAGGCTTTAGGGACACTGCATTACAAAGTTAGTGGGAATTGCGAAGCGGCAATTGCGCTTTACCAAACAGCACTTATGCTAGATCCTAAATGTGATGAAGCACATTTAAGTATTGGGGATGTTTATTTTGATGAGGAAGATTCTGAGTGTGCAATTAAGTCATATTGTGAAGCAATTTCTATAAACCCATACAACCATAAAGCATATAATAAATGCGCTATGGCACTATGGGAGTGTGATTTTGTTGAAGAAGCCATACTTGCTTATAATAAAGCAATTTCATTGGCTCCTGATTATGAATTGGCCTATAACAATTTGGGTGTTATTTATTTGGATAGCGTTGGGAATGTTTCTGAATCTATAAGACTTTTTGAAATTGCTATAGAATTGAATCCTAATTATACTCTTGCTTATTTTAACTTGGGAAGAGCTCAACAAGCTCAGGGGCTTAATTTAGATGCAGCACAAAGTTTTCAAATGGCGGCAAATCTTAATAAGATAACTGAAGATGTAGACAATTCAGATATTGAAGACCGTTTATACGCCTTGTTTGAAGTATAGTTCTTAGCTAAAAGTTGTCGCAAAGCATTTCAAAATATGCTTGAGGATGATGGCAAGTAGGACATTCTTCTGGAACATTAACTCCAAGGTATATAAAGCCACAGTTGCGGCATTTCCAATATACTTGAGTATTTTTCTTAAATACAGTGTGATCAAATATATTTTGGGCTAGTTTTTTGAATCTTGTATCGTGATGCTTTTCAACGCTTGCAATGCTTCTAAATGCACTGCTTATCTCGTAAAAGCCTTCTTGGTCAGCAACATCTGCAAAACAAGGGTATAAGTCATTCCATTCTTCATATTCACCTTTTGCTGCACATAATAGATTTTCATGTGTAGTTCCATAGCAGTGAGGCATTTTTGTGCAGAATTCTATTTGCCCATCTTGAATGAATTTATAGAATATTTTTCCATGTTCTTTTTCGTTGTTGGCTGTTTCTAAAAAAATATCAGAGATTTGTTCGTATCCCTCTTTTTTTGCTATTGATGCAAAATATGTATATCTATTTCTTGCTTGTGATTCGCCTGTAAAAGCCTTCATTAGGTTTATTTGAGTTTTTGATCCTGTTAAATCATATTTTTTCATATATGCCTCCATAACAACTTCATGTTATATATAGAGCAAATGAGGTTTTGTATAAATTAATCAATATGGCTATATTTATTGACTATAAAATAAATGATGGTTTTCATAATATGGAAGAAGATTCTCGGTTAATGGATTATGCAATTGAAAATTCATTAAAAGAGCCTATTCTTAGATTTTATGGATGGAAACCTTCTTGTGTTTCTCTTGGGCGAAACCAAAAAGAAACAAAGATAAATGAAAAATTATGCGCCCAAAAAGGCATTCAGATAGTAAGAAGACTCACTGGAGGCAGGGCATTGCTTCATGACAAAGAGTTAACTTATTCTTTTGTCTGTCCAGTAAGTTTCCTTGACTGTTCAGATAGTGTAATCGCTTCATATAAAGAGATTTCTGGAGCGTTAGCTTGTGGGTTTGAATCTTTAGGGATTCCTTTGGCTTTTCCTGAACAAAAAAAAGTTAATTCTAGACCAGAATATTGCATGTCTGTGTCAACAGGGGCAGATTTGAGTTATAAAGGTAAAAAAATAATTGGTTCTGCCCAATTTCGTAAACAAAAGTATATTCTTCAGCATGGTTCAATTCTTTTTGACTACGATAAAGAGTTAATACAATCAGTTTTTAATGAAAGTATTTTAGAAGGTTCAATAATTACCTTGAAAGAAATTGAAGAAGGTATTGAGGTAAAAGACCTTTGTAGTTCCCTTAAATTGGGATTTGAATCTTATTTTAATATAAAGCTAACTTCATTTTGACCGTGTACTAATCCATTAAAAGCATAGCCTAAAGAGTA
>JAEYQN010000147.1 GCA_023409995.1 Cyanobacteria bacterium OH_CBB_238 | reverse complement strand
CAATATGAATTATGGTTCTTTTGGGGGTGTGGAAAATGCATATTCTACCGTTGCTGTATCAAGCGCTTCCCCTGTTGAAAAAACAGCTAATAGTTTCAGCAGCGCTTTAAACAATGGATTGAATTCTTTGAATACAAAGCAGTTAGATGCGCAGTCTGCCGTTGAAACATTGGCTTCAGGTGGCAATATTAGCGTTCACGATGTAATGATTGCAAGCCAAAAGGCTAGCTTAAATATGCAAATGGCTATGCAACTTAGAAACAAAGTTTTATCTGCGTATAATGAATTGTATCAAATGAAAATGTGATTAAACTCAAGTATGATAGGGCTATTAATGAAAAAATGTAGTCTAAAACTAGTAATAAAAGGAAATATTGGTTAGAAAGTCCTGCTAAAAGCACTAGATTAAGTTATATTTACATATTTGAAAAATGATAAATTAGACGGTATATTTTTAGTAGGTGTAACATAAGGGATGCAAGTTGAGTAACAATTATTTTAAATTATTTAAGGAAGACTTTGGTCGGTTGTGGAGTGGCTTAGATTTATCAAAGCGTTTAGCTCTTGTTTTATTAGTTATGGTTACACTGGTTGTTGCAACTTATTTTTTGATAAAATCTACAGAACCAAATTGGACAACTTTATATTCTGACCTTGCAGAGCCAGATGCTATTGCAATTACTGAGAGCCTTAAAAAAAGTGGTTATCCATATAAGTTGAGCAATGATAAGAAGGCAATTCTTGTCCCTGTCGAATTGCAAGATGATCTTCGAGTTTTTGTTGCTGAAAATGACTTAATAAAAGATAGTTCTCCAGGGTTTGAGCTTCTTGATAATTTGCAGCTTGGATCCACTGATTTTAAAAATCAGCTTACAAAACAAAGGATTTTCCAGGGAGAATTGACGCGTTCTATAGAAAAAATTGATGGTGTTAAAAAAGCCAGAGTTCAGATTGCAGAACCAGAGCGTTCGGTTTTTACTGATAATGATGAAGTTCCTTCAGCTTCGGTTGTTTTGATCTTACAAGCTGGATATAGGTTGAAAACCAACCAAGTTAAAGCAATTAAGAATCTTGTGGCATATTCGGTTCCAAGATTAACTCCTGATAAAGTTTTTCTGACGGATCAGTCAGGAAATAGTTTAACTGATGAAATTGAAAAAAGCTCGAGTGATATAGAGAGTTTTAGGACAAATTTTGAAAACCAAACTGCTCAAAAAGTTGTTAGTGTATTAGAGAAAATTGTAGGCAAGGAGAATGCTTCAGTTCAGGTTAGTGCTGATATAGACTTTAATTCTGCACGTTCAACAATAGAAAGCTACACTCCTGTCTCTGACTCAAAATCTGGAGTTTTAACTTCTGAACAAACAGAAACAGAATTATATGATAATCCTAATGGATCTGCCACTCCTGCTACCACAACAACCCAAGGGGGTAAGAATTTAAATTATCAGAAACAAAGAACCTCGGCGACATATAGCGTTTCTAAAGAAGTTAAACAGGTTGTCTATGCTCCAGGTACGGTTAAACGCATGACTATTGCAGTTGCTGTAAATAAAATACTTACTGATAAAGAAAAGCAGGAATTACAAGATTTAATAACATCTGCGAGCGGAGCGAGTACTGATCGTGGAGATGTTGTTAATGTTACAAGTTTAAAATTTTCGGGGTTAGATGAGGATAAACAAGCTCAAGTTGAGGCTCAGAAACAGTACGAAAAAGATTCCCAAATGAATATGGTTTTGAATCAAGTATTGCCACTGGTGGTTGTGCTTATTCTTGGTGGTGGTGCTTTGATTGTTATTGCTTCATTTATCAAAAAAATGGGAACCTCTTCGTTGTCTGATGATAACTATTTGCCAGCGTATACCGATGGAATACCTTTGGTTGGTGGTGCTGGTGAGTCATTGCCTTACGATGCAATGGCAAATATCGACGTGAAAATAGATCCCGAGGTTGATAAAATTAGAACAGAGCTAAGTGATTCAATTTTGTCAGATCCACATGAAGCGGCTAAAATATTAGTGTCATATATCAAGGAATAAGGTATTAAATGGATAGTAATATATCAATTGACTATATGTCCTCATCTCAAAAAGTTGCTGCTCTATTAATAGCTTTAGGGCCAAACACCGCGGCTGAACTTCTTAAGAATATTCCCGATGATGATATGTTGGGGCAAATAACACTTGATATTGCCAGTTTAAATAGAGTTTCCTCAGATGTGCTTAATCAGGTTGTGAAAGAGTTTTATTCACTTTTTTTAGCAAATGATTATCTTTCGTCTGGAGGTATGACTTATGCGCGTCAAATTTTAGAAAAAGCATATGGGCCTGATCAGGCGCGTTCTATTATGGATAGGCTTGTTACGATGCTAGGAGCTAATCCTTTTCAATTCTTTAATGACGCAGATCCTTCACAGCTTGCAACATCTTTTCAGAATGAAAATCCACAATTAATTGCGCTAATCTTGGCATATTTGAAACCTGAAAATTCTGCGCAAGTATTAAACTTTTTACCTCCAGAAATCCAAGCTCAAGTGGCAATAAAGATAGCTGAAATGAATTCAACTAACCCTGAAGTTCTTGCAGATATTGAAAAAATTGTTGAAAGTAAATTCTCTTCTATTGTTGTTCAAGATTTCTCTAAAGCTGGTGGTATTCAAACCCTTGCAAATATATTGAATAGGGCGGATAGATCTACTGAGAAGAATGTAATAGAGCTGCTTAAAAACTATAATAATATTCTTGTTGATCAAGTTAAAGAGCTTATGTTTGTGTTTGAAGATATTGCAAAACTTGATGATAGAGCTATTCAACGAATTCTTCGAGAAGTGGATACAAAAGATTTAGCATTGTCATTAAAGGGAATGAAAGAAGATGTGAAGGAGACAATTCTTCGCAACATGTCAGAACGTGCTCAAGCAATGTTGATTGACGATATGGAATATATGGGACCAGTGAGAGCCAAGGATGTTCAAATGGCTCAATCAAAAATTGTTAGCGTAATTAGAATGCTAGAAACTGCTGGAGAAATTGTAATATTCCGTGGTGGCGATGAGGATGAGTTAATTGAGTAGAATAAATAGCGAAAACATTAATCTTGGAGAGTCTTTTGTTATTAAGGTTGACCCGAGTGCTCATACTCATTCAGGTAAATTGCAACGTTTTGTAGAAGAAAATACTCTGATGGCAAAGTCTATTCTTGAGAAGGCAAAACTTGAGGCGGAAAAAATTATTGCAGATGCAAAAGAGAGTGCTATTGTTGAAGCTACTAGAGCAGTTGATGAGAAAACAGAAGAGGCAAGGCAAAAAGGATATCAAGAAGGTTTTGAGGCTGGTTATCAGGATGGGAATAATAAATTAAATTCAGAAGTTGCCCGAGAGGTTATGCTTTTTAATTCTTTTGTTGAAAATACTTTTGATATTAAAAGAGCAATTATTAAGTCGGCATATTCTGATATTACTAACTTAGTGTTGGAAATAGCAGATAAGGTTTGCCATAGAAAATTAGAGTTGGATGAAGGCATTTTATTTGATATTACAAAGTCGGCGATTTCATTACTAAAAGATAAAGAAGTTGTTACCGTTATTGTTAACCCAATAATGAGAGATGCTTTTTTTGCACTCGTTGACAGGTTAAAAGGAGAAAATAGCTTGATTGGGTCGATAAAAATAGTTGAAGATCCGTCGATATCTCCGGATGGAACGATAGTTGAATCTTTATCTGGAAGGATTGATTCCAGAATTTCATCTCAAATAGAAGAAATTACAAATAGGTTACTTATAAATATTCAAACTGCAAATGAAGAAGAATTAGTAGCTGATGCAGATGATATATTGAAGCAGATCTCCGACAAGTCTTTTGATGTTAATTTGCCTGACGAACCTTATCAAATTGTTGAATTGGAAGTAGAAAAAGATGATTCTCTATGAAAAATATCATAGTGTAATTAAAAACACTCAAACATTAAGGTCTATTGGAAAAGTCTTAGAGATTATTGGCTTGATAATAGAAGCAGATGGCCCAGAGGCAAGCATTGGTGACCTTTGTTATATATATAACAGAATGGGTGATGATCCTGTTTATGCTGAAGTAGTTGGCTTTAGAGAATCACGAATTCTGTTAATGCCTTTAGGTTCAATGGATGGACTGAGACCTGGGGCGACAGTTGTCGCAACCGGTGAACCCATGAAAGTGCAAGTTGGTGAACATTTAGTCGGTAGAGTTCTTGACGGTTTGGGGCGGCCCATAGATAGTTTGGGCGAGATAAATGCACAAGATTTATACTCTACTCAGGGAACATTAATAAATCCAATGGCAAGGTCTTTGATTAGAAGTCCATTATCACTAGGAATAAAGGCAATTGATGCATTTTGCACTCTTGGAAAAGGCCAAAGAATGGGTGTTTTTGCAGGTTCTGGAGTTGGAAAAAGTACGACTCTTGCTATGATGGCAAAAAATACGAGTGCCGATTTGAATGTTTTGGCATTGATTGGAGAACGTGGACGAGAAGTTAGAGAATTTATTGAATCTACACTTGGTCCTGAGGGTATGAAGCGTTCAGTGGTTGTAGTAGCTACATCAGAACAACCTTCGCTTGTTAAAATAAAAGCCGCTTTTGTTGCAATGACAATTGCAGAATACTTTAGGGATAGGGGTAAGGATGTCTTGTTTATGCTTGATAGTGTCACGCGTATAGCAATGGCTCAAAGAGAAGTTGGCTTGGCTGTCGGAGAGCCTCCAGCAACGAGAGGTTATACACCATCCGTATTTGCTCTTATGCCAAAATTTTTAGAAAGAGCTGGTAGTAATGAACATGGCACTATTACCGGGCTATACACCGTTTTGGTTGAAGGGGATGATTTTAATGAGCCAATTTCAGATACAGCAAGAAGTATTTTAGATGGACATATTATGCTCTCAAGGGAGTTGGCTCATAAAAACCATTATCCCTCTATTGATGTTTTACAGAGTGTCTCTCGGGTTATGAATGAAGTTGTTTCAAAAGAACAGAAACAAGCAGCTGCAACTATAAGAAATTTACTAGCAGTATATAGGAAAAATGAAGATTTAATAAGCATTGGTGCTTATGTAAAAGGTTCTGACCCTCAAATTGATAAAGCAATCAATTTCATAAAAGAAATTAATTGCTTTTTACAACAGAGCGTTGATGAAAAAGCAGAATTTGATATAACTATTGATAATTTGATTAAATTGGCCACTAAAATAAAATAGCTTATTTGTTCAATAAATAAGCTATTTTAAAAAATTTATTATTTATATGTTACTCCATCATAAAGTCTTCTGGTGCCATATATACACTCTGTTGATGAGGCATATAATTGTCATTTTTTTGTTTTTCTAAATATATTTGACCATTTCTAACTATTTGTTGCAATTGGTTTAAGTCCGCATCAAGGTTGTTAAGAATCTGCTCGGCATAATTAGCGGCCCCCTCTTTTGTTTGTACGGCTTCTTGCTTTGCTTCAGAACGGATGGATTCTGCTTCTCTAAAGGCTGTAGATTTTATTTCTTCGCAATCACCAATTACTTGTTCTCTAATTTTAGTAGCTTCTTGTTGCACTGCTCTTAAAAGTTCAGACTCACTGAGAACTCTTGCTGCTTCATTTTGAGCATCATTTATTATTCTTTCCGCTCTGTTTTGAGCTTCAAGAAGTATTTCATCTCTTCTTCTGAGTATCATTTCTGCTTCTTTTATATCTTCAGGTATAGAAGCATCAATCCTGTCTAGAGTTGCTTCCATCTCTGAGCTTTTTAAAACAACTATGCCTGGCATTAAGTGAAAACCTTTGTCTAATAGGAAGTTTGCTTTTCCTAAAAGTTCTTTTATGCGAAGCTGTGTCATAAGTTTAACCTTTCTTATATTTTTCTTTCAAATATTGCGCAACCGGTGGCGGTACGAATTTTGATATATCACCATTCATGAGAGCTATTTCTTTTATTGTGCTTGATGATATGAAGTTATATTTTGGCTTGGTAATTAAGAAAACTGTATTTATTTCTGGAGCTAGTGCGCTATTTGTCTGTGAAAGCTGCATTTCGTATTCAAAGTCTGATACGGCTCTAAGTCCTCTTATTAGTATGTTTGCGTTTTTTAGTTTTGCGTAATCTATTGTTAATCCATCAAAACTATCAACCTCAACATTATTAAGATCTTTACAAGATTCTTTAATAAGTTGCATCCTGTCTTCAAGTGGTAGGAATGATTTTTTGGAAGTATTTACCAAGACTGCCATAACAACTCTGTCAAAAATACCTGCTGCGCGTTTTAATACGTCCAGGTGTCCTTTTGTAATTGGGTCGAAGCTGCCCGGGTAAATTGCCGTCTTCAATTTTCTTCCTTCTTGAACTGACTACATGTTATCACAATCTAATTATATTTTAACCATGAAATAATATATGTTAACGAACTGTAAAATTTTATGATTATTTACATACTTTTTCTTTTTTTAAATTCGGCAAGAAAAGAAAATGCTGCTAATGTATTTATTATTTCAAGTATTTTCTTTGTCCTTTGCTCTTCTTTGAAGCTTACAACTTGCTTGTTTATGCTCCTCAAAGATAATCTATAGTCAGAAATTGCCGTTATTACCTCATTTTTTGTTATGCAAATTTCTTTATTTGTTTCTATTATTATTTTGTGAAATTTGTGTATGCTTATTATTATCCAAGCAGAAATGATGAATTCAATTAAAGAAATTAACATTATAAAAATTGCAAACATTTGTAACCTTTTGGTTTACTCGCATTTATAATATTATAGTTTATAAATGTCATATTATGAATAGGTTTAATGAATTATTTTATGGAAAAAATTAGGTTTTACATAGCTATATTGGTTTCTAATCTCTTGAAGTTTGCGTTGAGAACGTTTACAAAGTCTGATGCTACGTCATTGCCAGGAATGTGTGCGCTTAAGATTTGTCCAAATTTTCTTCAGCTTACTCAAAAATATTGTGATGAAGAAATTATAAATATTTCTGGAACTAATGGAAAGACAACTACAGCCGGACTATTTGCGCATATTCTTTCTTTATCTGGTAAAACAATTTTGCATAATGAAAAAGGCGCAAACATGCTAACGGGAATTGCTAGCGCGTTGCTTAGTGGAATTGGCTTTGGGCGTAAAAACAATTATTATGTTCTGGAGTCAGATGAAGCTTATTTGACAAAATTATATGATTCTGTAAAAGCAAATAGACTGTTGGTAACCAATTTGTTTCGTGATCAACTGGATCGGTATGGTGAGCTTGATACTACTTTCAAAATGTTGCAGAGTGCTGTAGATAAAAATAAAGAACTAAAATTGCTTTTAAACGCAGATGATCCCATGGTTGCTCTTCTTGGAAATAAAAATGATAAAAAATATTATGGTTTTAATAATATAAAATTTATGTTTGATACAGTTGATGCTAACGCTCCGGCTGAAGCAGTAGCTTGTTCTGCTTGTAGTGGCAGCTTATCATATACTAAAAGGTTTTATGCCCATTTAGGTGTTTATCGTTGCTCTTGTGGGTACAGTAGGCCGGAATTATATTATGCTGCAGATGCAATGATTTTTCTTGATTACTCTATATTAAATATAAAATATTTGGATAAGGAATTGAATTTTAGAGTTAACCTGCCGGGCTTGTATAATGTTTACAATGCATTAGCTGCTATTTCAATGGCTATTGAGTTGGGGGTTAGTCCTACAATGATTCAAAGTGGGCTGGATACATATCAATCCGTGTTTGGTAGAGCGGAAACAACTGTACTAAAAGGTAAGAAAGCATTAATTCAATTGATTAAAAATCCCGTAGGTGCAAGTGAAGTTTTAAGGTTAATTGGTGATAATAAGAGTTCTAAACTGCTGATTATGCTAAATGATAATTATGCTGATGGTAGAGATGTTTCTTGGATTTGGGATGCAAATTTTGAGATTCTTAAAAATTATCATCAATCTATTGTTGTATCAGGTGACCGAGCATACGACATGGCTGTTAGGCTTAAATATGCAGGAGTGGACGAAAAGCAACTCATTATCGATGAAAATATTGAAAATGCACTTAATAAAGCGATTGAGCTTACTCAAAAAGAAGAAACATTATTAATACTTCCCACGTATACAGCTCTTCTTAAAATGCAAAATATAACTAAAAAATATAAGTAATTGGCTGTCTAGTCGCACCTGAAAAAACCGTCACTACAATGTTCATAAATGCAATTCTTGCCATCGTTTTTGGCTTTGTATAGAGCCTTGTCTGCTAAATCTATTAATTCTTGTTCATTGTCTGAGCAAGTAGGATATTCGGCTATACCTATGCTTATTGTTGGTTTTATTGTGTTTTCTTCATCTATGGCTACTTCTATGTTGCTTATATTAACCCTTAATCTTTCAGCTATTATTCTGGCATCTTTTGAGTTTGTTTCAGGCAATATTACTGTAAATTCTTCTCCACCATACCTTGCTGGGATGTCAATATTTCGAACAGTATTCTTAATTGTGGCAGCTATTTCTTTTAAGACCCTATCTCCTACCAGGTGCCCATATGTATCGTTGATGTTCTTAAAATTGTCAATATCCATCATTAACAGGGAAAGAACATGCTTATAGCGTTTTGCTCTCTTTAATTCTGTTTCCAGTAATGCGTAGAAGTGTCTATATATGTACAGCTTTGTTAAGCCGTCTTTTGTTGCAAGTTCGTATAATTTAGCATTATCAATTGCTATTGCGGCTTGATTTGCAAGTGCTTCTATGAATTCCAAATCTTGTTTATTGAAGAGTTTATCACCTTTTTTATTCGCTATATTTATTACTCCTATGGCTTCTCCTTTTGCAACAAGCGGCACACAAATCAATGAAGAAACATTTCCTGAAATATTTGCTTTCGCAAATCTTGGATCATTTTGGCCAAGGTTTGTAATTATTGATTTTTTGTCTGCAAAAACTTTGCCCGCAATTCCTTCATTCGCTTTTAATTTTGAACACTCAATAACGCCATTATTTATATCAAATTCATATTTTTGATCTTTCAGTCCGTATACAACTTTGACTTGTAGTGTGTTATCGGTAAAGTCATATAGCATTAATGAACCTTTTTCGGCATCAATTGTTTCGAGTGCTTTTCCAAGAATAACCTGTATTAATCCTTTGAGATCGTCAATAAAATTAACAGCCTGAGAAATATTATATAGTATAGACAAATTATGCAAAGATTTATGCAAATCTTTTATTTGACCATCTTGGTCCTTTTGTTTTGAAAATTTAACAAGAATAGGTTCAATGCAATGAAATATTTTATTTAAAGATGCAATTTCTTCTTCTGAAAAAGGTTCTTTATCGTTTTTTGTTCCTATTGAACAAATGCAAAAGGGTACTTCGTCTTTGAAAAATACCTTGAAATATTGACTATTTAGATCGTTTAAATCATATGTATCCCAGAAGTTTTTATATACTAAGCTATTATCATCGTTAACTACTTTTAAAAGTTTATCATTAGACAATGTAAGAAAAGATGCATTTTCGATGTCAAATTCAAAGCTTTTGGTTTCAGAATTATTTTTAGTGATGAATATATTATTGTGTTTTGAAAAAAAATAAACATCTTTAACATTTAGAGTTGAAGAAATAAATGATCCCATTTTTGCAACTAAGTCTTCAATTGAATATGCTTGGTTTGAGATTATATTCAATTCAAAAAGGTTGTTGAGTTCTAAAAAATTCTTTTGAAGATTATGTATTTTATCTGATAAATTTTGGCTCATATTTTCTATCTACATCAAACTATGGGGTATTTTGTAACTTATCGGCTTATAACACCCTCTTTATTATATTTTATTCACAATAAATTTATAATACTATACTTGCAGTATAAATAAAACCATTCTAGTTTGATTCGGATGATTTAAAGTTTGTTTTTAATATTGCATCAACACCTGATAATAGTGCTCCAATTACCAGAAATGTTGGTATGTTATTTCCAAGTGCTGTTGGTAGAGTTTTAAAGTTTTTTCTTGTCTCAATTATGCTTAGCATCGTACCAAGAGCTGCACCTGTTGGAAGAGTTGTTTTCATGCTGCTTACAAAATGATCTTCATATCCTGATAGGGGTGTTATTCGTTCGTTTTGATAAAATTGCTTTTGTGCTGTAAAATTTTTGGGATTTTGGTTACAAGAATTAATTTTATTAATCATTTTGTGCCCCCTTTTAGAATATTACTTTTTAAAATAAGCTTCTATCAACACATCCGGATATAACTTTTTTGTTTTTATTTTTTCTAAAATAATGGAGTTGTTTATATTTTTTAGAAAAAATCCTTCAACGAAATTAATAGCCTTCTTGTCACCAAGTATTTTAGGTGCAATAAACTGAATTAATTTATCTATTAATTTTTTGTCTATTAAAGCGGCATTTAATTTTGGACCGCTTTCTACCAGGATGCTTCTTATCTCCATATGGTACAACTTTTTGGTTAATTCTTCAAGGTCTATGTGATTATTTATTAAGTTGCATTTTAGAAACTCAACATTCTTGGGGTATGTTTTCTGCTTTTCTTCCGAAATATTTGTAGATGTGGCTATTATGACCCTTGTTTTGTCATCGTTGTATACATTACTATTTGTAGGTGTTATCAACTTTGAATCTACGATTATTCTAATTGGATTTTTACCGCTTTTTTTTCTAAAATTTAATTTTGGATTGTCTTTTATGACTGTCCCTGAACCAGCTAATATTGCGTCATAGTGATTTCTTAGCTTCTGTACGTAATTTCTGGCTTTTTCTGATGTAATCCATTTTGAATTACCATTTTCGCATGCAATTTTGCCATCAAGGGTAGTTGCGGTTTTTATAGCAATGAATGCTTTTTTTTCTACATGATTTTTTATAAAGATTTCATTTAATTGCCTGCATTCTTCTTCTAAGATTCCGCTTATTACTTCTATTCCAGCTTCTTTTAGCTTTTTAATTCCATTGCCCCCAACTAAGGGGTTTGGATCTGCTACTCCAACAATAACTCTTTTAAATCCTTCTTTTATGATTCTATCAGCGCATGGTGGGTTTTTGCCGTGATGGGAGCAAGGTTCTAAGTTAACGGCAATAGATAGTCCTTGGTACGATATTTTTCTGCTTTCAATGGCATTAACTTCTGCATGTTTTTCGCCATATTTTTCATGGTAACCTTCTGCTATTATGTCGAAATTATCATCAAAAATTACTGCTCCAACCATAGGATTTGGGGCTGTTTTCCCTTCTCCTTTTTTTGCCAGTTTAATACATCTTTTCATTAGTTTTTTGTATTGATTTATCAAGGTGTTCCTACTTTATTTTTTTGAAAAAGGCTTCGGTGATTATTTGAGAATATTTGTTATCGTTATTTGCTGATGCCAAAATAACATTGTTTCCTTTTGAATTAACTGCTACACCTATAATTCCTGAAATGTGCCCGATTGGCAAGTTAACAGTGTCTGCTTCGAATTTTACAAATGGAACACTTTGCTCCATTGCCTTAAAGTGTCCTTTTCTAGTCACTTTGAAATTTTCTAGTCTTATAAGTTGATATTGAAACTTATCATTTAAGTCTAATAGCTTTTTGTTTACTGCATCGGTTTGAAAATCTTTTTTAGTTAAGAGTTCATCGCTTTTAGGATCAATTATGGCCATCTTTTGTCCCGATCCTTTATGCTCAGCGATAACCATATGATAATCAAGTAAGTTAGCAGTTTTATCAATTATGTATTCATCACTCATTTTTGATAGGTCAGCAACGCTTTTTGCCTTTTCCACCAATGTTTTTTGAGATGGAGTTGTATATTCTTGAAACTTTTCTTTTATAAAGTCAATTCCTCCTAAGGATTGAAATCCAATATATGCAAGAATTAAAACAACTATTTTTAATATTGTAGATAGACAGCCTTTCATTAAAACTCCTTTACAAACTGCCATTACCTTTGACTTCCTTCAGTTATAGGAATAAATGGCACTTTGATATAATTGCAATTAACTAAAATTTATAATAAATTATATCTATGTCGATAAAAGAAATCAATAATTTAAATAGTATAGATGTTGATATAAATGAAGCAACGCCAATGCTTCGTCAATACTTGGAAATTAAAAAACAAAACCAGGGTATTATTTTAATGTATAGAATGGGCGATTTTTATGAAGCCTTTTTTGAAGATGCTACTACGATTTCTCATGATCTTGAAATCACTCTTACTGCAAGAGAAGGTGGTGCTTTGGGCAAAATACCTATGGCTGGTGTTCCCGCAAAAGCTTTAAACAACTATTTACAAAAGCTTTTGGAGAAAAATCATAAAGTTGCTATTTGTGAACAGATAGAAGATCCATCTCAAGCAAAAGGTCTCGTTAAAAGAGATATTGTAAGAACAATAACAGCAGGGACTATAATAGAGTCTAATTTGTTAGAATCTAACAGTAATAATTACTTAGCCTCGTTGTATAAACAAGATTCTTTATTTGGTCTCGCATATACGGACATTTCAACAGGTGAATTTAGGGTCACTACGGGAACTACAGAAGAGATTTTATCTGAATTAGCCAGAATAAAGCCGGCAGAGATACTTGCTCCTGTAAAAAAACAAAAAATACTACCTTTTCAAATTGTTCCTGAAGAAAAAATAGACCTACCTGAAGAGTTTGAAAAAAATTATA
Source organism: Cyanobacteria bacterium OH_CBB_238 (assembly GCA_023409995.1). Classification (GTDB taxonomy): domain Bacteria; phylum Cyanobacteriota; class Vampirovibrionia; order Gastranaerophilales; family Gastranaerophilaceae; genus JAEYQN01. Next base: position 6,391 of record JAEYQN010000147.1, on the reverse strand, counting down.
ATTTTACCAAAATGCCTCAATCCGTATATTCTGAACAGGGTGCAATTTCGAATATAAAAAACTTATTTAATGTTGTTTCTCTCGATGCATTTGGCTTTGTCGAGCATAAAATTGGTTTTTGTGCCGCGGGTGCTATTATTCAATATCTAATTGATACCCAAAGAGGTAATGTTCCAAAATTTGATGTAATAACATCCTATGGACTTTCTGAATTTGTTTCCATTGATTCATCTACAAGAAAAAATTTAGAGCTGATTGAAACAGTAAGAGATAAAAGTAAATATGGAAGTTTGTTGTGGGCAATTGATAAAGTAAAAACAAATATGGGCTCCAGGCTGCTTAAAAAATGGATTAATCAGCCTGTTAAAAGTATATATGAAATAAATAACAGACTAGACGCAGTTGAAGAATTGTTGGATAAGCCACAATCAAGAATTCAACTTTCAAGTTTACTAGAGAGAGTTTATGACCTTGAACGCCTTTCAATGCGTTTAAGTAATAACAATGCTAATCCCAGGGATTTCTTGGCAATAAAGGATTCTCTTTTATTATTGCCTAATTTTGAAGCTATTTTGAAAAATTTTGATGCGAAATACATAAACTGCTTGAACAAAGATATGTCGAATCTTGTTGAATTTGCTTCTATAATTGAAAGATCAATCAAAGATGAGGCTCCACTTGCAATTAAAGAGGGTGGAATTATCAAAGATGGGGTTAATGGTGATTTAGATTATTATCGTTCTTTATTAACTGGCGGCGAACAATGGTTGAGTGATTTTGAAAACTCAGAAAAAGAAAAAACAGGCATAAGAAATTTGAGAGTTGGTTATAGTAAAACCTTTGGCTATTTCATTGAAATTACCAACTCTAATCTTTCATCTGTTCCATCCAACTACATAAGAAGACAAACACTTACAAATGCAGAGAGATATATAACAGAAGAACTCAAGAAACATGAAACAGATGTTCTATCTGCACAATATAAAGCAACGGAATTGGAATACAAATTATTCTCAGATTTAAGAGAATATGCAAAAGAGTTTGTGGAAAATATAAGAGAACTAGCTAATTTATTTTCAAGAATTGATGTTTTGTTATCATTTGCTAATACGGCAGTAGAATCTAATTATGTTAGGCCAGAAGTTGTTGAAAGCGAAGACTTATATATCAAGGATGGTAGGCATCCTGTTGTAGAAAAAATTCTGCCTCTTGGTAAGTATGTTGCCAATGATCTACGCTTATGTGCAAATATTTCTAACACAACAGACACTCAATTTATGATTCTTACAGGTCCAAACATGGCAGGTAAGTCAACTTATATGAGGCAAAATGCTTTGATTGCAATTATGGCTCAAATAGGCTCATTTGTACCTGCTTCATGCGCTCGTATAGGAGTTATTGATAAGATCTTTACTCGAGTTGGGGCCGTAGATGATTTATCTCTGGGCCAGTCAACATTTATGGTTGAAATGAGTGAAACTGCTTATATTTTAAATTCAGCAACAGAAAAAAGTTTAATACTTCTTGATGAAATAGGCAGAGGAACCAGCACTTATGATGGTGTGGCTATTGCTTGGTCGGTAGCTGAACATATTGCTACAAAAGTTAAGGCTAGAACTATATTTGCTACACACTATCATGAGCTAAATGTAATGCCACAATCCATAGATCAAATAAAAAATTATAGAATAACCATATCAGAGCAAGAAGGTGAAATTGAGTTTTTGCGCAAAGTTGTTGAAGGTTCTGCAAGTAAAAGTTATGGAATACAAGTAGCTAAGATGGCTGGATTGCCTAATAGCGTTATATCAAAAGCGCAGAATCTTATGACAAAAATGCAAAAGGATTTTTCAAAAGATTTATCTACAAGAAAAAATAAATCAATGGAACCTAATGTGCCGCAATTAAGTTTGACCTTTGATTAATACTATAATTTGAGCTTTTTTATTAATGCAGGCGCTACAGCGTCCCAAGCTTGTTCTGTTGGGTGACAATCTGATCCAAAGTGGTATTGTGGTTGACGCAAATCTTCTGTGACAATATCCTGTGTTCTTAAGACAATGAATCCATCTTTTTCTAGATCACTAAACATTTTATTTTCTTGTGGTGTATTGTCAAAGCAAGGAGAATAAATCAATATTATAAATTTTGTCTTTGGATAATGTCCTTTTAATAGAGTTAAACTTTCTTTCATTATTCTTCTAAATAAATCAAGGTTTTTTGTAAAATCCTTCGGAGAATTTAAATGTTTTTCATATTCAACTTGTAGTGCTTTTATGGTAAAACAATGCCACAATGATTTTAAAAATGGCTTTTGTTCTATTAATTTTCCATTTTTTTCTCTATATCTTAGGTTAACTTGATTATCCCAAGGCATACCCCATTGATATTTATTTAGCCTGTTTATATGATCGCTCATATAAACATAAACTATGTAATCAGGCTCATCTTTTATGATACTATATATCTCTTTTCCCCTGAGTTGATAAAGCATTTGTTGTGCCCCCCAACCAGAACTTGCTCTATTGTAAGCCGTACTTTTGGTTAGTTTTGCAAGTTTGTAAGATAATATTTGGTTATCTTGTAGATTTGCACCATAGTTAAAAGAACACCCAAAAAACAGCATAGAATGCTTTTTCCCAAATGTTTCAATTGGTCTGAATCTTCCCTCTATTATTTCAAAATCATTTGTATGAAAAGAATATTTGACACTATTTATATTGAAAAAACCATTGGACTTCTTTGCTACATTGATATATTTTTGTTTTTCAACATTAAAACAAATTAATTCCAATGTGATAAATAAAGCTATAAATATAAGTATGTTTTTTAAAATAATATTAAATAATTTTTTAAAAGATAGAATCATTGTCTCTTAGGCCTATTTTTTTTAATATTAGCATAAGTTACAAAAGGATGTTATTTTTTAAGTAATTTTAAAGGAATCTTGGCAAGCTTTAAAAGGGTTGTTCCCATAGCTTGGGCTCCTTTTATTGGGTTTTTGCTTTTAGACAAAACTGCGCCAACGAGATAAGTTGTTAGTGCAATTAATCCAATTTTTTTAGGTTCAATTTCTTTGTCTTTTTTATGAAATAAATCTTTTTTTGGTTGTTCTAAGTTTGACGAAGTATGATTTGTTTGTGACAAGTATTCAGAGGGCTTACCGTAAATTATTTTATTTACATCATAAGGCAATACACCAGCTGTATTTAGTCTGTCATAAGCGTTGGGGATAGCAGTCATACTTGCTTCCTTTTTTATTAACTAACCTATACTTATAAAGTGTTTTTAACCCTAAAAATTGCCTTTTTGTGCTGTTTATTGTTACATTATTCTTTGAGGAGTTTTGAAATGACATTAAAAAAAGAGTATAAATTCTTATTAATTTTAATAATTATTTTTGCATTCAACGTTTATGTTTTTTGGTTAAAACAGGGAAGCATAATCATTGATGTTGGTAGAGAATTTTATATCCCATGGCAGATGTTAAAAGGGCAGATATTATATAGAGATATTTACAATATTTATGGACCTTTAGCTTACCAAATTAATGCATTATCTTTTTTGATCTTTGGTCAAAAGATATCATCTATAGTTGCTCTTGGAATTATAAACTCTTTCTTAATTACGCTTACCTATTATTTTATTTCCAGAGAGTTTCTTTCAAAAAAAATATCGTTATTGTTGTCATTAGTTTTGATGCAGGGAGGAATATTTATAACTGGTCTGTTTAATTATAATATGCCTTATGCATATGCAATGCCATACGCTTTTTCTTCTTTCTTATTTTTTATTATGTTTTTTATAAGATTTTTAAGGACTGATGAAGAAAAATTTTTATACACAAGTGCGTTTTTTGCTGGGGTTTCTCTTTCTTTTAAATATGACTACTTTTTTATTCCTTTCGTAATCTTTTTTTCTCTTTGGTTTTTTAAATCTTTAACCTTAAGAAGATTTCTCTTTTCTTCTGTTTCTTTTATGGTTGTTCCTTGTATTTCTTTTGGTTTTTTGTTTTTTCAAGGTATGAATGTGAATGATTTGATCTCGGCAATTTTATTAGATATAAAATTATCTAATACTTCTACTATTAAGTACTTGTATAAAACAACTTCAGGCACATATTTTGATATAACTGTTTTTAAGTCTGTTTTGGATCATTTTTTAGGACTTATTGTTTATTTATCTGGCGTTTTTTGTTCCTTGTTGGGGATTCACAATATTGGAGCAAAAAAACTTAAACCTATTTTAAATAGTATTATTTTATTATTATCTGTGATTTACTTTTTCTTTTTTGTAAGAATAACATCCCTTGGATTAATGCCTATTTTTGTTGTTGTTTTGGCATGTGCTTTTTATAAAAAATTATTAAAGGATAAGTCGTTATTGTTCATTTCTGTGTGTGCAGTACTTGCTTCTCTGAAGGTGTTTTTTGCTATGCCTGTAAATTTATATGGCGCATATGTTTTTCCTCTCTTAATTCTTGTGATTTCAATTTTGATTTTGACTATTGAAAGCAACAATTTTTTCTTAAAAAACCTTAAAAATACATATAAAATATTCTTATGTTCTCTTTTGGTGACGTTTATTGTAACAAATTTTACCTTAGTTAAATCACTTGGAACTGAGTGGAAAACAACAAAGGGCTCTTTATATAACAAACAGTTTGTCGTAGATGTTTATTATGATTTACAGAACTATATAAGCAAAAATACAAGCAAAAATGACAAAATTATCATTTGGCCGGAAACTCCATTAATAAACTTTGTTACAGATAGAGATTCAGATAATATTTATTTTAATATGCTACCTCTTCAGCTTGAGTTGTTCGGCGAACAAAAAGTTATAGAAGATATAGCTGAAAGAAAGCCCGAGATTATTATTTTTAATAATAGAGACTCTTCTGATTATGGGTTCAAATATATTTGCAAAGATTATGCCATAAATCTTTGCAAATACGTGAATCAATATTATTCTTTTGTTAAGATTGTAGGAGATGAGAAGTATTATATGAAAATATACAAAAGAAACGACCTAATATGAAAAAGATTGCTTTAATAAATCATGGATGTGCCAAGAACCTTGTTGATTCAGAGTTGATGCTCGGAATTCTTGCAAAAGACGGATACAAGATAACATTAGATGAAAAAAATTGTGACATAGTAATTGTTAACACTTGTTCTTTTATTCATGATGCAGAAGAAGAATCTGTTCATTCTATTCTTGAAATGGTCAATGATGGAAAAAAAGTTATAATTACAGGGTGTTTACCTCAAAAACATAAAAAAGAATTGGTTAAAGCTGTTCCTGAAGCGGTTGCTTTTCTGGGCACTTCTGATTTTAAAATGATATCAGAAGTTGTTGCAAAACTTGTTGGTAATGAAGATGAAACAGGTTATTTTGATGTAAGCGAAAATCCGGTTTATTCTTATCCTGAAGAAGTTGAAAGACAACAAATTACTATGGGGGCTAGTTCATACTTAAAAATAGCTGATGGATGCAATTTTGAATGTGGCTATTGTATTATTCCTAAGCTCAGAGGAAAGTATGTTTCAAGAACTATGGAAAACATAGTGAAAGAAGCAAACTCTCTTGTTAAAAAGGGTGTAAATGAGATTGTTTTAATAGCCCAAGACACAACAAGTTATGGAATAGATTTGTATGGCAAGCCTTCTCTTGCTTCGTTGCTAAAAGAGTTGAATAAAATAGAAGGTTTGAGCTGGATAAGGCTTATGTATACTTACCCTTCATTAATTGATGATGAGCTTTTGAAAACTATAAATGATCTTGATAAAGTTGTTAAATATATAGATATTCCTCTTCAACATTTTAGTAAAAATGTTTTAAAAAGAATGAAAAGACCAGCTTTTGATTATATGGAAATGATCAAAAATATGAGAAATCTTGTTCCTAATATTGCGATAAGAACGACATTTATTGTTGGCTATCCGGGAGAAACAAAGGAAGAATTTGATGAATTGTATGACTTTGTTAATGAGGCAAGATTTGATAAGCTTGGAGTGTTTGAATATTCTAAAGAAAAAGAAACGTACGCATATTCTTTACCTGATCAAATAACATCAAGAGTTAAAAAACAAAGAAAGAATAAGTTAATGAAGTTGCAACAAAAGATATCAAAATCCATTAACGAATCTTTGGTTGGTTTACAAATAGACTGTATTGTTGAATCTTTAGGTGAAGATGGCTCTATTGTTGCAAGATCTTATAAAGATGCTCCTGAAGTTGATGGATTAGTTTTTATCGAAACCGAAGAAGTTCTTTCTCCTGGGGATATTGTAAGTGTCAAAATTACAGCAGCAAATGAATATGATTTGTTTGGGAAAATAAATTAACCTATATTACCTAAATAATCGCCGAACTGGCTAATAGTAAA
>JAEYQN010000129.1 GCA_023409995.1 Cyanobacteria bacterium OH_CBB_238 | reverse complement strand
GGTAACACCGCTGCTAATATCAGACTCACTATCATTAACGTTATCAACGCTTCTGCTATTGAAAATCCTTTTTCTTCTCTATACATACTTCTCTTTCACATATTCACTATTTAGCCATTTTTACCACACTCTTATTGCTTAATTTGCAAAAAGGACTCCATTACTATGTTTCGCATGATACACAACCCGCAAAGTCATGTAAATATAGTATTTACGCCATAACACACATGACTATCCCATGTGCCAGTAGCAACACAACAAATCAATACCCAAACCGCCGTATCCCATGTGCCGTCATGGATTCCATGGTTCGAAACCCCCAAAAACATGATGAACACATGCGTGCGCATGTATTCACTTCTGCATACTATTATCTCTATTAGCTCACAGCCTATTATATTTATTCAAAATATCATAATATTTCTTAAAATTGATAAGCCACCATTTTACTCACGGTGGCTTATGGATTAGTTATTAATAGCAGTAAAACTATGCTAAATTTTTAAAACACTCTGGCATATTTTGAGAATTTTCAGGTCTGTCACAACCAGGGGATTGGGCTTGAACAGCATTTCCTTTTTCCATTTTCTTTTTGAAGAAAGATGCCATTGGTGTTGCAATAAGTGGAACAATAACTCTTTTTGCAAAAACTTGAGTTGCAACAAGAGTGGTTATAACCCCCATCCCTGTTTTTGCTAAACTTCTATTACGAGAAAATCTTCCATAGAATTTTTCAAGTGACATTTTTGGGTTTATCTTTTTATACATATTTTCTGCAGCTTTTTTAGAGAAATATTTTGGTGCAATCTTATTATCAAAGATTTTTGATGCCATCTTAATAACAGGTATTCCAACAGCTAACTGAGTAATTATGTTCAAAATTCCGTTTGAAAGATCCAAAGAAGCAACAAACTTTCTTTTTTCTTCAGGAATTTTTTCGTTTTTTAAAGACTGGGTAACATAGTAATAACAATTTACACCATCTTTAGATATATTCGAAATCATTGCAAGCGTTGCAGCTGCAGACGCAGCATTTGGAGCAGTTAAATATTTCATAGCTGATGAATTCAGAGCAGTATTTGCAATTTTAGAGCCTATTGTCATTACTTAGCCTCCTTTGCTTTTTTTGCATTTGCAATATCTGGCATTAATTTTTCCATTATTCTAGGATAAGCCCAATTCAACAAACCACAGGACAATGGTAATGTTGCAAGAGAAATAAAAATTCCGCCCCATTTTTTATAAGATTTTAGAACAGCCTCAGAATTGTTTATCTGAGCCTTAACAAGTTTCTTAACCTTGACGTTATGAAGTATTTCCTCATATGACTTACCAACAGCCTTACCTTTACCAAAACCACCAGAGTTTTCCAGTTTTTCCAATACAGAGTTTAATTGCGAATGAGCATTCTTGTAGATTTCTTTAGCCTTTGTACCATCTTTTGCCGAATCTATTTTAGCCTGAATTCTTGTAGATTTTGTATGTAAATCTTTTAGAATCTCATCATAAGAGATGCCTGATTCTTGCATTTTTCCAACTCTTAACTTAACTTTTGCTTCTTCTTTCAGCTCGGCTTCAATATTTTTAGCAGCCCTATCCATTACTTGCGCTCTACGTGAGGCGCTTATTTTCTTACCCTTTACAAAGAAGCTAGGTCCCATTTCTTTTTTTATTTGCTCTTCAGCTTTTTTATAGGAGCTTGGGTCAACTAAATCCGAATATTTTATTTCCAGATTTTTATCAGCCCTCATAGATTCAACTTTTGACCAGAAAGCAGCATCTTGTCGTTGCTCAATAATATTTTCGATCTCTTCCGTTTTTAGACCCGTTTTTTCGAGCTTGATTATATTTCTCAAATGTGAAAATTGAGGCTTAGCCGTTAAGTTCGCTCTATCAAGTTGCCCTGTACTTGCATATCTATCTAAAGCTTGATTAAACTTTGAATTAACTCCAATTTGCATTGCTAAGGCAAGCACAGCTGAAATAGGTTGCCTAAGCGCTGAGTAAGTTTTTGTTTCTTTGTCTTCTTTAGAAAATGGATTAAACGCAATAAAAACAGGAGCAACAAAAGCTGTACCGATAGCCGTTACAATCGTATTAAGAATCTCTCCATTATTTTTTCCCAATTTTGTTATGAATTTAACCATAGGATCGCTATTTTCGGCTATCTGCTTTGAAATCTCTCTATTCAATGCATATCTGCCTTTAAATGCAACATTACCGCTTTTTTTAATCTCCTGATAAGCGACTTTTTGATTAATGGCTGAAATATTCACTTTTTCATCCTACCCAATCTACCTATATATAATAAAACAACCAACCTATAAAAATTGCCTTTATCTCAATATGGATAAGACTTTCCATGAAAGAAGTAAGACTAATTCCTAGACCATTTATTAACTATTTAACAATAGTTAATATCTAATGTAAACTTATAATCATGATTTAAAATAAAGTAGGTTGCAAATGTTTACAAAAGAATATGAAATCAAGTTCTACGAGGTAGATTTTAAGAACCAGTTAAAAGAATCCGTATTGCTGAATTTTTTACAAGATATAGCAGCTGTTCACGCTGAACATCTTGGATTTGGATATAGTCATATAGAAACTAAAAACCTTGGATGGTTTTTACTAAAATACCATATGAAATTTTTCGAATGGCCTCAAAACATTAGCAAAATAAAAATAAAAACATGGCCTAGAGGTATTTTTAAACTATCTTGTATCAGGGATTTTGAAGTGTATACAATTGAGGGTAAAAAAATAGCAGCTGTAAGCAGCTCTTGGGTTTTAATAGATTTAGAAACAAAAAAAATTGCAAATCCTGCTAAAGTTTTAAATGGCTTTGAGTTTTCTGCAGATGTCGCTCTGGATTCAAAATTTCCCAAAATAGACAATATAGAAAAATCTGATATATGTAAGATGTTTGACGTAAGGTATGATGACATTGATATAAATCAACATGCCAATAATGCTAATTATTTAATATGGGCACTAGAAGGACTATGGTTTGAATTTAGAGCAAAAAACCAAATTAAAGAACTGGAAATTCAATACAAGAAAGAAATAAAATACGGCTCTAAAGTTCTTTCAGAAATCGAATTTCTGAAAGAATCTAAAGTTACACTTCACTCTATCAAAACAGATCAAAATGAAGAATGTTGCAAAATTAAGATAACATGGAATTAGTCAATATTGCATCTTTAACTTCGTCGCACAACTTGTCTAATTCTTCTTGTTTACCATTTTTAGTAACCCAATTATTAAACCTGGTAGAAAACTCTTCTGCGGTTATTATGTCTTCTTTCATTTTTGGATTATTTCTGTATTCTTCAGCATATTCTTTTATAAATCCCTTAGTAAAGAAAATAAATTTATCAGATATTTTCTTAGCCATAGAAGTTATGAGCTGTATATCTTTTTTTATTTCTTGTTTGTACAAATCAAGCATAAACTCATCATCTTTATCAATACCAAGAGCTCCGGTATTAGGACCCAAACCCCAATTTATTACAGCTTCTGTTGTAAGTTGAGTTATTGCCTTAAGGTCACCTCTAACTCCATCTGCATTACCGCCATAAACCATTCTTTCGGTACTAAGTCCACCATATGAACAAACCAAATCTGCTATTAAAGAAGGGAAAGAATATCTAACATTTTTATCAGAAGACACAAAGTATGTTGCTCCTGCAGCTTCACCTCTTGCTTGATTAGTAATGAAGTGTAGTTTACTCGTTGGTGAATTCCATGGCTCGTCTTTACCATAAACCATACTCATCAATACCGAGTTAACTGCATGTCCAGCTTCATGAGCCACAGTACACTCACTATCCCACTCTGGAGTCTCCAATTCTGTTTTAATGCCACTTTTTGTTTGCATTGATGCTTCCAACAAATCATCCTTAGTTATAAATCTTTCAGTTTTTGGCTTTTTATAGGTCATACGTTCAGCTCTTCTGAATACATCTGCAATTTCTGCACCAGAAAAACCCGCAAGCGAATCAACCATTTCTTCAGACAAACGATTTTTCGCTTCTTCGTTTTCAAAAGGCCTGTTTTTTGTATGAATTTGAATAATTTCAGCCCTTGATTTTCTACTATAAGTAGGATTATCAATTGTATACTTAAGATCCATTCTCTCTGGTCTTAAGAATGCAGGATCCAACATATCTTTTCTGTTAGTTGCAGCAATAACAATTACTTTATAATTTTGTGAGCCATCTTTATTTGCTGCGCCATCCATTTCTGCCAGCAATGTATTTACAACACTGGCAGATACCTTACCAGCCTCATCATCTGAACGTTTCACCGCAAGTGCATCAACTTCATCAATAAATACTATACATGTTTTCTTATCAGATTCTTTTGCTTTTTTCGTAGCGTCCTTAAATAGTTTTCTGACATTTTCCTCTGATTCTCCAACATACTTAGCACCAAAATCAGATCCGTTTCTAAAAATGCAAGGCACTCCGGCTTCTCCTGCGATAGCAGCCGCAAGTAAAGTTTTACCTGTTCCTGGGGGTCCTTCAAGCAAGATGCCTTTAGGTATATCCTTTTGTTTAACATCAGGATTATTTATAAGATCTAAAAACTCTTCTTGAATTTGTGCTTTTACATTGGTCATCCCGCCAACATCTGCAAATCTGACTTTAGGAACTTCAATTGGAGCTGCTTTCTTAGCTGGTAGGTAGTCAACTTCTTCTTCATCTTCACCTTGCCAAGTGAGCTCCATAATTGCTTTATCTGCATCTGTTGCTGTTATATTTTTTATTGCACGATGATCAGAACTAAGGCATCTTAAATTATACGCATACCTCAATATATTCGCAGCACCACCAGGAAGAGTTCTCTCGTCATTCACTGCTGCCTTAACAGCCATAGAAATAGCCTTATCTGTTATATTTACATCCGCTGATGCATCTTCAAAAACGTATTTATTCTGAAAATCTTTTCTTCTGAGCAATTCAACCGTATCTCTCTCGGTAAGTCCCTCTGGGGAGAGCATAACTGTATCAAGTAACTCATTAGATTCTGTTACACAATCCATATCGTCTTTTGCAATATGAAAGAATATTTTTGGAACTTTTGTTAATGTATTACTATTAAAAAAGACCAACTTATCTTTATCTGACATAGCATTCATCAGGACTGTGATATCATCGATTATAAGTACAGATTTTTTATTCTCTTTTTTTGCATCGTTTACATTAGCTAAAATAGACTCAACAGGGCTCCCATCCTTTTCTATGAGCTCCCCAACATTTACATCAATAATTTTAGTGGATTTTGAATCATATCCCAACTTTGAAAAAGTATTATCGTTAACTAGTATTTTTATGTTGTCTTTAAATAAATCAGGCAACATATCTTTATCAAACAATGAAATAATAGAAGTTTTTCCTTGTTTAGCATCTAAAAAAGATTGCTTTGATATTTGTGCATATTTCTTTTGCCTCAGTAATAGCTCGTTATCTTTCAGCACATTGTCATCAGGAGCTACCGTGACCTTGTTTTTAACGCTGGAAGCTTTTCCCATAAAAGAAACAGCATAAGATGAAAGAGAAAAAGTATTGGCTAAGAAATAAGATTTATACAATGATGCATTAATTTTTTGATTATCTACATTCTTTATATTATCTTCTTGAAAAAAATCAACACTCTCTTGTCTCTTAACTCCATAAATATAGTTCTGTGAACTATATTTTACAGGATTAATAACATTATCCATCTACACACCTCTCAAAAAAAATCTCTGTCTATTTTTAATTTCAAGGTAGAGAACTATTTTTTTTTGTCAGTTGGTATTAAGTTTTAATTGTATCTTTTACAATTATTTACACACAAAGCTTACATATCTTTTTAAACATAGCAATATCCATCATCATAAATGCTTCCGCATAATCTATGTCATGAGGTAAGCCTCTATATACATTTAGTGCTATTGCTTTTGAAGTATAATCCTTAACAGATACTTGAGACTTGTGTGAATTTATCATTTCTTTTTTAAAAGACACTAGATCTGTGATGTCAACAAAAGAATTAGGAACAGCTAAAGATGACCAAACTTCATACATTAAAATTTTTAAGCTGGGCTTATGGCGATTTTCTTTCAACAATCTATTTAGATTAATTGCAACTGATTTATGATCCAAATGTTGATCGAGAATATTTGGGATAAATATATAATCTTTATCTGAAATATCTATCTTACAGAATTTTTCATACTCGCCAATAATATTTTTGTCATTGATATCCAAAACATCATAGTTGTTGATTGACGCGACTTTCATTGCATTTGAAAACTCTTCTTTTCTCACTTGTTTAGCCTCTTCTGTAGGAAGTGACTTTATGCCTTTTATTCCATTCGTTAAGCAAATAACTTGAAACTGCGATGAATATTTGTATAAAGTAGCCCCCATTCCAATGCTTTCATCGTCTGAATGAGGCGCTAAGCATAAGCATTTTGCTTCTTTTTCAAGTTCTAACTTTTTTGTCTTCAAATTAACCGAAAGGTAAAATTTATAAATCTTCGGCAACAAAGAATTAAACAATAATGCTTTAAACATAAATAATCTCTCTTACATATTTTCTGTAATTTTATCAGCAAAAGTTTTCCAAGTATACAGGTTTGCCAAATGCCAAGAATTATTGACCATTATGTTGTAGCTATCTCTTTCTTCATAAAATAATTTGGCTGTTTGAAGCAATACTTTGTGAAGATTCTTCTTTGGTGACTTATTTATATTAAAAGAAAAAGCGTTTACTCCCTCAGTAATAATCTCACAAAAGCCAGTATTAGCACTAACAATGGGTACTACCCCGAAAGAAGCAGCTTCCAGAGCAACGAGACCAAACGCCTCATGCCTCGATGGCATGACCAAGTAATCTATTTTTTTATAAAACTCTCCCATATCAGATTGGAAATCCAATATTTCAAGATATTTTTCCAGCTTTAATACTTTCACTAAAAATTTTATATAATAGAGTTTTTCATAATTATTACAAATGACAATAGCCTTTACTTTGTGTTTTTGCTTAACAAGTTTTGAAAAAGAGTGTAGAAATAAAGGCAATCCTTTATTTAAGCTGCTACCACCGACAATGCCATAAGTTAAGGTATCATTATTTTTATATGCAGGCTCTAAAGTCGGCATGTCAACTCCGGGATAAGCAACAAATATTTTTTCTTCAGGAATATGAAAATGCTGAGCATAGTCTCTTTTGATTCTATCTGAGACAGCTATGTATACTTCATTTTCTCTAGAGAAAAGCAATTCTTGATTTAGTAATTTCTCTTTTTTCAAATATTTAAAAACTGCCCTTAAAAACCAGTTATACAAATCATACCTATATGCAAAAGAATGTGATTGTAACAAAACACTAGCGTATGGAGAGATGAAATCACCAAATAATATATTATCATATTGTTCTACTTGTTGTATTTTTTTCAATTCTTTTACGAATTGAAAAATTGCTCCCATTTGGCAATGAGGAATTTTTATAATTTTGTTAATACCGTCATAAGCATCTAGTGTTGAATTTGTACAAATAACATCTACTTGAACATTATCATCAATAACCCACTGTTTAAGTAAATTTTTCAGCACATGGCTTCCACCACCTTTAATATTTTCAGAGACGGTTAAAACATCTAAATTAACAACTACAAGTGCCAGTTTTTTCATAAAATAATTTTATCACGTAAATTTTGATGATTGATAACACACAATATATTTAGTATTATGTTATCTGAAAATTTAGAGGATTTCAATGGAAAAATCAGTTTCTATATTTGATGTAATAGGTCCTGTCATAATCGGTCCTTCAAGCTCTCACACTGCTGGCGCCGTAAAAATAGGTCTCCTTGCACAAAAATTATACCAACACCAACCTAAAAAAGTTAGATTTGTTCTATATAATTCTTTTGCCAAAACAGGAAAAGGGCACGGAACAGATAAAGGACTGGTAGCAGGACTTTTAGGAATGGGGGTTGGAGATACTGCAATAAAGAACGCATTTGATATAGCCAAGAATATAGGCCTTGAATATGAATTTTGTTATGAGGATGATTTTTCAAGACACCCCAACTCTGTTGATATAATATTCCTAGAGCCTAACAAAATGACAGTAAAAGGTGAGTCACTAGGTGGCGGTGAAGCAATGATTTCTTATATAAACCAATATAAAGTGGATATAAGAGGCGATTATCACACTCTAATGCTTATATATAAAGATGTTCCAGGCATGGTATACAAAATAAGCAAATTCATACAAGATGAAAAAGTAAACATAGCATCTCTAACTTGTGAGCGTTCCGTAAAAGGTGAAGAAGCATCAATGTGCATATGCCTGGATTCACCTCTAAGCAAAGCCACTATAGAAAAATTATCTACAGTCGAAGATGTATTTTTGTTCAGAAATATTGAGGCAATACCAAAATGATAGACATTAAAACCTTTGAAGAACTCACCCTTGTCGCTGATAAAACAGGAAAGAAAATATATGAAATTGCTCAAGAAATAGAAGCAAAATCACTTGAAATTTCTGTAGAAGATGTCAGGTTCAAAGTAAAAAACACTTTAAATGAAATGAAAAATGCTATCAATAGAGGGCTTTACTCAGAAGAACCATCTTTTAGCAAAATGGTAGGTACTGACTGCAAAAAACTAAAAGAACGATACAAAAATCACAATACATTATTTTGTTCCGCCTTTCAAAAAATACTCTTATATGCTTTTGCAACTATAGAAGAAAATTCCCGAATGGGAAAAATAGTAGCCTGCCCTACAGCAGGATCTTGTGGAATAGTGCCTGCAGTACTTATTGCACTTGCTGAATCAATGCATGCAAATGAGGAAAAACAAATTAATGCACTCATAACGGCAGGATTCATAGGAAAGGTAATTTCTAATAAAATGGCTCTTGCTGGAGCAGTTATGGGATGCCAAGGAGAATGTGGTGTAGCATCCGCTATGGCAGCAGCCTCAGTGATTGAGTTGTCAAATGGATCAATATCTCAAACACTTAATGCAGCAGCTCTTGCATTAAAAAATGTAATGGGATTAGTGTGTGACCCGGTTGCTGGATTAGTAGAAGTACCTTGTGTAAAACGAAATCCGTTTCTTGCAATGCATGCCACAGTTGCGGCTGAATTAGCTCAGGCGGGAATAGAAAGTATAATCCCCATCGATGAAGTCGTCGATGCAACAAGACAAGTAGGGCAACTGATGTCTGTATCATTAAAAGAAAGTTCAGAAGCAGGACTTGCAAGAACTAAAACCGGTATAAGAATAGCAGAAAGCCTAAAAAATCAATAAGATATTTTTCCCATTACGACAGGTCTTGAAGCGCCAGTGCAAGAAGGCACATTATTTGGCTTATTATCAATAGTAAAATAGCCCAAATAAGCAAATGCTAAGGCCTCTTTTAATTTATTTGGAATTGAAAAATCTTCATGCGTTTTTATATCAATATTTCCGATATATTGTTTTAACATTTTTTTGAGCGTTTTATTATATGCCCCACCGCCACCAAGCACAATTTCATCCAACTTTACCAGTGGCAGAACAAATTTCGAATAAGAGTCAGCTATCGTTTTAGCAGTGAGAGCAGTTAATGTGGCAATTACGTCTTGTTTTTCAGTCGGTGAATTAAGATAAATTTTTTCCGCATATTCGTCATTAAAAAATTCTCTTCCTGTCGTTTTCGGAGGTTGTAGATCATAATATTCGTCTGCCAACAGAAAATCTAGCCACTTTTTATCAACTATTCCAATTGAAGCAATCTCTCCATTGTTATCATAAGGTCTACCATATAGCTTCTGCATAAAATAATCTATTAACATATTCCCTGGGCCATTATCGAAAGCAAAAGTATCTATCGCATCAGATAACACTGTAACATTTGATATCCCTCCAATATTTTGAATAGCCCTATTTTTATCATTTCCAAATAGAATTTGATCAGCAAAAGGAACTAAAGGAGCTCCCTGACCTCCAGCGGCTATATCTTTTGTCCTAAAATCGCCAACTGTTTTAATACCGGTTCTTTCTGAGATCACAGAAATATCTCCAATTTGAAGCGTGCTTCTAGTCATAAAGCCACCTGCTTCAAATTCTTTAGGTATATGAAAGATAGTCTGACCATGGGAAGAAATAAAATCAACTTCTAAATAATCAATATTGACTTTTTTGAGCAGATTATTTGCGCATTTTGCAAAACATTCGCCAACAAAAAAATTAAGCAGACATATTTCTTGAGTATCAGCTTTATTATTAGCAGCCAATAATATTCTATTTTTCACTTCAACAGGATATTCAAATGAAGTAGAATCAATAATTTCAAAGGTCAAATCATCAAATATTTTAAGCAAACAAGCATCTATTCCATCCAAGGAAGTGCCTGACATCATTGAAATAATCGTTTTATAATTCTTATGCATTTCTAAATTATATAATTTATTAAGACTCTATTGCAATATTAATTTTTGATTGTGTATAATTAGATGAGGAGTAAGAAGGATTTTTTATGTCAAATATATATTCTGTAATCTTAGCTGGAGGGAGTGGAAGTCGATTATGGCCTTTGAGTCGTGAAATGCACCCCAAACAATTACTAAAAATGAACGATGATTACACATTATTCCAATCAACATTCTTGCGCCTTATAAATGTTGTTAATGACAGAAATATCATTACAATAACAAATATTAAGCACGAATCAATCGTAAAACAGCAACTTGAAGAGATAAAAAACAAATTTTGTAGAGAATCAGATTATAAAGTTCTGTCCGAGCCTGTAAGTAAAAATACAGCGCCTGCAATAGCCCTATCGGTAAAATACATTCAAGAAAAAATAGCAGTACCAAAATCTGATCCAATTATATTGGTTACCCCATCAGATCAGCTTATTTTAAATGAAAAATGTTTTGCTGAAGCGATTGAAGAAGGTGAAAAACTCGCTGAAGCCGGTTATGTTGTTACTTTTGGGGTAGAGCCAGATAATATTGACGTGGGTTTGGGTTATATAAAAACTCGCAACGATAAAAAAATATCATCTATTTCTAATAGTGCACAAAAAGTTTCAAAATTTGTTGAAAAACCAGAATTTGAAGATGCAAAATCATTTATAGAGTCAAAAAAATACTTCTGGAATAGCGGAATGTTTATGTTCAAAGCATCTGTTTTATTCGCAGAACTAAAAAAACATAACCCACTCATTTATGAATCAGTTGAGAAATTAAACTTATTAGAGTCCTCACCTTGTGCATCATTCCAAGATTTTGACTCAATGCCTGATGTGTCAATTGATTATGCTTTACTGGAAAGTAGCAAAAAATTGGTTTCTGTTCCCTTAAATTGCAGCTGGTATGACCTTGGTTCTTGGGAGTCAATCTACGAGATATCAGAAAAAGATAAAGATGGAAATTATATATCAGGAAATGTAATAGATATAGATTCTAAAGGTTCAATAATATACTCTACTTCAAAACTAGTTACAACAATAGGATTAAAAGACTTAATTGTAGTTGAAACTGAAGATGCGCTTTTAGTCTGTGATAAGAATAAAGCTCAAGATGTAAAACAGATATATAATAAATTAAAAAGCAAAAATGATGCGGCGCATCAGGTTCACAAAACAATGTACCGACCTTGGGGATATTATACAGTAATGCAAGAAGGTGAAGGCTTTCTAACAAAATGCATAGTTGTTAATGCTGGAGCAAAACTAAGTGTTCAACTTCATCACCATAGAAGCGAACATTGGGTAGTTCTTGAAGGAAGAGCAAAAGTACTAAAGGGTAAAGAATTTCTTGATCTCATGCCAGGAGAAAGCGTTGATCTTGCTATTGAAGAGGTTCACTCCCTACAAAACCCTTATGAAGAACCATTAAAAATCCTCGAGGTTCAACGAGGGCATATTCTTGAAGAAACTGATATAGAAAGACTTGAAGATATTTACGGCAGAGTGTAAGATATCCATAATAAAAATAGTTTAATAAAAACTTAATAGAAGGATTCCATAAATGAAAAAGAACCCTAAGAAAATTATAATAGTTAATCTTGTATTATTACTATTATTTGCAATATTTATCGAAACAATTTGTTTCCTAAATTTACCTGCCGACCAAAAAGAATATTTAAATAATTTAAATAAGGCTTTCAAACAACAAGGAATACCCATTACAAAGGTTACATATAATCCGACTATTGAATTTGACCTGGCCAATGCTCGTATCAAAATGAGAAAGCCGCTAAAAGGAAAAAATCCAGGAATTTTATTCATAGGTTGCTCATACACATATGGCACACTACTAAAAAAGACCCAAACACTACCTTACAAGATACATAAACTAACAGGAAGAACTGTTTATAACAGGGGAATTGAAGGAGCAGGACCACAAGTAGCTCTATATGATATTAGTCAAGATGACTTTAAAACTCAGGTCCCAAATGCAAAGTATATAATTTATACCTTCATATGGGATCATATGCTTCGTCTCTATGCCTATACGCTTTCACCATTTCCAAATTCAAACGGTAATATTGAAGCAAATGTTAGGTACGAAATAAAAAATGGAGAGCTCAAACTTATAACGCCAAAGCTTCTACCACTGTATTCTTTATTCAGTGTTAAAAGGGCCCAACTGCTCATAGAAAACAAAAATACGGAAAAATTAGGTAACAATTATAATCTTTTAATAGCAGTATTAAAGGAGATCAAGAAAAAAACGGATGAATACTACCCAAATTCAAAATTTATAGTTTTATTATACAAAGACTCTGGACACTCAACAATGGCCGATGATCAAAGAGAACTATTAGCTGACAACGGTTTTGTTGTTATTGATGCAGAAGAACTAGTTGGGCATGAATTAGAAAGTGCTCAATATAGAGCTGAAGATAAAGAACATCCATCGGAAAAAGCCTGGAATGAAGTAGCTCCAAAACTTGCAAAATATTTGAAATTTTAAATTACTTTAAATAATCTACAGCAGCTATTAACCCCAGCTTATAACTAGTAACTCCAAATCCACATATCTGCCCAATACAAACAGGTGCAATCATGGAATGCTTTCTAAATTCTTCTCTTGCATGAATGTTAGAAATGTGGATTTCAACAGTTGGAATCATAACCGCAGAAATAGCGTCTCTGATTGAAACACTTGTATGCGAATAACCTGCAGGATTTATGACAATTGCATCAAAAACACCTCTTGCATCTTGAATAATATTAACAATTTCACCTTCGACATTACTTTGAAAGAATTCAGCACAAACATCATTTTTTTGAGCCTCAATATTTATATACTCCTCTATATCAGCAAGCGTTAACTTACCATATGTCTCAGGCTCTCTTGTTCCTAATAAATTTAGGTTAGGTCCGTTAATAAATAATATCTTCATATGAATCCTTACAACAAAGTTTATTAGTGCATTATATCAATTTATAATGACGCAATCAAATCTCTTGTTTCTTTTCTTACCATATCATCTATTTCAAAAATTTCTGCCAAAGATGCATTATATTTGGGACTATGTTTGTCCAACATTTTTTTTGTTATTTCATAGATTTGATATAACGAAATTTTATCTTCTAAAAAGGCAAAAACTGCTTCTTCATTAGCCGCATTCAAGCATAATGGATATGTAGCACCATTTTTTCCCGCCCAAAATGCAAGTTCTAAACACGGAAATTTTTCAAGGTCAGGTTTTTCAAAATCCAGCCTTGCAATAGCTGTAAAATCAAAGCTCTCTGTTTTAATACCTTCAACTCTTTCGGGGTATGTTATAGCATACTGAATAGGAATATGCATACTAGGCAAACCTAATTGAGCAATTACACTACCATCTAAGTATTCAACAGCACTATGTACTATACTTTGAGGATGTACAACAACATTTATATCATCATAATTTACCGAAAATAAATGATGAGCCTCTATTACTTCAAGGCCTTTATTCATCAATGTTGAAGAATCTACCGTTATTTTCTTACCCATGTTCCATTTTGGATGGGCAAGCGCCTCTTTTACCGTTGCTTTCTTTATTTCATCTATTGACGAGTTTCTGAAAGGACCACCCGAAGCAGTTATAATAAGTTTTTTAATGTTAGATACAGGATTCTTGCACTGATGAATTGCCGAATGTTCACTATCAACCGGCAATATTTTTACATTGTTGTCTTTTGCCATCTTCATTACAATATCACCAGCCATAACAAGCGTTTCTTTATTTGCCAGAGCAATATCTATTCCAGATTTTATAGCAGCTACAGTGGGCTTTAGCCCAATTCTTCCAGATACAGCCACCAAAATCACATCATTAGTTTTGTCAGAGCAAATTTTGACCAATCCTTCTTCACCAAATAGGATATTTAAATTCGGATATATTTTTTTTAAAGCAGTTGCTCCAGCTTCAGACTTTGTACAAACCGTACCAGGTGAAAATTTTCTAATCTGAGTTGATAGCAACTCAACATTATCACCTGCGCTTAATGCAACAACCTCAAATTTGTCCTGTAATTTTTCTAAAACCTCTAAAGCTTGAGTGCCTATAGAGCCTGTTGAACCCAGAATAGTAATCTTTCTTTTCATACATTAAATTATAGAATAAAAATAATAATTTATTAAAAATAATTTCTTACTCTATAAAATAACTAACATGGTGATGAAATAGATAAATTAAAAAGTATATTGTAAGAATCAATATAAAAAGGATGAAAAAATGTTTGAATTACTAATTAAATGGATTATATTTGCGCTTTCTCTTTTATTTGTCGCTTGGATAATACCAGGAATAGAATTAACTGGATTTATGGCAGCATTATGGGCTGTATTAATGATGGGTATAGTAAATATATTCATTAAGCCAGTATTGGTTTTACTCACAATACCAATAAATATAGTTACATTAGGGTTATTTTCTATAGTGATAAACGCACTATTATTCTGGCTCGTATCAAAAATTGTTTCAGGCTTTGAAGTAAAAGGTTTTATTGCTGCACTTATTGGTTCAATATTACTCTCAATTATAACTACGTTACTATCAGCCGGCGACTAGCCTATAATATTAATTGTACATATACTCTGCTGCACAACTCCAACCTGATGAATTGCTGTTACAAGAATTCTGATAGCCATCATCAACACCTCTTGGCTTTACTCCATATTTAAGTAGCCAAATTTGAAAAATGTCCTTACCAAGAACATTAGGCTTACCAAAGCCATTTACATCAACAAGAATAAAACCGCAAGTATTTAATGTTCCATAAGTTGAGGAACAATCATTTGATGTAAAATTAAAATTAACAAAACTACCATTTGATTGAATCAATCCACTTGAAGAAGACCACCAATTTATACCTTCTCCGTCCAACATTTTGGACGAATTATCATTTGGGTGCCAACAGACTCCAAGATTTCCCGATTCATCACATGATTTCATAACGTTCATATACTTTTTATACTTATCTCTAAGACAATTATCATCCCAAGAAGTGCAAACATCGACTAGACTTCCAGAATTATCAAGCATAACTAAATTTGTAGCTTGAGCAACTTCGGAGTACAAATTTTTCCAAGATTCTATATTTCTGCGTTTTTCTACGTCTGAAAGAACAGAAGGAATCATCATTGCAGCAATTACGCCAATAATAACCAAAGTTAACAAAACTTCTGTAAGTGAAAAGGCTTTTTTATAAAACAAAACCAAGCTCCGACCAGTTCTAACCACTTACATGTTATTGTACCAGTAAAAATATGTCAAATAGTTAAATAATTGCGGTATTATTGAGATTCAATTAAAATGAAATAAAGAATATACTTAAGAAAGGTCTCAATATGAAAAGTGACAACATAAAAAAGGGAATAAACAGGGCACCACATAGAGCTTTATTATATGCAACCGGAGTATCAAAAGAGGGAATGAAGCGTCCTTTTATCGGAATAGCCAGTGCATATTCCGAACTAGTTCCTGGTCACGTTAATATGAGAGAACTTGAAAGAAGTATAGAAAAAGGAATCCACTCTGGAGGTGGACAATCTTTTATTTTTGGAGTGCCTGCAGTTTGTGATGGTATTGCAATGGGACATTCTGGGATGAAATATTCTCTTCCATCAAGAGAATTAATAGCTGATTGCGTAGAATCAGTTGCACAAGCACATCAGCTTGATGGCCTCGTGCTATTGACAAATTGTGACAAAATTACCCCTGGTATGCTAATAGCATCTTTAAGGCTTGATATTCCATGTATAGTAGTAACCGCTGGTCCAATGTTAGATGGAAAATGTAAAAATGAAACACTTACCTTTATTAAAGGTTCTTTTGAAGCTATAGGAAAATATAGGGCTGGAGAAATAAAAGAAGATAAACTTCATGAAATGGAAGAAAATTGCTGCCCTGGCTCAGGTTCTTGTCAGGGCTTATATACTGCAAATACAATGGCTTGTTTAACAGAGATAATAGGAATGAGCTTGCCTTATTGTGCGACATCGGCATCAGTAAGTGCAAAGAAAAAGAGAATAGCTTTTGATAGTGGAATGCAAGTAGTAAGAATGGTAGAAAAAAATATTAAACCTACAGATATTATAAACAGAGAATCCTTACGAAATGCAATTATTGCAGACCTTGCACTAGGAGGATCAACAAATTCAATTCTGCATTTATTAGCAATTGCAAATTCTGCAGACATAAATATAACATTAAAAGACTTCAGTGAATTAAGCCACAAGATACCACAAATCATTAAACTGGATCCATCATCAGATTTGACTATGACAGACCTTGACAACGCAGGAGGTATCCCCGGGGTCATAAAAACATTGTTTGGTAAAACTAAAGAATTTAATAACACAAAAAATATTTCTGGTATAAAAATCAAAGATATCGCTGAGCAATCTTGGGTTGATAATGAAGTTATAAAAACTTTAGAAAATCCAATAACAACAAACCCAGGTCTTGCTGTACTATATGGAAATCTAGCAAATGAAGGTGCTGTTATAAAAATATCAGGAGTTGATAAAGAGTGCTTAGTTTTTGAAGGTATAGCAAAAGTATTCCACTCTGAAGAAGATGCAATGAAAGCAATAGAATCAGATAAAATAGTGGCGGGTGACGTTGTTGTAATAAGATATGAGGGACCCAAAGGCGGCCCGGGGATGAGAGAAATGCTAGCTCCAACATCATTAATTGTCGGCAAAGGCTTAGGCAAAAAAGTTGCACTAATAACTGACGGCAGATTTTCTGGAGGAACAAGAGGTTTGTGCATAGGACATATTTGCCCTGAAGCAGCTGATGGCGGACTAATAGGATTGATTGGAAATGGAGACAAAATCAGTATTGATATTCCTAATAGGAAACTTGAGCTAGTTGTAGATGCCGAAACAATAGAAAAAAGAAGGAATTCGTTTATAATGCCTGAAGCAAAAGAAAGAAAAGGGTATTTGGCGAAATATGCTAAAACTGTTCAAAGTGCAAACCGCGGAGCATTAACATAAATTAGCAATCTTCAAATATAAAAAGGCATGTAGACATGCCAAAAAATCACACTAATCGTGAAAAAACGTTTTTTTACTCAAGAGCCACGAAGAAAATATAGCCTGTAACGACACTAGGGGAACGAAGTAGCGCTCTTTGTATCGTAATGTAATAATTAGCCAATATTGCCTTGAAAAAGCAAGGTTAAAAGCTATAATAAAATTAAGTTAAAACAGTTCATTGAGAGCTAAAAAACACAACTTGGGGAAATAAATAATATTTTTTTTGGAGGAGTAATCGTGCTAAGAAGCAGAGATATGGGGAGAGCTGTAGCTGTAAGGCGCTGGACAAACACGGCCTTAGAATGCTACAAAAGAGGATGTATTTGCGAAGGTTGTTTCTATACCGACTTTTTCAATGGTACATCTCAACGTTGCCAAATGAAAGCATCTGTACTTGAGTTAGTAAGAGTTCTTGGTAAACCAGATGTAGAAATGCAACAAGTTATCATTGAATAAAATTAAACCATAACCTTATCTATAAAAAGAACCCCTATATAAAAGAGGTTCTTTTTATTTGAAAAATTCCCCAAAAAAGAAGAGAACAAATGTTCTCTTCTTTATAATTATAGATCTTTTGTTTAAATTATCTCTTTGTAAGAATCCGGACTATTAAGAAGATCATAGTTAATTTCATTTTCATTATCAGCAATAACCGCGGCAACCACAGCATCACTCGTAACGTTAATCATGGTTCTAATCATATCAATAATCCTATCTATAGCAAATAAGAAAGCAAAGCCTTCAACTAATTGATGAGGAGTTAATCCTAGACCATTTAGAACAAGAGCTATCGTTATCAATCCGGCACCCGGGATCCCCGCACAAGTACTTGATGCTATTATTGCAAGAACTATTACCTGAATAATTTGCACCGGTTCTAACACAACCCCATATGCTTGGGTAAGAAATATAACTGCAACAACTTGAAATAGCGCCGTTGCATCCATATTCAATGTAGCACCCAGAGGAAGCACAAAGCTGCAAACTTTATGAGAGATTCCTCGCTTCTCACAACAAGCAATTGTTAGAGGTAACGTAGCCGAACTACTTGCAGTACCAAAGGCAACCATCATTGCTTCTGTGATTGCCGTATAAAAAGTTAAAATTGGAACCTTACTGAATGCTTTTATAAGAAGTGGATATATTACAAATAATTGAAGAGCAAAACCAATAAGCAGAACTAAGAAATATTTAGAAATACTGTTGAATATTGAAATTCCAAACGAGGAGACAGCAACTGCCGTAAGGGCAAAAATACCGGGAGCTGCAAGATACATTATCCAATCTGTAACTTTCATCGTTGCTGCAAATATTGACTCAAAGAAAGAAACTACTGGTCTGTTTATTTCGCCTACTTTCGCCAAGGCAATTGCAAATACCAATACAAAGAAAATTATTGGAATCATATCCCCTTTAGATAAAGACTCTAGTGGATTTTGAGGTATTAAATTCAAGAAAATTGTACCAATATTTCCTTTTTGCTCTGCTATTGCATTATGAACTTGTGCTTGGATTTCACCTGCTGACGCTTGATTTATAAAAGACTGAACTCCAACCCCAGGTTTTATTCCCAAGGCAAGAACTGCACCTATTACAGCAGCCAAAACAGTAATTATTCCATAATATAAAACCATCTTTCTACCAAATTTACCGAGCTGTTTATTATCACCAATACTAGACAAACCAACAATTATTGCACTACTCACAAGAGGTATAACAACCATTTGAATTAACCTTATAAATACTTGACCTATAAAACCCAAGACGCTCAATAAGACATTTAATGCATTGTTATCAATGACACCCGATGGTTGTTGTTGAGCGTGAATTACAATACCAAGAATGATACCTGCAATTAGTCCAAAGAAAATATGTCCGTTTCGCTTAATCCCCAGTCCCAATGCTATCAGGACTTGCATATGTAATTTCATAATATACCTCTTATTTTTTTTATAATAATAACAGCAAAATTAATTGTACTATTATTTAAAAAATAAGACAACAATATAAATAAAGGATATATGAAGGGAACCATTAAAGTCTTTTATCCTATTTGCAAGGTTCTTGATATAGAAACTTACTTAAATAATAGTAATAATGGGTACATTTAGAATATTCTTAATAATTAATTATAAAGACTTTAACGAATTTAGTTGTTTGTAATAAAATTAAATCAGACTACGTTTTATAAGGTTCAATGATTAATTATGTCAGAAGTTAAAAATAAAAAATTCCATTTCATTGCAATTGGCGGCGTTGGAATGAGTGGGCTTGCTAAATATTTATTAGAAAAAGGGTATGAAGTGACTGGTTCCGATGTTCAAGCAAGCAAATACACCAAACAGCTGGAAAAACTTGGTGCTAAAGTTTCGATAGGACACAACTCTGATAATATTAATAATGACCAAACCATAATTGCAAGTAGTGCAATAAAAGAAGACAATGTTGAACTTAAAAAAGCTAAAGATCTCGGACTAAATATTCTACATCGTTCTGACTTGCTAAAAATAATTGCAGATGAATTTTCGAAAAATCCAGATGGCAAATTTATAGGCTTCTCAGGAACACATGGCAAAACAACAACAAGTGGATTGTGCTCATATCTTTTAGAAAAATCCGAAAACAAACCTTCTTATGTCGTTGGAGGAATAATACCAGATCTCAATGATAATGCGAGGTTTGATTCAGAAAACTTTTTTATTGCGGAACTCGATGAATCAGACGGGACAATATTAAAATATCGCCCTGATATAAGTGTTATAAATAATCTCGAAGTTGACCACGTTGATTTTTATACAGGTGGATTTGAAGATTTAATAAAGACATTTACCACATACTTAAATAACTTAGCACCTGAAGCAAAA
Organism: Cyanobacteria bacterium OH_CBB_238; assembly: GCA_023409995.1. Classification (GTDB taxonomy): domain Bacteria; phylum Cyanobacteriota; class Vampirovibrionia; order Gastranaerophilales; family Gastranaerophilaceae; genus JAEYQN01. The sequence continues at coordinate 39,788 of JAEYQN010000129.1, read as the reverse complement.
ATAATAATTAATACCGACTGCAAAGGAAATTTAGAATTAATAAAATTAAACCCGAATAAGAAATTCATTTCATTTGGATTAAAAGATGCTGACTATACTGCCAAAAATATAGAATACAAAAACTTTGGTTCGAATTTTGAGGTGTTATATAAAGGCGAAAAACTAACTGAAATAACCCTTAGCGTTCCTGGCATTCATAATGTATATAATGCTCTAGCTGTGTTTGCATCACTGTGTGAAGCGGGCTTACCCATTGATTCATTCGTTAATCATTTTGGTTCATTTTCTGGTATGGGCAGAAGATTTCAACTTTCGGCAGAATTTAATGGTATAAAAATTATAGATGATTATGCGCACCATCCGAGTGAAATCAAAACCACAGTTGAGAGTGCAAAAGAAGCTATAAGTTCAAGACTTATAACAATATTTCAACCTCACAGATATTCAAGATTTAAAGGGCTGTGGAATGACTTCCTAAGTAGTTTTGATAAAACTGACAAATTGTTAGTGTTAGATGTATATGCTGCATCAGAAAATCCAATAGAAGGAGCATCGCCGGAAGACTTCGTTAAAGAAATAATACATGATGATGCTGAATACATAAAAGGATCAATTGCCCAAGCTGCAGAGCAGATATTGCCGCTTATAAAATCAGGAGATACTGTCCTTACCCTTGGTGCTGGCGATATTACAAAAATAGGCGTATTATTACAGGAAGAGTATAGCAAGATAACAAAATAATGAGTATAGATATCAGAGAGAACTATGAACTAAAACAGCACACAACATTTAAGATAGGCGGATGTGCTGCTAAAGTTTTTTTCCCAACAACACCAGAAGACTTAATAGAATCCATTGAAGAAGCAAACAATCCTATAATATTAGGTAACTGTTCCAATGTATTAATATCTTCTACAGGATTGCAAGAAGACATTATAATAACATCAAAAATCAACAACTATAGTTTTGAAAAAAACATTTTAAAAGTAAACTGCGGAACAAAAGGTCCTCTGCTATCAAAAGAATCTTTAAAAGAAGGCCTGTCTGGTTTCGAATTTATGATAGGATTCCCTGGAACTATTGGCGGAATGATCACAATGAATGCATCAGCCCATAATCAGGCAATTGCAGACCATTTTGTAAAATGTCATGTATATGATCGAACTAACAAAAAAATACTTGTATTAACAAAAAAAGAAATGAATTTCGTGTATAGAAATTCTATAATCTCTCAAAGAGATTATGTACTACTATCTGCAACATTTGAACTTGAATATAAAGATAAAGAAGCAATAAATGATTTAATGCAAAGAAACATAGAGTTTAGAACGAAAAGACAACCATCACTTAAACTGCCAAATACCGGAAGTACTTTCAAAAACCCACCAAATGACTCAGCTGGAAGGCTTCTTGATATTGCAGGTGCCAAAGAATTTTCTGTGGGTGGAGCAAAGGTATGGGAAAATCATGCTAATTTTATAGTTAATACAGACGATGCAACATCTAATGATGTTTTGAATCTCATGTTAAAAATGTATAATATAGTCAAAGAAAAATACACAATAGAATTGAGACCTGAAGTAAAATTTATTGGTATTAGAAATGCGGAAGAAGAAGAAATATGGCAAACATTAATTGGAAAAAGTACCCAGAAGACACAAAAATAGCGGTATTATATGGTGGCTTATCAAACGAGCGAGAAGTTTCTTTGCGCTCTGGAAAGAACGTATATAATGCTCTGCTTAGACTTGGGTATAAAAATACTCAACTAGTTGATGTCAGCAAAAATATAGCAAAGGACTTAACCGAAAAAGGAATTGAAGTCGCATATAATGCTTTGCATGGAAAATATGGCGAAGATGGTTGTATCCAAGGTGTACTGGAAATATTAGGCATTGAATATACAGGATGTGGTGTCTTTTCAAGCTCGGTATGTATGAATAAGGAATACACAAAAAACATTCTAAAAAACTATGACATTCCGTTGATAAAATCTGTTCTTGTTAAAAAAGATGACAATATTCTTGAAAAAGTGAAAAACCTGACTTATCCATTAATGCTAAAGCCTGTAAGTGAAGGTTCAAGCATTGGGATGTACAAAGTAAATACCTCGGATGAGCTTGAAAATTTATTTAAAAAATCACTGGAATGCAAACAAGATATACTGGTAGAAGAATTCTTAGTTGGCACTTGCGGAACTGTCGGCGTACTGGAAGATAAAGATCAACTAATTGTCACAGAAATATTGGAATTCAGAACAAAAACCGAATGGTATGATTACGAAGCAAAATACACTGAAGGATTAACTGAGTTTATATTACCCGCAGAACTCCCTGAAGAAATGACAAAAAAAGTTAAAGATATTGCTCTAGAAGCATTTAAAGCTTGTGGGTGTAATGGGGTAGGCAGAGTAGATTTTTTAATCGCAAACAATATCCCTTATGTTCTTGAAGTAAATACCAGCCCAGGAATGACAGACCTAAGTGACCTTCCGGCACAAGCAAAGGCCATTGATATAAGTTATGATGAGCTTGTTCTTATAATCTTAAATAACTCAGGATTAAACAAATAAGAAGATGGAAACCAACGACTCAATACAGAGACGAATAAAAAGAAACCAAATGCAGCGTAATGTTCGAAGAAGTGAACTGACTGTGAGACGTTTTTTTGCATTAATGAGGCTTTTTATAATATTGAGTATAATTTTTGTAACCTATAAATTAGCGACATGTCACTATTGGTATATAAGCAAAGCTATTTTTAATTCGCCAGATAACCCTTATTTGAAAATATACGGAAACGAAATAACCCCTGATTATAAAATATTAAATGCATTGAGAAAAGTTGAACTTTCAAATCACCCCATTTATATGCTTAATACCGATGAAATGTCAGAGCATATAAAACAAATTGATCCAATAAAAAGAGTTTATATAAGAAGATACTGGTGGCCTGCAAGGTTAGATATAATGGTTCAAGAGCGAAAGCCCATACTACTCATATCTCCTTCAGAAACCGTTCCCCCAATTGCATTTTTTACAGAAGGTGGAAAACTGATAGGTAGAGAATATCTCCCATTTAAGAAAAATTACCACACAACCCTTATCCTCACTTACGGTACTAGAGGTGATGACTATCAACACTGGGGACCTTCAAAAATAAAAACACTCTACAAGCTTTCAAAAGAACTTAGTGCTTTATCGGGTGAAAAAGTCCTATATATTGACCTTCGAAACCCACATGATACATATGTTCAAATTGAAAGTGTTAAATTAAGATTGGGTGAATTAGACGACAGCGTATTTAATCGAATAAAATCTGTCAGCTCAATTCTTCCTCAAATAAAGACATTCACCAAGAAAATAAAATATGTCGACCTGCGTTGGGAAGAAACAAACTATTTAAAATTAGAATATGACAATAAATAGGAAACCCGACTTATGTAAAAAGTCGGGCATGTGCATAGTATAGGTATCGTATGGATTGTGAGATATTAGTTTAACTATTGACTAACAAAGATTTATTCATTGCGGCTAAAGCAGAAGCACCTGCCATAGCTGAAGGTGACTGAGTAGATTCAAACTGAACCAACTGTCTTTGCAAGCTTGTATATTTCGACTTATCCGAATCAGACACGTCTTCTTCATTCAATTTTTCTTCAATTACATCTGAAGCTTTTGAAATTAAGGTATCAATATCACTTCCTGAAGTGGCTATCCCAAGCTGAGATAGTATTGTATTCAATTCTGTAGGAATTATCTGGGCAGCTTGTGATGATGATGAATCTTGAGTAGACGACTTTGTTGATAGAGTATTTTGAGTAGCAGCTTTATCTTTTGCCTCTTCTGCTTGAAGCAATGCTTTATCCGTTGCTTCATTACCAGTAGAAGCAATACCATACTCCTTTAATTTCTTTTTGACTTCTTCATATTCTTTCGAAGATTGAGATGATGAGGTTATGGATGAAGCACCTATTGATGAAATTGAGCTGACTGACATAGCAATTCTCCTTTAGACATTAATTTTATTTATACGTGTTATATTCCACCTTGTCGGAAGATATAAACTAGCCCTTTAGAATCATTTAAACTTTAGTATGACTGATGTTTAAAATAATTTACAATTGATATAGATATCTCCAATCATTATTTATAATAAATATCTATTTGCCGCATTGAAAAATAATCTCAATGCGGCAAAAAATTTGGACTTGTATAACGTTAATTTTATTGAAAATCGTTTATAATTTTTCCTATCATAAGATCGGGCATCAAATTTGCATTATGGTAAGTAAGATTATACATTTCAGGATCAAATCCAAACATTTTTTTATATAATGAAAGAGCATTTTTTGCAGGAATCGTTAATTTAAAAAGGGGGTCAACAACTACTGCATTATCATTCCAAGAGGTAGGCTCTGTTAAAATTTCTCCTGGTTTTAATCCTATAACATTAAATATATGGCTCCCCCTAAGCTTATCTCTGTCAGAAAATTGATACTTTATATCCAACAAAACATTATTGGCAACCACTCCTCTCTTAAACAACATTGATTGAGACAACTGCGAACACTCATTGCAATTAGCAAAGCCTGTATCTTTTACCGACTTTGACAACTTATCAATAAATAGCTTGTAACCATTTATATCGTCAAACAATTCATAATCATCCATGACATTTCTTGTTTGCTCAACTCCTTTAGAGTATTGCTTTTCAATACTTTTTAACTTCTTAACAATTATTCTGTACTGTGGTTCAAACTCATGCTTGTCAATATAAGAACCAATTTTTGTATTGGATTTGATTAACGGAAACTCTTCACCAAATTCTTTTATAACATCTCTTGCAACATTCAAGTTTTTGTTTAAAGCACCTGAAAATGCAGGTCTGTAATGAGGAATCTGAGCTAAATTTACGGATTGATTTTTATTATCGTTTTCTTGCACACGATTCTTATAGTTAGAACAACTAAAGGAACTTAAATGATACATATTAGAAGATAAAGAAATATTCATACCCTTATAAACTACAGCAATACTAAATATTTACTAAAAAGAACATAGTATTAAGATATTTTAAAAGTTAACCACTAGGCTATAGCCTTTACAAAGCGTAATTAGGTATTGCAATAAAAATTTTATATTGTATGATTATCTTGTCAGAAAACTAAAAACCCCACAGATAAACATGAGTATAGGGTGGATTGTGTAAAAACAATTCATAGTTCCTATTGAGGTCATGTTTTTTTTATTTTAAAACTCACTAAATGAAAGGTAATAAAAGTGGAAGAAACAAAAGTAAAAACAAAAAAAAGAAAAGTTGAAACAAGAGAAGAAGCACCTCAAAGTGAATGGAAAGAACAAGTAATCCAAATCAGAAGGGTTACAAAAGTTGTAAAAGGTGGTAAGAAACTTAGCTTTAGAGCTATTGTTATAGTTGGCAACAAAAATGGTCAAGTTGGAGTTGGTTGTGCTAAGGCAGCTGAAGTTATTGTAGCAATTCAAAAAGCTGTAGCAGACGGAAGAAAAAATTTAGTTACAGTTCCTGTATTTAAAACAACAATTCCTCACCCAATTACAGGTATTTCTGGAGCAGGTAGCGTAATGCTAAGACCGGCTTCTCAAGGTACTGGGGTTATCGCAGGTGGTGCAGTACGTGCAGTGTTAGAACTTGCCGGTATTGAAAACATTTTGAGCAAATCTTTAGGTTCAAAATCACCATTAAATGCGGCTAATGCAACTTTAGAAGCCTTAAGATCTCTAAGATCATTCGGCGATGTTGCTAAAAAACGTGGTATCACATTAAAAGAAATGCTTAACTAAACATAAAAGGAATTATAATTATGGCTAATAAAACAGAAAAAATTCAAATAAAATTAAAAAAAAGCTTAATTGGCTCAACTGAAAAACAAATAAGAGTGGCTAAAGGCTTAGGACTAACTAAAACAAATCAAGTGGTTGAACACTTAGCTAGCCCAACAATAATGGGTATGGTTAATAAGATTCCTCACCTTGTAGAAATAGTTAAATAACGCTAATTAAAAAACTAAGAAAGGTAATTATAAAAATGTCAGAAAGAATAACTTTAGAAGATCTAAGACCTGCTGAAGGCGCAACAAGAAAAACCAAAAAAGTAGGTAGAGGAAGAGCTTCTGGACATGGTAAAACAAGTTGCCGTGGACATAATGGTGAAGGTCAAAGATCAGGAAGATCATCTAAAAGAGGATTTGAAGGTGGTCAAATGCCTGGTTACAGACAAATGCCTAAATTGAAAGGTTTCACAAATTTTTCAGCAATTAACTATGCTGAGATCAATGTTAGTGATCTTGAAACATTAGGAAAAGAAGAAATTGATTTAGCAATTCTTAAAGAAGCAGGAAAAGCTCACCCATCAACAGCAGAACTAAGAGTTCTTGGTAATGGTGAAATAACAAAGGCAGTTGTTGTAAAAGCAAGATATTTTACAAAATCAGCAGCTGAAAAAATCGAAAAAGCAGGCGGAAAGGCTCAGTTAGTATAATGCAACAAGCAAAAATCAAACCTCCTACAATGGATGAATTGGTATCTATGTTTAAGGTGTCAGGCCTGAAACAAAAAATTATTTTCACATTTTTGATGATAGCAGTTTTTCGTTTCTGTGCTCACTTACCTATTTTTGGTATAGACAGTCATGCACTACAGCACTTAGCTGCCGACCATAACCTGATTAGCTTTATAGATATGTTTTCTGGCGGAGCGCTGGCTAACATATCAATAGTAGCACTAGGTATAGGTCCATACATAACAGCATCTATTATAATGCAGCTTTTAGCAGTAGTTATTCCACACTTGGAACAGTTGCAAAAAGAAGAAGGAGAAGCTGGCAGAAGAAAAATTTCTCAATACACAAGAGTATTTACTGTTGTTATTGCTATTTTTCAAGCAATAGTTTTTTTATTCTTCCTTGCAAAAAGCGCACCGGGAGCAATATCACCAGATATAAATATTCCAGCATTTATATTTGCATCTACGATAGTGCTGACGGCAGGTTCGGTTTTTATTATGTGGTTAGCAGAACTAATGACAGAATATGGTTTAGGAAACGGAGCATCAATGCTTATTTTCTGTGGAATTATATCCAGAATACCGCATTATTTTGAACAAACATCCATAATTGTAACAGGCGATAGCAGTTTACAACTAGGCTTAGTTTTTCTACTAGCAATCTTTTTTGCAACAATGGTATTAATTGTAATAATGCAAGAAGCAGCTAGAAAAGTAATCATTGTAAATCCAAAAAGACAGGTTGGGAACAAGGTTTACGGAGGGATGAATACATTTATTCCTTTCAAATTAAACCCTGGTGGAGTAATGCCAATAATATTTGCTGTAGCAATATTATTATTCCCAACTACTGTTTTGCAAATTGCAGGAACTGCAAATATCCCAAACCCTATATTAAGCGAGATATTAACCAAAGCCTCAAACTTGTTAAATCCATCTACGTTCTCATATAATGCAATCTATTTTGGTTTGATTGTAATGCTGACATTCTTCTATGCATCAATTATGCCAAATATGCAGCCTAAGGAAATTGCAACTAACTTGAAAAAGTACGGTTCGTCAATTCCAGGAATTAAACCTGGCAAACCAACGGCTGAAGCATTAGATAAAATTCTAAGCAGAGTTACACTAATTGGAGCGATTGGACTAGGAGCAGTGGCCTTAATCCCTTCGCTAGCAAGTACCTTAACACATATAACAACATTGCAAGGTCTTGGTGCTACCTCTCTTATAATCATGGTAGGTGTTGCGCTTGATTTCATAAATCAAATTAAAACTCACTTGCTCGCAAGAAATTACGAAAGCTTCTTAAAAGAGTAGGAAAAAATCAAATACATACAAAAAGGTAAATGATCATTTCATTTACCTTTTTATTTAATTTAAAAATTAAATATGTTATAATATACAGGCTGCAAAAGTAAAAGAGGGTAAAAAGATGAAGAAGGAATTAATATTTATAGGACCACCAGCCAGCGGAAAAGGAACACAAACTTTTAGATTATCTAAAGAGCTTGGATTTCCTCACGTAGACACAGGTTCCCTCTTAAGAGAAGCAATTAAAAACGAGACAGAAGATGGAAAAGTTGCTAAAAGCTATATTGAAAAGGGTCAGCTGGTTCCAACGAAAATAGTTGAAAATATAATCAAATTAAGACTATTGAAAGATGATTGCAAAAAAGGATTCATTCTTGACGGATATCCAAGAAGCTTAGAACAAGCAGAAGCTTTGGATTTTATACTTGAAGAAACGGACAAGGATGAACAAGCACAATTAAAAGTTTTATACTTTGATATTCCATTGGATAATCTCATTGAAAGAATAGTCAATAGAAGATCTTGTCCTAGCTGTGGAGCAATATTTAATATAAAAACAATGCTAATTAAAAAAGAAGGACATTGCGACTTTTGTAATACAGAATTGGTCACAAGAAAAGATGATACCGAAGAAATAGCAAAGGCAAGATTTGAAACATACTTCACCCAAACAGCTCCTCTTGTGGATTTTTACGAAAAACGAAATGTCTTAGTAAAGGTTGATGCAACTGGATCAGTAGATGATGTATTTGAGAAATTGAAAGAAGCAGTAAAATAATGGCTATAAAGAAAAAATCCAGAGATGAGATAAAGCTAATGAAATTTGCGGGTTCTGTTGTTGCAATGGTTCACCAAGAAATGAAGAACATTATAAAGCCTGGGTTAACAACAAAATATCTAGACAATATTGCTAATGAAATAATAAGAGATAACAAGTGCGAACCAACCTTCTTAGGATACAATGGATTTACTGGTTCAATATGCGCATCGATAAATTCTGAAGTTGTACATGGCATCCCATCAGAAAACGTGACTCTAATAGATGGGGATATAATAAGTGTAGATGTAGGAGCTACCTATAGAGGTCTGGTCGGAGACGGAGCCTGGACTTATCCAGTGGGAGAAATCACTCAAGACAAACAAATGTTATTAAAAGCAACCGAAGAGTCTCTAATGGAAGCAATAGCAACAGCTAAAGATGGCATATGCCTAGATGAAGTTTCGGGAGCCATAGAAGACGTTGCAAAAAAATACAAACTTGGAATAGTGAGGCAGTACGGCGGACATGGCGTCGGAAGAGCAATGCATGAAGAACCTTTTATATTCAACTATAGAGTCGGTAGCAAAATTATACTGAAAGCAGGAATGACTTTAGCCATAGAACCAATGTTAAATCTTGGAGTGGATGAAGTAAAGGTGCTTGATGATGAATGGACTGTTGTAACCACTGACGATAAAGCGTCTGCTCATTTTGAACATAGTATTTTAATCTTAGATAATGGTGCAGAAATTCTAACTAAGCTTCACTAAAAATTGGGATATCTTCTAATAGTTGCCGTAAGCTTTTTAGATTATAATAATAGTATATTAAGACATAATTAGGTTTCACAAATATGATAGAAATGCGAGTAATGGGAATAGCTATAGATACAAGATCAGGCTCACCTATAGTTGTACTAAATGATAAAGAAAATAGAAAAGCTTTGCCAATCTGGATTGGTTCAGCTGAAGCAAGTGCGATTATAAGAAAAATAGAAAACATAAAAGTAGCACGCCCAATGACTCATGACCTTGTAATTGATATTATTGAAAAAACAGGTTATGAGATCACCAGAATTGAGATAAACGATGTGGATAAAGAAACCTATTTTGCAGCTATATTTTTGCAGGATGAAAATGGCAAAGAAATTGAAATAGATGCAAGACCATCTGATGCTATAGCGCTATCAATAAGAGTTGATGCACCCATTTTCGTTACAGCCAATGTTTTAGCTGATGGTTCCATATCAACGGATAACTCCAAAGACGAAGAAGAGGCTCAAGAATTCAGAAACTTTGTCCAAAGCATAAAACCGTCTGATTTTGAAAAACTTCTTAAGGACGACAAAGAATCTGATCAATAATCAAAAAAGAATTTTTCAAAGGAGCTGTAAAATCAAAATCAAACATAGAAGTATTTCCACTTCCTTTATACATTTGAATAGTTTTTTTTCTGGACAAATTCATTGAACTAAGCCCAACATAAGATTCACTCTTTAAAACTGTTTCAAAAAATTGCATAAATAATTATATCCCATATTTTGTTGTATAATTATTTTAATAAAATTAAGTTGAAATTCAACATCCAAAAATATGAAAGGTAAATATTATGGCAAAAGTAACAAAAGAAATGAGTATTATAGAAATCGTGCAAAACTACCCTGAAGCGCTTCCAGTATTTCAAAAATATGGCTTGGGATGTATTGGATGCGCAGCAGCTAGATTTGAAAACCTTGAAGCTGGTGCTAAGGTCCACGGAATTGATCCAGAACAAATGGTAGCAGAAATAAACGAAATTATTGAAGAATAATTTATAAAATTATAAAAATTTAAAACCGACATAAATATTTATGTCGGTTTTAAACTACAAAATAGAACCCTACTTTCTTGCTTCTAGATGAACTGGGGCAAGTTTGCCACAAGAGTATAACTTATCAAGACCTCGAGAAAAGTGTACTTGTTTTGTTACTTTAGTTTTCTCTTCAACATGCGATTCTTCCAAATTATTTTTAATAATAAATTTCACAAGATTTGGATTAAGCATACATCCCCCTAAGATTTTAATTACACTTTAATAAAAAAATTTCACTTAAAAATATTGCCTAAATAAGAAGAAACTTTACAAATATTAAAAAAGGCAAAGCTTTATGATACAATGTTTTCACGAGGTTTATCATATGATCAAATTTGCAGTAATGCTATTAAAAAATAAATTTTACCCACTTAGTATACCTGAATCGGTAGAGGTGGAACACGGACAAATGGTTCTTGTAAGAACCGAAAAAGGGGAAGAAGCAGTAAAAGTCTTCACGGTTTCTTCAGAAATTTCAAAGATGTGGGAAAAACAAAAACCGGAAATACTACCATTAATAAGAGTAATGAATGCAGCTGATCTTGAGTCTTTAAAGGAATTAACGGCTTTAGAAGAAGAAGGATTTAACAGCTGTAATCAATTGATAAAACAGCATAATTTGAATATGAGTCTGGTGCAATGTAAATATACCTTTGACAGAAAAAAAGTATCTTTTTACTACACAGCTCCAGAAAGAGTTGATTTTAGAGCTCTATTAAAAGATCTTACTCAAGTATTTAAGAGGGTTAGAATAGACTTGAGACATATTGGTGTAAGAGACGAAACATCTTTATGCCAGGGAAGCGGAATCTGTGGAAGACCTTTTTGCTGTTGCTCATTTAAGAGAAATTTTGAATCTATAAATGTTAAACTAGCGCGAGACCAAGGAATGCCAATAACTCCAAGTAAAATATCCGGTACTTGCGGAAGGTTGCTTTGTTGCTTAAATTACGAATATCCAAATTATATAGAAGCAGCAAAAGAATTATCTCCTGTAGGTTCTAGCGTTATGACACCAGACGGCGTAGGTTGTGTATGTTCTTTGCACTTCTTGAATAACAAATTGTCGGTAAAACTAGAAGATGGAAAAATTAAAGACTACGGAAAAGACGACATTGAGATGTTAGATGCTGACGTAAACATAGAAATAGATACACCATATTCATATACTGAAGAAAATGAAGACAATATTGATATAAAACAACTGGAAGATGATAAAAACAGTTCAACAGGTAATATTTAACTAATAGGCAATAGAACAGTAAAAGTTGTAATTTCATCCTGCGACGCATCCACGCTGATATGTCCTTTGTGAGCTTTTACGATTTGATTAGAAAGATATAAACCAAGACCTGTGCCCATTTTCCTAAACTTCTTAGCACTTGAATAGTATTTGTTAAAAATCAACTCAAGGTCTTCTTTACTTATTCCTTTTCCACTATTGATGACTTGAATAGACATTTTATCGCCAACAATGTCCATTTTGACAATTATTTTCGAGTCGTGATAACTAAAAGTAATTGCATTCATTATAAGATTTTTAAAAACCCTAGCAAGTTGAACTTTATCGACATTCAACTCAATAGTTTTATCCATAGAATCAAGAATTATTGTTTGGCTGTTATTTTGAGCAATTGGCTTCATGTTTTCAACAATATTTTCAATAAACTGAACAATATTTATTTTGGACTTAACAAGGGAAATGCTATTTTGTTGAACCTTATATGTTTGAAGAAGAATATCTGCAAGTTCAATTAGCTCTTCATTTGATGTTTTCATAAGAGTCAACGCTTCAATTTGTTTATCATTAAGTTCTCCAAAACGCCCCGCCAAGAGAAAATCAAGCGTATTTAACTCAGCTATAACTGGAACCTTAAGATCATGAGTTAAAGTAGCAATAAAATCCTCTTTAAATTTTTGTGACTCTTTTTCTGCATCTATCATGTTTTGCAATGAATGATTCTTATCAGACAAACTTAACTGATATTCAGTAATCATGCTTTCTCGATCAACTATAGTCTCAATAAGTCGATTAAAAGCTTCTTCTAGCTCTTTATTGTTTAAGTTTTCAGCGCTTTCACTTAATTTACCGTATCTAACTCTCCTTATTAGTCTTATTATTTTTTTTGCATCACGCTGAGAGTGAACATAAGCTCTTCTCAATCTATTAAACCTAATTCTTACATATATTACATAAACAATAAGCAACATTATTGTAAATACAAATAATAAAACCATTTTCATGCTGAAATTATAACATAAAACGAGGTGACTACATAAGCTCACCTCGTTTTTTAGATTTAAAAATCAATAACTATTTATTTATTTGACTCATTACTTCTTCAGCAAAGTTATCTTGTTTTTTCTCGATACCTTCACCAAGATTCCATTTTGTGAATGAGTTGATTTCAAATTTATCCTTAATTAGTTCTTCAATTGTTTGGTCAGGATTCTTAACAAATGGCTGTTCCAACAAACATTTTTGAGACATCAATTTATTTACACGACCTTCTACAATTTTAGCTCTGATTTGTTCAGGCTTATTAGCCAAATCTTCTTTGCCCATTTCAATTCTTGTTTCTTCATCAATAACTGATTGAGGTATTTCTTTTCTTGAAACGAATTCAGGAGCCGAACTTGCAATATGCAAGCAAATATCTTTAGCCAAAACATCATCTTGAGCTGAAGCATTTAATAAGACACCAATTTTATTATTATGAATATATGTAGCAACATTTCCTTCAACTCTGACGAATCTTCTCAAAGTAATTTTTTCACCAATTTTTGCAATTTTTTCTTTGATAAATTCTTCGATAGAAACACCACTATCCATAGTAATTGCATTCAATGCATCAATATCTGCAGGATTGTTTTTAACAACATATGTCGCTACTGTTTTAACTAATTCTTTGAATTCTTCATTTTTAGCAACGAAGTCAGTTTCACAGTTAACCTCTAACATTGCGCCTATATTACCTTCAATAACTGACCCAATGATGCCTTCAGCAGCAATTCTAGACATTTTTTTATCTGCGGAAGCGATGCCTTTTTGTCTAAGGAGTTCCATTGCTTTTTCCATATCGCCTTCAGCTTCGGTTAAAGCTTTTTTAGCATCCATGATCCCTGCACCAGTTTTTTCTCTAAGTTCTTTAACTTGTGAAGCAGTTATATTCATATTAAATATCCTTTCGTAACATTAAATTCTTTTAAATTATCGAGTGCTCCTATAAAGAAGCACTTCGATTTAATATATATTGTACGCTTAATTATTCTTCAGTTTCAAATTTGCTTGAAATGTCAGAAAATTTTTCTGTTTCTGCATCTTCAGAAACTTCTTCTTTATCAGTTTCCTCAACACCTGCATCTTCAGCTTTTATAGCTTCAATTTTTGTTACTTGATTTGCTTTGTTTTCTCTTAATTGTTTTCCTTCAAGTATAGCATCAGCTAATTTTGAAGCTATCAATCTAATAGCTCTGATCGCATCATCATTTCCAGGAATAATATAATCAATTCCATCAGGATTAGCATTTGTATCAGCTAAACAAATAACAGGAATGCCAAGTTTATTAGCTTCTGCTATTGCAATATCTTCTTTTCTTTGGTCAACAACAAATAACAAGTCAGGCATACCTCTCATTTCTTTGATACCGCCTAATGTCTTGCTTAATTTAGAAAGTTTTCTCATAATTTGAGCAACTTCTTTTTTAGGTAATTTATCGATATGGCCTGAAGCAACAAATTCCTCAATTTCTCTAAGCTTATTAACTCTGCCTCTGATTGTTTCAAAGTTAGTAAGCATTCCGCCTAACCATCTTCTATTGATGTAATAAGCGCCTGCTCTTTGTGATTCTTCAGCAACTACGTCTGCAGCTTGTCTTTTTGTTCCAACAAAAACTACATTTTTACCTTTTGCTGCATATTCTCTAACAACGGCATATGCTTCATCTAATTTTGCTGTTGTTTTTCTTAAATCTAAAACATAAATCCCATTTCTTGCACCATAAATATATGGTTTCATTTTCGGGTTCCAACGTTGCGTTTGGTGACCAAAGTGTACACCTGCGTCAAGTAATTCAATCATTGATGCTACTGGCATCTTTCTTCTCCTTATTATTTGTAAACATTAAGTTATGCTGTTCCCATCTCTTTCGGAGACTAAGTCTTAACTAATTGAAAAAGTCAGACCTATCGTACTTACCAAAACTCTGTTTAATACTAATACAAACATGAAAAAGTTTAAACATTTTCTTAATAAAAATATAGCTTTAACGGATAAAATCTTCGCATAAAATATTTAGATGCTAAAATGAGATAATATTAAGTAGGTAACCCAATTAGATTGCCTAACTTAGCTAAAACAAATCATTATAAAGATAATACAATATAAGAGAGCACAACACCATAAAAGAGAAACAGACTGGACTGAAAATTGAAATTTCTTTTTAAAAAAGTAAATAATTCTTTATTAACAGTAGTTACATTACTAGCCTTTTCTGTCCCGTCACATGCCATAAATTCAAATTACAAAAACACCCTTGAGCAGATAAATATAAGCAAATCTGGTATGGGATCTTACACTCTAAACTTAATTTTCAATAATAATTATTCCGAACCATTAAATATAAGCAAAAGATCGCCAAAAATGTATTCTGTAGTTTTGCCAGAGACACAGATATCTTCTAATAACGTAAAGGTAACCTATAAGGATGGAAAAGATAATGTCAGATTGAGAGTTGACGAATATCCTTATTTAGACAGCAGTATAAATAACGGATATGTGAAAATAACAGCAACCGTCAATGATAACTCTCTGCTAAAGGTTGTTTCTGACAAAAATCTCTTGCCAAGCGAAAACAAGATTGCAAAGAAAAACATTGAAATAATAAACAAAGAACTTGCTACTGTTGGAGCCAAATTAAGCCCAGACCCCATTCCACCAATACAAGCAGCCCCCAATCAAATAGCCCAAGATGCAAATGAAGCAAAAACACCAGAGAATCAGCAACCTCAATCAAAAATAGAACCTCAAGAAGAATCACTGCCAATGATAGACATGCAGCCACCTACAAAAAAGCCTTGGAATGCAGATTATCTTGACATGATAGTAAAAATGTCTTTATTGGTGTTTATATTTATAGTACTGGCAGCAAAACTTAAACGAGTTATTCACGAAAAACTTACATCTATGAGCGTTCGTAGAAGCTCAAATAATTCTTTTGCACAAGAAGTTAGTAACCAAGCAAAGGATATCCAACAAACAACTGAAAATTCCACAATATCTGCTAAAAAACAAAATAGACAGCTTGATGAAGATGATGAAGAAGAAAATGTTGAGATTATACAACCTAAAATGACCGCAACAATAAACCCGGAAAATCCCCAGCTTTTATCCATCTCTCATATCGACAAAAATAAAGGGTTTTACCTTATAACTTATGATGGCGAAGCTTCCTTAATTGGATATATTGATGACAACATTTATATTCTTAAAAGATTTGAATCATTGTCTACAAAAAATATGCAAACAAGACTCCATGAAAAAGAAAAAAATAGAGCAAACTACCTTGTAAGAGTTGATAATTACAAAGCTCTTGTGGAAACCACTGAGACATCTATGAAGGTACTTATAGAGTTCTAAAATGAAAAAAATACTTATACTTTTTCTTGTTTCACTTACTGTATTATTCTCTGCTTGTTCAAAAGAAAAACCAGCAAAAACAACGATAAAGTTCTCAAGTTGGGGTTCAAAAAGTGAAGTGCCTATATTAACCAACCTTATAAATGAATTTGAACAACAAAATCCCAATATTAAGGTAGAATTTATACATATTCCACAAAATTATTTTCAAAAATTACACCTTCTTTTTGCATCAAATCTAGAACCAGATGTTGTTTTTATTAACAATATATATGCAAAAACATACATAAAAGCCGACATGCTAGAAGATATAACTCCATACTTCAAAAATGAAATATCTAATAATATTTTTTTTGACAGCGCAATAAAAGCATTTTCTTCAGATGGAAAAACATATGCAATACCAAGAGATATCTCAAATCTGGTTATTTATTATAATAAAAATATTTTTGACAAAAATAAAATCTCCTACCCCAAAAGCGATTGGACACTGAATGATTTACAGACAAAGGCTCTTAAGACAACAACGAATAACAACTTTGCAATTAACTACGAAGGCGACTCTTTGTATTGGTTATATTACCTCGCAGCCAATGGTGGTGGAATACTGTCCGATGACACAAGAAAAATCATAATTAATTCAATAAAAAGCAAGGAAGGCATAAGATTCTATTCTTCCTTAAGTAACAATCTACATGTTGCTCCTACAAAAGCTCAAAAAGGCAGCATGACCTCTGCTCAAATGTTTATTGAAGGGAAACTGGCTATGTATCTGGGAGGAAGATGGATGGTCCCTAAATTTAGAGAGACGCTAAGTTTTGACTGGGATATTGTCAATTTTCCTGCATCAAAAGAAAACAAACTTCCTATAGATGCTTCCGGATGGGCACTTTCAAAAAAATCCAACAATAAAAAAGAAGCAATTCAACTCATAAAATTTTTATCCTCTAAGGCATCTATAACTAAAATCACAGAAAGTGGCTTAATAATCCCAGCCAGAAAAGATGTAGCATACTCAAATAATTTTCTTTCAAAAACAAAAAAACCGGAACATTCAATTTTGTTCATTGATGTGCTAAAGTATTCAAAGCCAACGGCAGTAAATAGTAATTATCCACAAATTAATGATATTTTGAATCAAGAATTAGAACCCGTATTTAATGGTAGTAAAAATGTTAGTAATGTATTTACTCCAAAACTATTAAAACAACTGAATGAACTGACTGAATAAGAATGGAATAAAAATGAAAAAGTTTTTCAATTTTAAAGAACTTAATACAAATATTAAAACAGAAGTACTTGCAGGGCTTACAACCTTTGCTACTATGTCTTATATATTAATAGTAAATCCCAAAATGCTTGCTTCGGCAGGATTTCCCTTTGAAGCATCAATTACAGCAACAATATTAGCTGCTTTTTTTGGGTGTATGCTTATGGGATTATATGCAAAAAGACCATTTGCAGTGGCTCCATATGTTGGAGAAGTTGCATTCATTGCATATACTGTAGTCATTGCCCTTGGAGAGTCTTGGAGAACAGCATTAGGCGCTATTTTTGTTAGCGGTTTTATATTTTTTATACTCACAGCAGCAAAAATCAGACCTTGGCTAGTTAACTCAATGTCTGAAACAATGAAAAAAGCATTTAGTGTGGGACTTGGCTTGTTTTTGATATTCGTCGGAACTCTTGAAACAGGAATAATAAAGTTCACTCAAAATTCAATTCCAATTCAAGTTGGAGATTTTCATGAACCTACCATTTTATTGGCAATTTTTGGATTTGTTTTAACCATAACGCTAATGCAAAGAAATATTAAAGCGGCCATTTTGATAGGGATTGTTGTAAACACCCTAATTGGCTATCTTATAGGTGATGTTTACATTCCTGAAAAGATTTTATCAGCACCGCCAAGTATAATGCCTCTTTTAGGTCAATTAGATTTTTCGGGGTTATTAAATATTAAATTTTTACCAACCTTTTTTACAATATTTTTATTAGTATATGTTGATACCATGGGTTGTATGATGGGAGTTTGCTATAAAGCAGGACTATTAGATGATGAAGGCTGCATACCTGAAATAAAAAAACCTATGTTTTGTGATTCTTTAAGCACAATGTTTGCATCATTTATGGGAACAATAACATCGGGAATCTATCTTGAGTCCGTAACCGGAATCCAAAGTGGAGGAAAATCAGGATTAACAGCAGTAATAACTGGACTTATGTTCTTATTGGGATTATTTTTAACTCCTTTATTTACAATAATACCTCCATACGCATATGGTCCGGCAATACTAATTGTTGGAATGTTAATGGTTTCAATAGTCGGTCAAATGGATTTTGAGGATGTAACAGAGTACATGCCTGCCTTATTTGCTATAGCGATTATGGTATTTTCATACAATATTGGGATAGGTATGGCTGCAGGATTTGTTATATACCCCATTTTTAAATTATTAACAGGAAAAAAGGCGGAAACAAACCTAGCAATGTGGATTTTAGCACTATTTTCACTTGCTTTCTTTATTGTTTATCCTTATTAATAATCACAAAATAATTACTGTAGCTTCCCGACCTGATTTCGTCCATTTTCTTTAGCTACATATAATCCTTTATCCGCATATTCAATCAAGTCTGCAGGTGTTAAACCATTTTCAGGATATGTAGAAACGCCTAAGCTAATCGTAACATTTTGTTCCAGATCTACACCCAGCTTAAATGGTTTATTAGCAACTGCATCGCATATTTTTTGAGCAGTCAAAAGAGCCTCTGTATTATTTGTATTTCTTAGAATAATAGACATTTCTTCACCACCATATCTACAAACAAGATCTGAGCTTCTAACAGTCTTTTTAAGGACTTGAGCAACTTGCTTTAATACAGCATCGCCTGCCTGATGGCCAAATTTATCATTAAATTTTTTAAAGAAATCAATATCAATTAGAATTAGAGAGAAATTATCCCCGGTTCGCTTAGAATATTCTATATTAAATAACATTTGTTCCTGAAAGAATCTGTGATTGTATAACTCCGTTAAGCCATCTGTTGTAGCAAGTTTATAGGTATACTCTAAATCTCTGGATTTTATTACATACTTAGCCAGATATACGGCTATAAAGACAATTAACACTGAAAGAAGTGGAATAACGACCCAAATCCATAAGTTAAAAAACTGCATTGCCCATATACTTATGAACAAATAGCCGATAGATACCAATGCTGTTGAAGCCAAAGATAAAAAGGTTGAATTTGTATAAAAAACCAACAGCCCCACAATTAGTGCTAAAACCATCGTTATCAAAATGTTATACTTTAAATCTATTTTTTTAATAAGTGAATTATCAATTATGTTATTTAACAAGGTCGCATGAAGTTCAACTCCGGGCAGATATTTTTCAGTAGGAACACTTTTGATATCAGATAAGGACATAACGCTTGTACCAACATATACAACTTTCCCTTTAAAGAAATTTCTTGGTAACAGCTCTTTTTGCCCAGCTTTGAGAGCTTTATAAGATTTTAAAACTTTCCAAAAAGGAACATACGTATATGTTTTAGTGTCGTTCATTCCACTTGGACCATACCAGTTTAGAATAACTTGAGCATCTGAAGACATTGGTAGTTTTCTTCCTGCAAAAACAAGATTATTGTTAGAGTCAATTTTATAACTAACATCACTATAATTTTCTTTCACTTCCAAATATTTTTTAGCCACCTTGAGTGTCATATAAGGGTAATATCCTATAGACTCATAGGTATATTTTCCATTTTTAAAATTATAATTGGGATAGGAAATAAAAAGTGGCGCTTTCCTGTTAATACCATCGTCTGAACGCATTGTATTAATATGCCCAACATTATTTGTTGAATCAAGGATAGAATTTAATATTGATCGAGAATTGGTAACTAATTGCGGACTAAATTTTTTTGATTTTGATTCAACATTAGCTCTAATTCCACTCGGAAGAGTTGGAGGAGTTCTTAAGTCAAAAGGCTGATCATCAAAACTCATGGCAGTATAAGCATTATTATATGAAGATAATGCTTTCACCAATCTAGCATCGCTGTATGGTTTGCTTTTTAATGATTTAACAAATAAAAGGTCAAAGGCCACAGCAATTGGTTTTTGAGATTCAACGTAAGATAAAAAATCAGCATATACTTCTCTAGGAACGGGCCAGTCTCCAAATTCATCAACAAGATATTCATAACTATAGTCATCAATTGCAACAATTACTATGTCTTTGTTAACTTTTTTCGATGGAGCAGTTATAACCTGCCTAAGATCAAATGTTTTGGCCTCCATAAACGAAAAAAAACTCTTAACTCCTGCCGTTTGAAAAACAACAAACAAAAGAATTAACAGTAATATTAAAGATAACGTGTACAAGAATTCATTTCTGTACTTTTTTATTGATTTAATTTTCGATTTCATCTTTTACCTTAATTTACGATACATGGAATTGGTTCTGCAACAGAAGTAATATTGTCCATCAATATAGCAGTTAAATTTTCTAATTCCTCAGGATTTTGCAGATAATTTAATAAACACTCTTCGTTTAAATTCATTTAGGATTTCTCACACGAACTACCAACCTTATGATAAATTCTCTCAAATTCAAATCCTATATACATCAACCTTAAGGTGAATTTACCTGGAGTAAACCATCCCATAAATGAATGAAAATGGCTAATTTTCTAATCTTATCAGACTAGTTTAAAATCACCATTCTTTTTTATATGCTCAATCAAACCGCCATCTTCAAGCAATTTTATCATTACTTCCGGCAGTGGCGTAAAAGTCAATTCAGTTCCTTTTGTTAGGTCTTTTATAATACCTGTTTTAATGTCAATTTGCAGCTCATCGCCCTGATCAATATAATCAGTATCACATTCAAGCAGTAAAAGCCCTATATTTATAGCATTTCTGTAAAAAATTCTAGCAAACGACTTTGCCAATACAGCATTAACTCCTGCAATTTTTATTATTTGAGGAGCATGTTCTCTAGAAGAGCCCAACCCAAAGTTATTTCCAGCAACAACAAAATCTCCTTTTTGCATTTGTGATGCAAAATTAGGGTCTGCATCTTCCAGCACATGTTTAGCCAGCTCAGGAAGATTAGATCTCAGATGGAATAGTCTACCTGGAGCAATATGATCAGTAGATATATTATCTGAGAACTTCCAAGATTTTCCGTTTAATACCATTTTTACTCCTTCATAATACTTCTTGGGGATTAGCAATATACCCTTTAATAGCGCTATAAGCAGCCACTGCAGGAGAGGCTAGATATATTTCACCCAAAGTATTTCCCATCCTACCTTGAAAATTTCTATTTTGTGTTGCAAGACAAACTTCTCCATCACCAAGAATACCACCATGTACTCCAACGCAAGGGCCACAACCAGGAGCAGATACAGAAGCACCTGAATCTACAAATATATCAATTAACCCTTCCTTCAAAGCTTGCTTTAATACGTTCCTTGATGCAGGAACAACCAACAATCTTACATTATTAGCTATTTTTTTACCCTTAAGGATTTCTGCAGAGATTCTTAAATCTTCAATTCTTCCATTCGTGCAAGTACCAATAAAAACCTGATCAATTTTCACGTTATTCAATTCATCAACGTTCTTAGTATTATCTACAGTATGAGGACAAGAAACTGTGGGTTTTATCTCTGAAGCATCAATTTCAATAATTTTTTCGTACTCTGCATCTTTATCAGGAATCATATGAATAAATTTATCTTCTCGTCCTCTTTGTTTTAGATATTCTTTAGTTTTCTCATCTGAAGCGAATAACCCACACTTAGCACCAGCTTCCACTGCCATATTAGCAAGGGTAAATCTATCCGACATTTCCATTTTTTCAATTGTTGAACCACAGAACTCTAAAGCCTTATAAGTAGCACCATCAGCACCTATAATACCTATCAAATGCAATATTAAGTCTTTTGCATAAACGCCATCATTAAATTTTCCTTCTACAACAATTTTAAATGTCTTAGGTACTTTAAGCCAAGTTTTACCCAAAGCCATTGCAACAGCTATATCAGTTGACCCCATGCCTGTAGCAAAAGCACCAAGAGCACCTGAGGTACACGTATGAGAATCAGCACCGACAAGAATTTCTCCCGGATTAACAAAATCTTCAATAAGTCGTTGGTGACAAACACCACAACCACCTTCAGAAAGTATAGCCCCTGTATCTTTTGCAAACTGCCTTAAAACCATATGGGAATTTGATAATTCTTTGCGAGGACTGGGAGAAGCATGATCAATAAAAAGAATAGTTCTCTTTGGGTTTGCAAGCTGTTCTCGCCCAAGTTTTTTAAACTCCTGAATCGTTAAAGGTCCCGTTCCATCCTGCACTGCAGCAACATCAACTTTTGCAACACATAACTCTCCAGGTTTAACATCATACCCTGTATGAGATGATATAATTTTTTCAACTAACGTTTGCCCCATTTATTTTCCTTTATAAAATTTTTAGACTATTGATTTAGAGTCATGTACCCCTGAAGATTCCAAACGTTTTTTAAGCTCGCCTTTAGGCTCATAATAAGGAGTAACGGTCATAACTTTAGCTGCAATATCAGGATAATAATATATAAACCGTAATTCGCTGTCTGTAAGAGGTAGTTGGGTATGAACATTTGCATACCTGGCTAGCTCAAGAATATTTCTAGCCTCATCTTCATCATGGAATTCAAGCTCAAGACCCTCAAAAACATCTCGAAAACCTTTTATACCACCATATTCACCAACTGTAATTTTCCTACCTGTCTCAATTATTTCTGGTTCGCCTCTACCAAGTTCTTCATAATCATATAACTCATAATTTCTTCTATCCTTTAATGCGCCATCCGCATGGATTCCTGACTCATGGGCAAAAGCATTGCCTCCAACAGCAGGGTGATTTATAGGAATAGAAACGCCAAAAGCTAGAGAAGTATATTTTGCTAATTTCCAAGCTTTTGACAAGTCAATTCTCTCGTCTAATTTATACTTATCCTTGAAGCCACTTGATTTTAAAATAGCCAATATACAAGAAACCAAATCAGCATTTCCTGCCCTTTCGCCCATACCATTTACAGCAGTGTTTATATAAGCATCAACACCAGCATCTATCGCCGCCTTAGCACCCATTACTGAACATGCAACTCCCATTCCTAAGTCATTATGAAAATGCATTTCCACAGCCATTTGTGACTCTTTAGCTATGGCATAAATTCGGTCGTATGCTGTTTGAGGATCATCATAGCCTAGCGTATCACAGTATCTAAAACGATGTGCTCCATGTTTTTTTGATTCTACCGCGTACTTAATTAAATAATCTAAATCACTCCTTGAAGCATCTTCCGCATTAACACCAATGATTTGCGCACCACAAGTATTAGCAGCCTCAATAGATTCTATAGTATCAAATAGAATATCTTCTTTTGTTTTTTTACCTTGATATTTTCCATTAATCATTTGATCAGAAGTGGATTGTGACAAGTTTACGTTTTTAAGCCTTGGAACATTCTGAAAAGATTGAACAACATCTGATGCCACAGCCCTCATCCAACCAGAAAGTTTTGTTGTTTTGATAACCCCACGATCAAT
Organism: Cyanobacteria bacterium OH_CBB_238; assembly: GCA_023409995.1. GTDB lineage: Bacteria > Cyanobacteriota > Vampirovibrionia > Gastranaerophilales > Gastranaerophilaceae > JAEYQN01. Next base: position 16,070 of record JAEYQN010000129.1, on the reverse strand, counting down.
TAACTCTAAATTGCCATTTAAATAATTCAATTCATGTTTGGTTGTAGGAAACCCAAATTCTGACTGAGTAACCCCCATATCATCCAACATAAGATTAATTATGGTCTTTTGAAGCTTAGCCAAACCCAATCTTGAAGTTTGAACCCCATCTCTATTTGTTACATCCACAATATAAATTCTGCTCATACAAAGGCTCCTATGCTAAGTCGTTATTACTAATGAAAAAAAGCTAGATGTATTTTAATGAATCTATAATATACCCTAACCTAATTTTTGCCAAATCCTTGTAAATAAATATTTTTTTAGACGGTCAAAAAAAGACCTAAAACGCAATCATATTATAATTATTAGAGCTTAATAAAAATACAAATAGCCCGACAGGATAACCTTTTATGGTAATGAATAATAAGCATTTTCACCATCATAATTGATGCATAAGAAACACGTAAGATTATTAGAGTTAAAAGGGAAATAGGTAAGAAATCGTTTGCCTGTAACGTTTCTTATACAAGGAGGAAAAATATGAATATCAACAAATTTACGCTTGCCGCTGCTTTATCAATAGGTATTATGGCAAGCACTGCTTACGCGGGTCTTACCCAAGATTTGACAACTGACCCGTCAACAAGCACTTTGGCAGCTTGCCCTTTGTCTGGATGCCCAACTCCTGTGACACCACAAACGGCAACTTGCCCAAGCTGTTTATCAGACTTCGACAACTGTAGTTGTCCACAACCAAAGATAGACCCATGTACAACAGGAGCCGCATGCCCTTGCCAACCAAGTCCAACAAAATGTGACTGCCCACCGGCACCGGCTTGTGACTGTCCAACTCCACCAGCATGTGCTATCTGCCCTAGCTGTAAAGATGAAAAACACAAACAGCAAACTTATGCATACCCAAATGCTATCTATGGCGAAAACCAATTAATAGGTGAACATAGCGATGGATTATACATAGGTGAATCAACAAACACAGGGGTAACTGGCGCAGCAGCATACATCTCTCCAGGTGTTCCTGTCGGAGAAAAATGTGGTTGTACTGGAGCAGCAGCCTCTTTACCAGAACTTAATGGTGGCAGCTATAGCCCAATGAGTGGTATTCCTGTAAGCAGAGATCCTGCAAAACTTGACGGAGCAGGATGTCCTGTACAGATTCACACAAATTCAAGTTTAGAAGCAATTCAAAAGTCATTTGTTCCTTTTGACATTTCAACTCCTACAGGTGCAGCAGCACCGTTAGTGAGTGCTTTTGAAGATGTTCCTAGCGGATTTTGGGCTGGTTGTGACATCAACAAATTAACTGAAAATAATATCATTGCTGGTTACCCTGATAGAACATTTAAACCAAATCTACCTGTATCAAGAGCAGAAATGGCTTCACTTGTTGTAAAAGGATTCAACCTAAATGACAAAATGACTTGCCCACAAAAGTCATTCAAAGATGTACCAAAACATCACTGGGCAAATAAAGTTATCAATAACGCAGTAGCTAACGGTATGATGGCTGGATATCCTCATGATATATTCAAACCAAATGAACCTGTTAGCCGTGCTGAAGCATTTACTATTCTTTCAAAAGGTATCAATTGCCCAATGGATGAATGTAAAGCTAATGAAATACTAAACCAATACTGTGATGCATCAAATGTACCTGATTGGGCTAAAATTCCTGTAGCTAAAGCTATTCAAGCAGGTGCTTTATCTGATGCGCCAAGTCCATCATTAATCGCACCAAACAAAGATGCAAATCGTGCAGAAATTGCTTCTATGCTTGAAAATGTCAGAGTTGCATTAGGCTACAGTAGTGTAGATAAAGCAACGGCATCTGCAGGATGTGGATGTGCCGGCGGCGCTGCTTATATGGAAAAAACTGATGTCGTAAAAATTCCAACATTACAACTTGCATTTAAGGATAATGTAACCGCTAAGGCAGCTCACATTGGAGACCAATTCGCAGCTGAAACAACTGAAGAAGTTACAATTAACGGCGTTAGCTACCCTTGTGGGTCAAGAGTTAATGGTAAAGTTCTTGAAGTTGTAAGACCAACAAAATGTGATCAAGGTGCTATAAGATTATCTTTCGATACAATCCAATATGGAGATTGTAAAGCAGATCTACCTCAACAAGTACTTTCTGCCCAAGTAAACAAAGTAAAAGCTCCTAACGGATTCGTAAGAACAATTCAACTTCCATTCACATGGGTTGGTGGCTTGTTAGGTAACGTAGGTAGAACAGTTGGTGGTGCAATTGTCACAGCTAGTAACGCAGTTGACAACTCTGTACAAGGCTTTGGTGTTGCCACTGGCGAATTATTTACCGGTCAATTCAAGGCAGCTGGTAGAAGTTACCAAGACGTAGGAAAACAAATAGTTACAGCGCCTGTTGATGTAACAAGAACAGCATTATCTGGAACTATGGGTATATTCCAATACACTGGTGATGAACTAACTTACTTGGTTGATCCAAAAGGAATGAAAGTTTCCTCAATCAACCCAAAAGAAAAAGTTACAATCGCATTCGGTTGTCAAACAACAAGATAGTACAATTTCCTTTCAACAAGAAAGAGGGTTCGAAAATTCGAGCCCTCTATTCTTTTGTATAAATTAATTCATTTAGCCGATATATGTTCTCCTAGAACTATGTAGAATAAGAATCAGGAGGATTAGTTATGAGAAATTTGCAAGAAGTCCAAACTAAAAAACTATCTATAAGTTATATAATTGCCAATCAACATCCAGTGACTATTTGCTGGCTTGTTGCTAGTTTATTTCTTATATGTTCTATGTATCTTTATACAGCTATTTCAACATAGAATTATAAATTTATTTTCTCCATAATTTCATCTGAAATGTCAAAGTTTGAGTAAACATTTTGAACATCATCATGTTCTTCAAGTCTATCCATAAGCTTTAATATTTGAGTTGCAGTTTGAGGGTCATTAACCTCTATGGAGTTTTCAGGCCTTCTTATAACTTCTGCAGATTTTGCATCAAATCCTGATTTTTCAAGAGCTTCTGCACAAGATTGTAAATCTTCTACAGATGTTATTACCAGAAATTCATCATCTTCATCTAATACATCTTGAGCATTTGCTTCTATAGCAGCCTCAAACAACTGCTCATAATCTAATTTTTGATCAAAGACAATCTGACCAACCTGCTTAAACATCCAACCTACACAACCGCTTTCTCCAAGGTTTCCATTGAATTTAGTAAAATAGCTTCTCAAATCACCTGCTGTTCGATTTCTGTTGTCAGTCATTGCTTCTATAAAAATAGCGGTACCCCCGGCACCATAACCCTCATAAGTTAACTCTTCATAATTATCAGAGCCTAACCCACCAGCACCTTTTTCAATAGCTCTCTTAATATTATCATTTGGTAATCCTGCCGCTTTTGCTCGTTCAATAGCAGTTCTCAATCTAAAATTGGAATTTGGATCAGCCCCACCCATTTTGGCAGACACGATTAATTCTCGTGAGAATTTTTGAAAAGCAACACCTCTTTGGGCATCAACTTTGGCTTTTTTATGTTTTATTGTAGACCACTTTGAATGTCCTGACATTATTTAACTCCTTCATATATTTGATATTGTTGTATTTTATTGTAATATAAATTTATGGAAAATAAAATGGACGAAAAAATTGAAAAAGCTCTTGAATGCTTTAAAAAACAAGCATTTGAAGAAGCAATAAAACATTTTGAAGAAGCATTAACAGACAATAGCGATGATGCGAGAATACTTAACAACATCGGATTATGCTATGCAAAAATGGCAGATGATGAATCTGCTGAAGATTATTATATCAAAGCATTATCGAATAATTTTAAAAACGTTGAAACTTATGTAAATCTATCTGACATATACTATAAAAACAGAAGAGTAGAAGATGCAATAAATTTATTAGAAAATGCAGTATCGCTTATTCCTGATAATATAGTTTTGAGCCACTGCCTCGCAAGATTCTACATTGAAGATTCAAGATTTGATATGGCAATAGATCAGCTAAATTCAATTCTTGACATTTCACCAAAAAATATAGATGCATATTGGGATTTAGGAAATGCACACTTTGAATTAGGCGATTACGACAATGCTATTTCTTGCTATGAGAGCGTACTGGAGCAGATAGACAGTAATCCATTAATATATTATCAAACGGCACTTGCTTACGAAGCCAATGATGATATAGATAAGGCCATCTCAAATCATTTAAAAACGATTGCTCTAAATGAGAAATTTCATCCTTCTTACAAAAAATTAGGAATCCTCTTTATGGCAAGAGGCGATAATCAAGACGCAATTGAATATTTCAATGACTATATCGAGTTTGATCTCCCAGAAGAAGAAAAAGAAACAATCTCTAATCTTATCAAAAGGATTACTTCTTAATATTAAACTAATGTGTAATTTAAAAACCTTGCGAATGAATAATAATTAATACAGTTATTTCGCAGGGATTTTTATTATGAAAAAAGTAGAAATATACACAGTTAATTATTGTCCTTTTTGTCATAAAGCAAAAGAACTTTTGAAAGAACAAAATATTGAGTTCAAAGAAATAGATATAACAGAAAATGAAGACGTCTATAGAAAAGAACTTGGAGATTACTACAACATTAAAGGTGTTGTAACAGTGCCACAAATAATAATTGGTGGCAAACATATGGGCGGTTGCGATGATCTTGAAAAGCTCATTGAGACGGAGGAATTGCAAACGCTTTTAAAGGATGAGTAGAAATTGATAGGTATAAGACTATGAGTATATTTTTTAATTATGATAATCCAATTTGTAACGAAGGGAACTCTCCAAGTGTTTTTTCATTTGACCCTTCGATTTTGTCGTTAAAAGAGTTATTGCTATGTGAATTAAAACACATCGCTTACTATATCGTTAAACTTTCCGATCTATCCATTGATACAAGCGAAATTAGAAACAAGGTAATTCAATACATTTCTTTAGTTTTTGTAAATATGGACTTTAAGCGAGACGAATTTAAAGAAATAATAGAAGAAATAAAAGAAGATAGAACAATTCTTGAAGAAAAGTACTATGGTGTATGCCAGAAGCACGGTACAACCTTTCAACCATTAAAGCCATCCTATGACTTAAAAGCAGGAACATTCGATATAATTTCAGCAATAAACGAAGGTGAAAGACAATCAATTATAAAAAACACCATTCTTTCTGAAAATAAAAAAACACTATATGAAGTCATGATGAGTTTAATTAAAAACGCTTGTTTACACTTAGTAGAAATAGAAAATTACGGAAGAGAATGTGAGGAAAGCAAAGATGCTGTAATTAAATTATTAAATACAACAAACTTTCCAACAACGCCAGACGAAAAATGGCTAGCAAAAATAAACGAATTCAGCAAAGTAACATTAAAAATAATGGAACAACTAAGAGAAGTATTTTTGGAAGAATACGATGGTATTAATGAAAAAGAAGTGTCTCTGGATTTAAAAGAAGGCCATGCTATTCTTGTCTCAGGTCACTTTATAAAAGATTTGGAAGAAGTCTTAAAAGCCACAGAGAATGAGGACATAAGAGTTTATACTCACAACGAAATGTTAATTGCCCATAGCTTAAAAAAAATTCAGCAATATCCAAATTTAACCGGTCATTTTCACAGAGGCTCTAACAATATTCAAATGGATTTTGCTTCATTTCCTGGAGCGATTCTTATTTCAAAAAATTCTCAACCCAATGTTGATATAATAAGAGGACGAATATTTACATCTGATTCTCATTCAGCTTTTGGCATATCCAAAATAGAAAATAATGATTTGGCCCCTCTAATTCAAGCCGCAAAAGAAGCGAAAGGATTTAAACATGATGTCGAAATAGGAAAATTAAAGGTTGGGTATAATAAAGAAGAAGTAACTGTAAAACTAAATGAAATATTAAACAAATTAAAAACAAATCAAATTAAGCATTTATTTATAGTTGACTTGATCAGTCAATACCCAACAAAAGACCTTTATATAGACTCCTTAATTGACAGTATTCCAGATGATTGTTACACAATCTCGCTTTCATTTGATAAGAAAAAGGACAATGTTTGGCACTTAGATTCATTCTATGGATATTCTCTTATTTACTATATTTTAAACACTATTGTTGAGAGAATTTCACAAGAAGAGCTAAATAAAATATCCGTGTTTTTAACCCAGTGTAATATGCAAACAATATCTCACATATTAAATTTAAAAGCACTTGGACTAAATAGCATTTACCTTGGAAATTGTTGCCCAACAGCAGTTAATCCATCACTAATAAAAGGTCTGAACGATATATTTGATGTTAAATATATGAAAGGGAACCCGAAAGACGATTTACATACAATATTGAAGCAAACAGGTTATGAGTCATAAAAGAGCGATAACCGTATTAACATATATATTAATTTGTATCCCCTGTTTTTCACAAATTTGTGTCACGGGGGATACTGTGCTGGATTATTTGGAAATTGCCTCATTATATTCAACCAATAATCAATACGATAAAGCCCTTGAGTATCTGAAAATGATAGAACCATTTGATAAATATAATACTCAAATTCTTTATGAAAAAGCAGAAATATTAAAAAAATTAAATAAAATAACCCACAGTGAAAAAGAATTAAATAAATTGGTTGAACTAAATAAGGACTACACCTGCAGCGACTTAGCCAAATCTTTAGATGATTACAATCATAAGCACAACTACTGTCAATCGTCAGCTCTTATTGATACTCCTGCAAAATAGCAGCACCTATCACCCCAGAAAAGTCACCCAATTGAGCTTTCTTAAATTCTATGTTTTTTGATGGAGTCGGTAATGCTTTTGCTTTAGCAATTTTCACGGATTTATTATAAAAATAGTCTATAGCATCAATCAGCCCACCCCCAAGAATGATTAGTCCTGGATTATAAAAGTTAATAACACTGGCAAGACCGCAGGCTAGATATTCTGCTGCTTCATCTATATTTTGAGTCACTAACTCATCATGATTATCTAATGCCTTTTTTATCATACTCGTTTTTATAGATTTTCCTTCTTCAAGATAGTTTGTTATGTCTGAAGTCCTTCCCTTTTTTAAAGCACCAACAATTCTTTTTTCTATGGCTAAGCGAGAAGCATATGCTTCTAAACAGCCATTACCACCACAAGCGCAGGGACGACCACCGACATCAACTATAATATGTCCAATTTCTCCCGCAGTTCCAGAGCTTCCTCTTCTTACAAGGCCATCTTGAACCAAACCTGATCCAACTCCGGTTCCTACAAATATACAAACAAAATCTTTGTAACCTTTTCCTGCCCCAAAATGAAATTCCCCTAATGTCGCTATTTCAACATCATTACCTAGGAATACAGGAATTGAGAATTCTTTTTCTACTATAGCTTTTATCTCAAGATTGAAACAATCCAGATTGGGTGCTGCTATAACTATTCCCTTTTCTCTATCAACCTGTCCTGCTGCACCTATGCCTATTGAAGAAATGTCTTTTACCGATAGGTGTTGTTCTTCAAAAATTTCATGTATAGATTTGATTATTTTGTGAATTATTTTTTCAGGGCCTTTGTCTTTCTTTGTTTTTTTCTTCACAAAATGCACAACTTCACCGGTATTTTTATCAACCAATGCCGTAAGAACCTTTGTACCACCTAAATCAATTCCTATTGCAAAATTTTGCATATAAATCTCCATTACCTTCCTTGTTATTATAGCATTCGTAGATTTTTTTTAACATCAATATTTCAATATTTTTTAATAAAAATAGCCAAATATTTAACAAATAGGATTAAAGAGGTTTAAAAGTTTTTTAAATTGGTTTATAATCAATAAGTAACAATTTTTATGGAGGCAAATTATATGCGCATGACCGTTAAAGGGCGTAATATTGAAATCACAGATGCAATTAAAGCTTATGCTGAAGAAAAAATCGGCAAAGTAGTTAATCACTACGACCAAATACAATCAATAGAAGTAGTTTTAAATGTTATTAAAAACCCATCAGTTGCTGAAAACCACACAGCTGAAGTTATTTGTAAATTTGTTTCTGGTTCTGTCCAAGCTGAGGAAAATGCGGAATCTATGTATGCTAGCATAGACCTAGTTGCTGATAAATTAAACAGACAAGTCCAAAAGTTTAAAGACAAAAATATGGCAAAATCTAAAACTGGTTCTATCAGAACAGATGCTCTGACAGACGATGTTGAAGAAGAAACTGATACTATAGAAGAATAATTAATAAAATACCAATATAAAAGCCATACTATCCTTGTATGGCTTTATTTTGTAAAGAAATCTTCATAAGAAGCCTCTTAAAAATCCCTTGATTTATAATATTGTAGTAAGTCATTAGAAAAGTAGGATAAAAGTGTTACCAATAATTAGCGAAGATCATTCTTCATTAATATTTGCAGAAATATTCCAAGATGTTCACGCTTGGAGAAAGAAGATGATTCACTATCTTAAAGAAGAAAACCCTGAGATTAATACGGCTATAATAGAAGCAGCCAATCATACTAACTTAGACCCAAAAGCGGTAGCTCTTGGTGCATATATGACTTATTCTTTACTAGAAGCAGCATCAAAAGATGAAAGCCAAATTGCTGACTTTGAATTTACTGACTAATCTTAATTTTAAAGTTTTGTATTGGCTCTTGTTTTATCAGTTTTTTCTGATTTTCAAGATTATTTTTCACTGCAAATATCCAGCCTGTTTTAGGGTTGGCAAACAGAAAAAATGCAGCCTGACTATCCATTAATCTAGAGACATCATCGATAATTAACTCTCCCTTATCGGATAATTCAAAAATAGTAAAAGACAACGGTTCAGAAACAGAGCTTTCTATAAATGCATCAAACTTAACGTTATTAAGCTTGGTCATATCTCTAAAGATTTCTTTGTTTTTATAAGTTGTCACCCATCGATACAAAGCCGTTATTATATTATCAAGCTTAGACAAAGCTGTCACTCCTGACAACAAAAACAAATTCATCAACAAGCTTTTCGTTCCACTGTTTACCACTGCCACAACGAATTATTTCAATTGCCTTTTCAACGCTATAAGCTTTTCTATAAGGACGATCTTGGGTAAGAGCAAAAAATGCATCAACTAAAAGAATAATCTGAGACGTAATTGGTATTTCATTGCCTGAAATTTTATTTGGGTATCCGGTTCCATCCCAGTATTCATGGTGATATTCAATTATAGGAATAATATCTTGAATATTTGAAATAGGCTTCAGTATTTCTCGAGCAGCAATAACGGGATGTTCTTCAACTTGCGATTTCTCTTCTGGAGTCAAAGGACCTGATTTATTAAAAATAGCACCAGGAATCATACTGTTACCAATATCATAAAGCAACATGGCTATTTTCAGCTTATCTATTTCTATTTTGGTTAAATCTAATTTTTTAGCAAGTAAAACAGCCAATAGCAATTTTGACTTAGTCTCACCAAGTTTATGCATATTATTATATGATTGAGAAATCATATCAACAACCGAATACAGTACATCTTTTGAATTTTTGCCAATAACATTAGCTGTATCAAGTTTGCAAGATAATGTTTTTGCAATATCTTCGGGAACAGGAATTCTCTTTTTTGTCAAAATGTCAAGGAATGCGCCAACAGCAACTTGTTGCCAATCGGAATCTTTTTGAGGCTTTGTAATTTGAACCTGATTTCTTCCACTTACTTTTGCTTTGTACATAGCCTGATCCGCAAGTTCTACAAGCTCATCGATTCTATCACTATGTTCTAGAAAAGTAGCAACACCTATACTTGCTGTAATATGACCAACCTTTTCAACATTTTCTGCTTCTATTGCTGCTCTTACACGTTCTGCCGCGATAAGTGCACCATAAGAATCTATACCTGGCAAGAGAACATTGAATTCCTCGCCGCCAATTCTGGCTGGAATATCTATTGATCGAGCCTTTTTCTTTATAACCTCAGCTATGGTTTTGATTGCGATATCGCCATATTGGTGACCATATGTGTCATTAATTTTCTTTAGATAATCCAAATCCAACGAAATTAAAGAAAATGGCTGTTTCAATCTTAAAGATCTTTCAGCTTCTTTTACAATATTATCTTCAAAGAATCTTCTATTATAAAGCCCCGTCAAAGGATCTGTAACTGCTTGTTTTTTAACCTCTTCAAACAAACCTGCAATTGTTATAGCCAGCTCAATCTGATTTGCAAATAAATTCAGAAAGTTGAGCTCCGTATCAGTAGGCATATCTCTTTCTGAGAATACAGTTAGACAACCAAAGGCGCTGTCATGTTTATATAAGGGAACAACGATAAGGGATTTACTCGTTGCTTCTTTTAAAATTTTATCAACAAATTCATCAGAAAAAGAATCCAATATATCTTTAAAAAATTCATCAATATCTTGAGTATAATGAACTCTTTTTTCTTTCAAAACTTTTACAAGAATGGATTCTTCGTGGTAAGGAACTTTAAATATTTTGTCGTTATTATTACTTTCGTCTATTATCATCTGAACAACATTAGACATGGAATAAGACTTAGGAATAAAAAATTTCCCTTTAGTATCCTCTTCGAGCTGAATTATAGTACTATTAACATAACCCATTTCACCATGTAGAGAATTTACAATTTTTTCAAGAACATTTGATAAAGGCTGAGAAGAGTTCATCATGTCCCAAATATTACTCAAGGTTAGTAACGTTTGATTGGCTTGATTAAGTTCTTTCGTCCTGAGTTCAATCTCTTGCTCAAGGGCAATATTTCTCTCATAAACTTCTAAAAAGCCTGTAGTACTTAAAACAATATTATTTTCAACTTGTTTTATTTTATTTAAATATGTCTGAAATTTAGAAAAGATACTCATTCACTGCACTTTCACCGAATAGTTAGATTATACAACTTTTTTAGCTTAAATGTAATATGTTATTAACAATATTTATAATTTGTTCAGGCTTAACAGCCGCCCTACAAATATTTTGTTCATTTTTTAATCTGCATTTTCTTTTCATGCAAGGAGAACAATCTATTTCTGGGCCTATTGAATAATTGTTATCACCAAATGGACCTGTTCTATCTTTAGATGTTGCAGAAAAAACAGTAACTGTTGCAGGTTTATTTACAGCCCAAGCTATATGAGCACTGCCCGAATCTGGACTAATCACAACATTAACGCTTTTATATAATTGAGCCAATTCTAGAAGATTTGTTTTTCCACAAAAATTGTATACACCTCCGACATTTGCTTCATCAATTATTCTTTTCACCAATGGTTCGTCAATTTTTGAGCCCGTTATAATAATATTTGATTTATCTGAAAACTCTTCAATAATTTTTGACCAATAGGATTCAAGCCAATGCTTATTAACCCATGTTGTAGCTGGGGCTAAAGCAATTGTAGGTTTTGATTGATCTAACGTACAGAGCATCCCTTTAATTTTTTCAAACCCATGAATATCCAAAAGCGGAAGCTCAAATTTAACCTTAGGATCACTTATTCCCAAGTACTTTGCGAAATCAAGATTCCTTTTAACCACATGATATTTTAAATCAAACTGCTTTCTATCCGATTTCACAAATTCGTTAGCAAATAACCAAGAGAATTCTCTGCCATCTTTGTGTGTAATTTTTCTTTTAATATTTAAAAATAACATTATAATTGAGCTTTTAAAAAGCTGCTGAGTGTCAATTACAATATCATATTTTTCTCTTCTAATTCTACGAATTATTGCCAAAAATTCCTTGAAATTCCTTAAAGAAAACCCGCGTTTTCTCCATTTTTTTCTTGGAATAACATATGTCTTATCAACAACAGGATTGTTCTTTACAAATTGTTTTGCTTTATCCTCAACTATCCAACCAATGGTTGTAGATGGATAATTTTCTTTCAGGGCAGATGCCAAAGGTATAGTATGTATAGTATCACCTAATGCGCTCAGCCTAATGATTAAAATCTTCTTATTTTCCATAATAATTGAGAAAACCTATACCTAAATATCTACACAACTAATTGTTCATAAATTATTTACTGTATACTATCACAACAAAAAATTGCCAGCAAGGAAAGTAAACAAAGCAATCCAGACTAATGTAAATTATTATAAACTAATCATGAATTTTAAATCGTTTAGTGGAGTGCGAGTTTATAAATATTGATTATTATATAAACGTTGAGAAGAAATAAGATTCAACGATTATTTATTAAACATAGTTTGAGTAGTTTTTATTAAATAGAGTATCGAATAGACATCCGAAGGAATCGACTGATGAAGCAAAATGAGATTGATAATATCAGGAATGCCATGCTTTTGTGCCAGATGAGGCTTAAGAATTTAAAGCCAAACATCGAACATTCTACAAGCTTAAGTGAGATATACAATCGCACACTAATAGAAAAAGCCGTCCTAAATAATGAACTGACAAAAGAAAAGCCTTCTTTCCTAAAAAAGTTTATCCACAAATTTATTGTAGGCAAACACAAAAGAATTTGTGACTATTTTTAATTAGAAAATTTGTGAAAATGATAAGAAAAAATCATTTATAACATTGTATAACATTGGCATAATCCAAATCAATATAGCTGCACCAAAAACAGGTTTAAATAGGAAACTTAACTGAAACACGTTTATTTGAGGTGCAGTTTTTGAAATTATCCCAAGGATAATATCCTGCCCCAAAGTAGCAAGAAGAACCGGGGCAGCTATCTGCAATCCCATATATAAGACATTTGATGTTATGGTTACAAGATACTGTATATTGACAATCTTACTTAAAGGTATGGCAACTGCATATACCGGAAAAATATCAAAACTTCTTATGAAGGCATTAAATAACCAATAGATTCCGCCAACATGTACAAAAACCAAAAGCCCGAATAGAGCAAAGAACTTTCCTAAAATTGACGTTTGGGCTTGGCTGGTGGGGTCTAAAACCATTGCTGAGCTTAGCCCCATCTGCATGTTAATCATATCTCCACCGGCTTCAACCACAGTTAGAATGCAATTAGCAATATATCCGATTAGCGCACCAAAAATATAATTAATTGCAGATGCATATAGAAGCTGCGTTCCAGTTGGTGGTGGAGTCGGCTTTATAACCATCACAATTAAAATACTAAAAATAAGGGCAAAACATAACTTTATAATTGCAGGGATTTCTTTTCTATTTAAAACAGGTGCAAACCTAACCAAGCCCAAAAACCTTATAAACACAAGAATTCCAACATTCAAAACATTATTAATTTCGGGAAAAAATTTACCAAAGTTTGCTACAATAGTATCTATCATTCGTCATCTTCTCCCCTAAAATCAGGAGCATCTATTTCTATAAAATTATCATTAGAGCCTAAGTTTGATAGATCTCCAACGGTAATTTTATAATCATAATTTTCATCTTCTGTTTTAATGGACAATAAAGTAACTCCATCATTTTTAGCCTGAATGATTAACTGTTGTCTTTCGTTTTCAAGAGTTGTATCAACTTGAATATCTAAAATGCCAGGATTAGAGATAGTAAAAGACTGTGCGGGACTATCAACGATAACAAGGTATGTAGATCCTTCTTTTAAAGAGATATTGTTAGCTGCCCCCTCAGCTTGAGAAGCAAAGGGGAAACAAAAAACTAAAAATAGAAAGACTACAAATTTTTTCATACTTATCTACCGTTTATTTTTTTTCGCTCTATAAAATTAGGTGTAGGAACAGGAACCTTACTTGCCGCATTATATTTCACTCTTTCATTTTGATTTGAGAAAGGTGGCTTTCCTGCATTGTTCATGACTTCATCAACAGATGGAATATTTTTAAAACTGTCCGCTTTCATTTCACTTGCAAACGGTTTTGTATATTTATAATAATTAGCAGGTAAAACATATACTTCATTTTTAGGAACAACATTGAATGCGAGCATTGTAGATTCCCTTATAAGCTCTGTTAGCATCCTAACATAGCCTATCCCGAAGATCATAATAACCAAAAACACAGCAAGTATCTTTGGAGCAGCAGCAATTGTTTGCTCTTGAACTTGAGTTACAGCCTGCAAAATCCCCACAACCAAACCAATAGCAGCAGCAGTTAATACACAAGGCAAAGAGATCATTAACATGACCACAAGCCCCTTACCCATAAATTCTATTAATATTTCCATAATTTTACTTCCTAATTAAAGCTACCTACCAGTCCTTGAACGATAAGACTCCATCCATCAACTGCAATAAAAATAAGCAACTTAAACGGTAAAGATATAATTGTAGGTGATAACATAAACATACCAAGCGCCAGTAGCACATTTGCAACAACAAGATCTAAAACAATGAACGGTACAAAAATTATAAAACCTATTTCAAAAGATGTTTTTAACTCGCTTATAATAAAAGCTGGTGCAACTTCCCATATTGTAATCTCATCAGGACTTGTTGGTTTTCGTTTTTTGGATAGTTGAACAAAATAAGCCAAATCATCCTCGCGAGTTTGCTTCATCATAAATTCTTTCAATGGTTTTGAGCCCTCTGCTATTGCAGTAACCATATTACCTGTTTTTTCATATGGTTTTGAGCCTGCATCCCACATTTGTTGAAACACATTACCCATAGAATAGAATGTAAGAATTATAGATAACCCTATCAAAACCATTGCCGGGGGCAATTGTTGCGTTCCCAAAGCTTGTTTTAGAAAAGAAAAAACAATTACATATCTCAAGAAACTTGTCATGCAAGTAAAGATAAATGGAAGTAATGAGAATAAACTCATTACCAGCAACATTTGCAAAACTGGACTTAAATCCTTTAATACACTATCCATTATATTTAAATAATCCCTCTTATATATTTTGTGCGCTTAATTTACGAGCTAATTCTTTCATTACGGGCATTTTTCTGACATTTGAGTCTGTATGAAAAACATCCTTATCTACAGAAACTCCAGCTAAAGCTGATCTTCTTGGCATTCTTGTAACATTTGATGATTCAACAATCGCAGAAGGCTGAATATTAGTTTTTTCTCCGAGTTTTGCTAAGAATGTTGTTTGATCAACATCTGAAGCAACCAAGAACTTTTCTTCTCCTGCTTTTATCACATAAATTGACTTTCTCGGAGAAAGGTTCAACTTATTTTCAACAACCAGAAACTTAGTAGAGCTAACAGCTTTCTGATCAACAAAAGTTTTTTTATAAACAACAAGACAAAGACAAATAAATCCTACCATTGCCAATGTATATGCTGCAAAATTAATTAAATAATGGCCCATTTTTATACTCCTTATTAAATATCATCGTCATCGATTTCAAAATTGCCGTAATCGAAATCATCTTCATTAAATTCTTCTTCAACTTGAGCTTTAGGTTCCTCCTCAATAGAATTAGGCTCTACAGCTTCTTGTGACTGAGGTTGAGACTTAGAAGAACTGTTATAAACAGTGTCAACTCTTACCCCATATCTATCATTTATAATGACAAGTTCTCCTGAAGCAATTATTTTATTCTCTACTTTTAAATCAATTTTATTTTCATAGACAGAACCGATATCTACAACTAAACCCTCAGAAATTTGTCTAAGATCCCCAAGAGGAATTTTAACCTGCTCAAATTCAGCACTTATGTCGACTTGAATTGAATCCCACATAGTCTGAGTTACACTTGTATCCATTATCACTCCTCCATCATCCTCATCACCTTCTCCATCACCAAAACTAACAATCAAAGATGGATCAGGAGCTAGCTTAAATTGTTTTATATAATCTTTTACACAAATTGTCATAGTATTAATATTGCTTTTTTCAAGAACAACAATATCTTCTACCTCAATATTTTTAACATCATTTAAAGATATTCTACTTTTGCCGACTATCAAATTAACTGGAACCTGTACTTTTGGGAAATAATCTAAAGGGAAATTGTATTCTTTTGAATAAGACGGCAACTCTGGCAAAATATCTGAAGGAATAGTTATTATTATTTTTCCAGAGTCTTCTGATTGTCCTTTTATAAAAAAGGTTAAATGACAGTCATATCCTTCTTTATTTCTTTTACTTGAATTAGGAATATCAACAAAGATATCTGCAACACTCTTGAAC
>JAEYQN010000114.1 GCA_023409995.1 Cyanobacteria bacterium OH_CBB_238 | reverse complement strand
ACCTACAACCCTTCGGTTAACAGCCGAATGCTCTGCCATTGAGCTACCGAGGAATATAACCTTTAAGCTATGATAGTATTATAACTACAAAAAAAAATGTTGTAAATACTTTTTTTTTACGACTTTGTAATATAATAAATTAGTAAGTATTTTAACGCTTTGAGGAGGGTAAATGCTTTTAGGAGTAAATATAGACCATGTTGCCACATTAAGGAATGCACGAGGGGGTTCAGAGCCAAGTGTTCTTGATGCTGCACTTATTTGCCAGGAAGTAGATGCGCATGGTATTACAGTCCATCTGCGTGAAGATAGACGACATATAAAAGATGCAGATGTGAAAATTCTAAAGAATAAATTGTCATGTAATATAAATCTTGAAATGGCCGCTACTGTTGAAATGCAGAAAAATGCCCTTGAGTTTTTGCCACAGTGCTGTTGTATCGTTCCAGAAAAACGCCAAGAGTTAACAACAGAAGGTGGATTGGATGTTTTGGGGCAACTAGATAAACTTACTTTATTTGTGAAGCCGCTTGTTGAAAAAAATATTTTGGTCAGCTTATTTATAGATCCAGATATAAAGCAAGTTGAGGCGGCCGCCAAAACAGGCGCACAATTTATAGAACTTCATACAGGCTCTTTTTCCGAGTCGTATGGCACAGACAGCGAAGAAATTGAATTCCAAAAATTAAAAATTGCAGCCATACATGCCCAAACATTAGGGTTAAAAGTTAATGCTGGTCATGGTTTAAATTATGATAATGTGCATAGAATGCACGACATCCCTGGATTAGTTGAGTTAAACATTGGGCATAGTATAATTTCTCGGGCTATTTTCATTGGATTAAAAAGTGCTATAATAGAGATGAAAAAATTGTGCGAATAATTTAAGATTTATTAATTTAACTTAAAATAATAGCAATTTTTTGTATGTATTGTTTTTATACAGACAAGTGTAGAACGGAAGGATCATTTTTATGACTCAACCAGTAATTTCAAAGGTAGTACCTTTTCCTATTAACAATAAAGCGCCATATTCGGATTTGGGGTTTGATCCCTCTCAGCCTGCGACAATTTCTGCTGCGTCAGGAATGGCTGTTAATGAGCCTATCTCTCTCGATAAACTGCAAATTGCAGATAACAATTCTAGTAGCCAAAAGAAAAAAGGTCCTGTACAAAAAACAAAAGATGTTGTTCGTGCGTTTAAAAAATTCGGCATAAATATTGCCGAATATACTAAAGGAACAGCTAAGGGGTTGTTTGATGGTGCTCTCGTAGGGGCAACTCTTTTTGGAGTTACTTCACTAGTTAATAAGTTTAAGACACATTCGAAAAATGTAGTAGTCAAAGATTCAAAATATTTTAAGGAATTCGATGCTTCAGTTATTGATATACCGAAATTTTTAGAATTCTATGAAAACCTTAAAACTACAGGAAAAGAAATTTGGCCTGCGTTAGAAAACACAAATAAAGTTGTTCAAAAAGTCATACAAAAGGCAACTAAGCCTTTTGTATTAAGCGATTTAAACGTAGTTGCTAATACAAAATTAAACGCAGCTTTTAAAAAAGGTTTAGAAATTGAAAAAGGTATTTTACCGCATACTATGGTAAAATCATATTCGAGGATAAAACTATTTCCAGCTAAGGCACTGGCGATAGTCGGGGCTATTGGAACATTGCTGGTCACCTATTGGAAGACATCACTTAATGCCAATCAAAAAAAGGCAGATGTTGACCACAGGTATACTCCAACACCAGTTTTAGATAAAAGATAATAATAAATTAGAAAAAATCCAATGAAACACATTGGATTTTTTCTAATTATTTTCAAATTTGTGTTATAATTCAACATAAAATAGAAATTATTAATCGTGATACAATTATGTTCATGCGGAGGTAATAATGAGCAGAATCGAAACATTTAAAAGACATTTGGCAGAAAAAAGAGCAGTTAAAGTAATTGCAGGTATTGATAACTTCAATATTGATACAATAAAAAAGGTTGTATGTGCTGCTGAACAAGCAAGTGCAAGTGCAGTTGATGTTGCTTGTAACGAAGAAATTATTAGAGTTGCTAAAGAGATTACAAGTTTACCAGTATTTGTTTCTTCAGTTGTTCCTTCAGAATTGGTCAGTGCTGTTGAAATGGGTGCTGACGCAATTGAATTTGGTAACTTTGATGCATTATATAAAAAGGGTGAAAGATTTACAGCTCAAGATGTTTTGCGCATAGTTTCTGAAACGCTAGAAATGCTAAATGGTAAAAAAATATTTACTTGCGTAACTGTCCCAGGACACATTGATATTAATGAGCAAATTGAGCTATCTAAGAAGCTTGAAGAAATGAACATAGACTTAATTCAAACAGAAGGTTCTGCTACTGTATCCACGTCGAACACAGGTGCTAGAGGGTTGCTTGAAACTGCACAAGTTTCAATAGCTAATACTATTGATTTGGCAAGAAATACAGACATTCCAATTATGACCGCCAGTGGTATTACAACTACAACTGCTCCATTAGCTTTTGCGGCTGGTGCAAGCGCAATTGGTGTCGGTTCTTGTGTTAATAAATTAGATTCAACACTATCTATGATAGCTGTGATAAGAACATTAGTTGAATGTGCATCAAAGGTTCAAGAAAAAGAATTGGTAAACGCATAGTTCATTCTTTGTTTAGAAAAGGTTAAAGAGGTATGCTTTTGCATACCTCTTCTATTTGGAGTTATCTTGCTAGTAACAGAAATAGATAAAATTACATATAAAAAAATGAGCATTGCTGATTTCAAAATTAATTTGGACAGGTTAACTCGTTTTAAACATCCTTCGGTCAAGTATTATAGGGTTTACAGTGATATTCTTTCAAAATTCCTGATTGAACCAAAGTTTTCCTCAAAACAAATCGAGTTGTTAGAGCCCAATATTTTAGTGAAACTTGTAGAACATGTTTGGAATTCGTCAATTACTAACTCCTTCGCTGATACATATATTCAGAATGATAGATTTATTGAATTATTAGACTCAAGTATTTTTGCTGATATTGATGATTACACTAAATGCCTTATGTCTGCAAATTTGAATATAACCCCTCTTCTTTTAACTCTTGCCAGTTTAAAAGGTTTACCATTGAATATAAAGTTGCTATGCGAATTACTCAATTATAATTACACTATAACTAAAGATAATTTTCAGAAAATTTCTAATTCTTTAAGATCGAAAAAAGGGTTGAAATATCCTGTTTCAAAATTAATTTTGGTAGAAGGTATAACTGAAGAAATTCTTTTACCGATATTTGCCAAAAAATTAGGGTTTGATTTTGATAAAGAGGGAATTTATGTTTTGGGCGCTGGTGGAAAAAGCAAAGTTCCTGCATTGTATTCTCAATATAAGTATTCTCTTAATATTCCCATTTTGATGTTATTAGATAATGATGCTAGTCAAATATACGAGCTAGTAAAAAATAATCTCTCTAAAAAAGATTCTATAATCTTGATAAATAAGGGCGAGTTTGAAGATATTATCTCAAAAAACCTGATTAAAAGGTCAATTAATGCAAATTATTATGATATTGAACCAGTTCGAATGTTCGAGTTAAATTTTAATACCCCCATGTGTGAAAATATTCATTACATATTTAAATCCAGAGGATTGCGTGAATTTCAGAAAGCTCACTTTGCGAAAGTATTAGCAGATAATGTAAAATACAAATCTGATGTTTCTTCAGAGATTGAACAAATTATAGAAACAATAAAAAAATTATAGCTATTTTGTTTTCTCATCTTTTATATAAATTTCTTCAGGATTATGTGTTAATCCTCCAAGTTGAGTTGGAAATATATTCCCGAATTTTTTACGAATTGCAATTATTCTTAGAGGGGAATATATATATATAATAGGTCTTTCATCATAAATTATTTGTTGGTATTTATCATATAGTTTTTTTCGCTCCCCAAAGTTTAACTTTAAAGCTGCTTGATCAAAAATGTCATCCACTTGTTTTTCCCATGGTCTTATTTGTGGATTCTTTTCATTTTCATTTCTTTTGTCAAACATATGAAGTGATCCATCAGAATACCAAACATTTTTTCCACTATGTGGTTCAAGGGCATTCCCAGTGAGTCCAATAATTACCGAATCCCAGTCAAGTGTTGTCGTTATTTTGTTGACTAAAGAATTAAACTCAATTGGTTTAAAATTGACTTTTATGCCTAAATCTTGAAGATCTTGCTTGACCATTACACCAATTGCTTCACGCTCTGTGTTACCTGCGTTTGTGATTAAATCAAATTCAACTGTATTTCCGACTTTATCATGTAGTATGCCTTTTGAATCATATTTATATCCAGCATCAATAAGTATTTTTTTTGCATAATTCAGATCTCTTGAGTGACCTGTTTCAAGCTTCTTATTTAGGTAAATTGATGGAAGTGCTTCCGCTGTAAAAAGAGGCTGGCCTACGCCATTTGCTATATTAAATACTATATTATCTCTATCTAGTGCATAATCTACGGCTTTTCTAAAATTTATATCATTAAACCATTTTTGTTTCTTTGGATTAACATAATATTTTCCTTTTTCATTTTTTCTTTGATTCATGTTAAATGTAAGAAACATAGTTCCCGTATCAGGTCCAAGGTTATAAACAATATAATCTGATTTGTTTTCTTGTTCTTTAAAACGAGCAACATCTTTGCCGCTAAGGCCAATAGTATCTATTTCTTTGGACTCAAATTTTAATAGTTGATTATTTAAATCACCTACTATTAAAAAAATGTATTTATCTAAGTAAGGAAGTTTTCTCTCCTTTGAATCTATAACATAGTAGTTCGGATTTCTTTTCAATACGACTCTTTGGGCAGGTACATATTCTGATAGCATAAATGGACCATTTGTTATGAAATCAGACGCTTTTGTAGTTGTTCCCCAATATGAGTCGAAGAATCTTTTACCTTTTGCTAGTATTGGCTCAATAATGTGCTTAGGCGCAATCGGGACTGATAATAGCCTTAGAAACGGAGCAAAAGGCTTTATGGTTTTAAACTGTACTGTATAATTATCTATTTTAGTGATAGTTGGTGGAATATTATCAATTAGTACAGAGTCTCTGGTGCTTGTATTTCCGAAACCACCTAGTATAATTTTATTCCACGTAAAGACAACGTCATCTGCTGTTATTGGCTTTCCATCTGACCATTGTAGCCCATGTCTAAGCTCAACCGCATATGTTTTATTATCTTTTGAAACTTTAATAGTTTTTGCAAGCTTTGGAGTTACTTGCCCCGTATAACTATCAGTTGTGACTAGCGAGTCGAACATTAAGTCAGCGATTGCAGAAGAGGTAGCATCTTTTGATGTCCAAGGATTAAATGTTTTTGGTCCTTCGCCAATAGTTGATGTTACAAAATTACCACCAAATTCTCCATCATTGCCTCTGGATAAAATGTAGTCTGTTCCATTTATGGTTTTTGTCCTTAACTCTTTATATTCTGATTCAACAGGTTTATCAGAGATTGTGACCGTTTGCTTGTCTGATGTTATCTCAGGTTTGTCAATTCTGAAGCAAGAAACTATAGTTAAAGTGACTAGAATAAGTAATATAGTTAGTTTACTGTTTATTTTCATAATAAAATTCTCCAGAATAAGTATATTAGATTATTTGATTTATATCAATTGACTTAATAGTATAAAAACTATATACTCAACATGATAAAGGAGGCTATGATGTTGGCTTGGCAGATATGGTGCATTGTTGGAGTTTTATTATTTATTGTTGAACTCTTCACGCCCGTTCTATTTTTTATGAACCTTGCTGTTGCAGCATTTGTGGTTGCTATTATTGCATATTTTGGAATCTCATTTATGAGTCAGTCTATAATATTTTTTGTTTTGTCTGTCTTTTTTGTCTCTTTTGTTAGACCCTTACTTTTAAAAAATGGAAGTGATTTAGCTAAGAAAACAGGCATTCAGGCGAAATATATTGGAGCTCAGGCAAAAGTCGTCTCTGATATTACTAAATATTCAGGCAGAATTGCAATATACGGTGAAGAGTGGGATGCTCGTGCTTTAAATGATGAGCTTCTGCCAAAAGATTCAGTTGTAAAAATAGTCTCAAATGAAAATTTAATATTATATGTTGAAAAAATTTAGGAGGTAAGATGGCTTTTATTCCGGTATTATTACTACTTTTTGCGCTTTTGATTGCAGTAAAAGGGTTTAAGGTTATAAAACAAGCAGAAGTAATGATCATAGAACGACTTGGTAAATTTGAAAAAGTACTTGATTCGGGAATTCATTTCATTATTCCTCTCATAGAAGTACCTAGAGGCGTTCATTGGAAACAAGTGTCAAAAGCAATTGATGGTAGATCTTATTCTTACATTGCAGAAAAAGATAGAATTGACTTGAGAGAATGCGTATATGATTTTCCTAAGCAGAATGTAATTACGCGAGATAATGTGTCAATTAGCATAAATGCACTTATTTATTTTCAAATTGTTAACCCAAAGAGCGCGGTTTATGAGATACAAAATTTGCCCCAAGCAATTGAAAAATTAACGCAAACTACGCTTAGAAATATAATTGGGGAGCTAGACCTCGACCAAACGTTGGTTTCAAGAGATACTATTAACGCAAAATTAAGGGCTATTCTTGATGAAGCCTCAAATAAATGGGGGGTTAAGGTAAATAGAGTAGAGCTTCAGGATGTAATTCCTCCAGCTGATATTCAAGCTGCAATGGAAAAACAAATGAAAGCTGAAAGAGATAGAAGGGCTGCTATTTTAGAAGCAGAAGGTTTAAAAAGAGCAGCAATTTTAAGAGCAGAAGGTGAAAAAGAATCTCAAATCAATGTTGCGGAGGGAGATAAAACCGCAGCAATATTAAGAGCCCAAGGTGGAGCTGAAGCAAGAATTATTGAAGCTGATGCTGAAAAAGAAGCTATTAAGAAAATTATTGAAGCAATTGCAGGTAATGGCCAACCAGATAAATACTTAATTGCCGTCAGATATCTAGAAACTCTTAAACAAATGGTTGAAGGGAAAGATAACAAAGTTGTTTATATGCCATTCGAGGCTACTGGTATTCTTAGTTCAGTAGATGGAATAAAACAAATGTTAGATGTAAATAAATAACCGCAGAAGAATCTTCATAAAATTTAAAAGAGGCTTTTTTAAAGCCTCTTTTATTCTATCAAATCTCCATATAAACACCACGTTTGAGCTTTTGTTATTTTTACATTAACAAAGTCTCCTATCGAATGCGAATCTGATTTAAAATGAACAAGCTTGTTGTTTCTTGCTCTTGCATTCAAAGTGGTAATCTCACCTTTTTTTGTAATTGATTCAATTAAAACTTCAAAAGTTTTCCCCACGCATTTTTTATTAGATTTTAAACAAGCTTCTTTATTTTTATCATTTAGTATTGATAGTCTCTTTAATTTTTCTTCTTCATCAACAAATTTTTCAGTCATTTTAGCAGCTTTAGTAAATTCTCTTGGTGAGTATGCTGCTGTGTTTGAATAATCTAGTTCAAATTCATCAATGGCTGAAAGAGTTTCTAGAAACTGCTCGTCAGTTTCACCTGGGAATCCAGCAATAAAATCGCTTGTTATTGTTACATCCTCAAATGTTCGCCTGATTTTATTCACTATATTAGAATATTCTTCTCTATTGTATCTTCGGTTCATATCTTTCAGAATTTCTGAGCTTCCTGACTGCATTGGAATATGGAAGTATTCACAAACTTTTTCGCACTCAGAAACCGTTTTAATTAGTTCATCTGTTATGTCTGATGGATAAGATGTTACAAATCTAACCCTAAATTTTCCATTAATATTATTAAGCTCTCTTAGTAAGTTTGCTAATGTGTATTTTGTATCTTTAAAATCCTTGCCATAGCTATCTACATTTTGTCCGAGCAGGGTAATTTCTCTATAACCGGCATCTATTGCTCTTTTTGCTTCTTCAACTATTTCTTCAGGTTTTCTGCTTCTTTCTCGTCCTCTTGTATATGGAACAACGCAGTAGGTGCAGAAATTATCACAGCCTTCAATAATAGGAATCCAAGCATTTACGCTCTTTGCTCTATCAATTTCAAAATCATTTGCATTGGCTTCAACAGCTTTATTAGACACTGCACATACTTTTTCTCCAGACTCAACTTTTTTTATAAGTTGTGGAAGTTCATAAATATTGTGAGTTCCAAAAATTATATCAACGTATGGTGCACGTTTTCTTATGGCTTGTTTATCTTGCTGTGCTACACATCCACATATGCCAATTTTTATATGTGGCTTTGATTTCTTCCACTTTCCCCAAAGACCAACTCTGCTATAAGCTTTATCCGCAGACAGCTGTCTTATGCTGCATGTATTAATTATAAGAAGGTCTGCCTTTTTAGCTTCTTCCACAGGTTCATACCCAAAATGAGAAAGCATTCCCGCAATTCTCTCACTATCTGATTTATTCATTTGACAGCCAAGTGTCTCAATATAAAGCTTTTTCATGCTCATTATTATACTCAAAAAATATATGATATACTAGAATCGTAAAAAGTAGATTAGGAGATGTTATGGCAACATTTGTAAAAGCAAGTCATTTGCTGGTTAAAACAGAAGAGGAAGCTATTAAGCTAAAGGAAGAAATAGCTGCAGGTAAAGATTTTGCACAAGCAGCTGCAGAAGTTTCTTTGTGCCCATCTGGTGCTAATGGAGGAGACCTTGGATTTTTCTCAAAAGGACAAATGGTTAAGGAATTTGAAGATGCTGCATTTTCTATGCAAGTAGGCGAAGTTTCAGCCCCAATAAAAACACAATTTGGTTATCATTTGATTCAGCTGGTTGATACTAAAGATTAATGAATGACTTAATTGTTAAGTTAAGAGAGTTTGTTAAATCTAAGGGGGCTGACGCACTCCTGATTAATTCAACCAATAAATTTTTAACAGAATATAATCAATTAGATAAGAACTCAAGATATAAAGTTACAGGCTTCTCTGGCTCAACTGGAGATGCCTTGTTAACTTTAAATAATTTATATCAGTTTGTAGATGGCAGATATTATGAACAGGCTGATGAAGAAGTTAATTCGGAAACAACTGTTATAAAAGTGCCGCTCGGTAATTCCTATATGGATTCATTAATTGAGTTGGTTGGCACGGATAATAAATTATTAGTGGTTTCTCCCAAGATATCCCTGGCGATTTATAAGCTCCTTTCCAAGAAATTAAATGAAGTATCATCTGAAATTATTAGACTTGATACTGACCCGGTTGAAGAAATTTTAGGTAAGCCTGCAGAAAATAGCCAGAAAGTATTTGCTATTTCTACAGAGATAGCTGGTGTATCTGCAAAAGATAAGATTATTAGTTTGCAATATAATTTTGAAGATAATGAAGTTGCAATAATTACTGCCCTTGAGGATGTTGCATATTTTACTAATCTAAGATCGTTTGATATTCCTTTTTCTTCTACTTTCTATTCAAGAATGATAATTACCAAAAACTCTTCTTGTTTATACACCGATGCGATTATCGATCAGGCTTGTTTTTTTGCTGTAAAAAAGTTAGGGGATTTTCCTTCTGATTTATCAGAAATCAAAAACTCACAAGTAATAGTTGATTTAAAATCAATATCGTGTTTTGATTTTTGCCAATTAAAAGATTCAAATTCCATAATTGAAAGCAAAATTTCAGAGTATAAGTCAATTAAAAACTATAGTGAAATTGAGCATTTTAAGAATTGCTTTAAACGTACAGATAAAGCCCTCTCAATAATAAAATCAATGATTGATTCACAAGAAATATATTCAGAAAAAGATTACTATGACGCATTAGTCAAATCTTTTTATAAGAATGGTGCATTATCACTTAGTTTTAATCCTATAGTAGCAGCAGGTACAAATTCATCAATCATACATTATTCAAAGTCTAATGAAGATGTCCTTGTTAAAGATGGTGATTTTCTGCTTGTAGACTGTGGAGCTTACTATGAAGGTGGGTATGCAACTGATATTACTAGAACTTTTGTAAAGGGAAAGCCAGCTGATGAACAGGCAAATGTTTATACCACCGTCCTAAAAGCTTTCATCAGTGCATATTGCTCTTCGAAATATACAAATAATACTTTGTGGTTCGACATTGATTGTAATGCTCGAAATATTGTATCAAATTCAGAGTTAAAAGATTATACATTTAATCATGGAACTGGACACGGAGTCGGTATTGGTGTACATGAGTTCCCTCCATCTGTTTCTTCTTCGGAACTTGCTAAAGTTCAAATTAAAAAGAACACTGTTTTTACCATAGAACCGGGAATGTATAAGCCTGGGGTTGGCGGTGTCAGACTTGAAAACACTGTTTATATTAAAGAAACTGAGCCTAATGTTATAATTGAATCATTGTCTAAATTCCCTTTTGAAAACAAATTAATAAATTATGAAATGTTATCAAAAGAAGAGCAAAATTGGCTAGCAGATTGGCAAAAGGAAGATTAATGGAAGTTATATCGAGCGTATCTAATTCAAAAATAAAAGACGTTTCCAAGTTGCATCAAAAAAAACATAGAGATGAGTCAGGGCTATTTATTGTTGAAGGATTAAAGGCGCTTGAAGAGCTTATAAGCTCAAATATTGAAATAGAAAATATCTATGCAAAAAATAAAATAGTCGAGAATGACAAGTTAGTCTTGTGTTCAGAGCCAGTCTTAAAAAAACTTTCATCAACAGATTCAATACCAACGGTAATTACTGTCGCAAAACAGCGATTATATAATATTTCTGACATTTTAAATAAAAATTTTCTGGTCGTATTAGACAACATAAAAGATCCAGGTAATTTGGGGACTATTATTAGAAGCGCTGCAGCTTTTTCGGTTGATGCAATTATTTTAATTGGGGATAGCGTCGATTTATATAATTCGAAAGTAATGAGATCAAGTGCTGGCAATTTTTTTAGAATCCCAATTCTATATTCGGATAAGCTGAATATTAAAGCGCATTTTTCTGGTCATAAAATAATTGCTACGGGGCTATATTCAAAAACTAATATTGATTTTATGCAAATGAAAAATATAAAAAAGAAGATTATTATGTTTGGTTCAGAAGCAAGCGGCTTGAGTGAGAGCTTGTTAAATGAAGCAGACTACAACCTTATAATACCAACAAACGAACAGGTTGAGTCTTTAAACGTTGCAACAGCCGCAAGTATAGTGTTTTATGAAAACTTTAAGAATTAACGCTAAAACTTTTTTAAGTTAGCAAAGCTTGCATCTAGATTTATTTGCCCTTGGGAACCAAAGTCTACTGTATAGATTTCTGAGCCTGCTATGTTTTTCACTTCTTTTATGTGGCCAATCCCGTATTTTGAATGAAACACTCTATCACCATTCTTTAATATTGTTATAGCAGTCTCCTTATCTTCAACTTTATTTTGCTGAAGGGCCTGTTCTTTTGCCTTTTTTTCAAGGAGCATTCTTTTTATAGGATTATCTTCAAGTAATTGTTGAATTTTCTCGTTATCAGCAATCTTTTTTTGCTCTGCTTTTTTTACATTATTCTCGTTTTTTATTACCATTGCCCGTTTTTGGGGTGCAACGAATCCTTTACCAAAACTATTAGTTTGAGTAATTTTGCCTGATGAATCAAAGTTTGTTTCTTTAATTTTATTTACTGCTCTGCTAAAAGTCCTAGACTGTTGTGTTTCAGAATACTCTGATGTTGTTGATTTAACAACTGCTGCTGGAATTTCTTCTAAAAACCTACTTGGATTATAGTATCGATATTCCCCCCACATTTGTCTTCGTTTTGCATGTGAGATGTAGAGTTGTTTTTTTGCTCTTGTGACTCCAACATACATTAGTCGTCGCTCTTCTTCCATTTCTGTAAGGTTGTTTAATGAACGACTATGCGGAAATATCCCCTCTTCTAATCCTGTTAAGAACACAATGTCGAATTCAAGTCCTTTGGCACTATGAAGTGTCATTAATGTGAGTGACTCTGTTTCTTCATTATAACTATCAATATCACTAACAAGTGAAACTTGAGATAAAAATTCACCAAATTCATTGCCTTCTTCAGTAGGCTCGAATTCTTTAGCTACGTTTATAAATTCTTGCAAATTCTCAATTCTTGATTCTGCTTCTGGAGTGTCTTCATCTCGCAACTCTTTTATGTAACCCGAATCTTCCAGAAGATAAGCTATAAATTCAGGCAACTTATATGAGTTAACATTACGCCTAAATTTTTCTATTAGTTCGACAAAAGATGTTAATTTAGCTTTTATTCCAGAATTAAACTCATCATACTCTGCAATTGATGTCAATATGTCATAGATTGATTGTTCATTATCTATAGAAAGCTTTATAAGCTTTTGAACAGTGGTTTCACCAATGCTCCTTCTAGGTACATTAATTATTCTTCTCAAACTTTGTGAGTCGCTTGGATTATATATTAACTTCAAATATGCAAGTATATCTTTTATTTCTTTTCTATCATAGAATTTAAGCCCACCGACTATTTTATAAGGTATGCCTGCAGCAATACAGGCTTCTTCTATAGCCCTTGATTGTGAATTAGTTCTATATAAAACAGACATATTCCCTAATGTATTGTTCTGAAGCTCATTTCTTATTTTTCTAATCAAAAAATTTGCTTCGTCTGCTTCATCATTCGCCTCATATAGCTCAATGTCATCACCTTTGCCAAGGTTAGAATATAGGTTTTTACTTAACCTTTGTGTATTGTTTGTTATAATTGCATTTGCTGCTGTTAATATGGTTCCAACTGATCTATAATTTTGTTCTAATTTTACAAGTTTTGTTTTAGAAAAAGTTGATTGAAAGTTCAATAAAATTTTGTAATCTGCTCCCCGCCAACTGTAAATTGATTGATCTACATCACCTACCACACACAAACTTCTGTTCAAGAGCTTATCTTCTTCGTTGTAGTTTGTATAAATAGAGTTAATCATTTGGTATTGGCTTAAGTTTGTATCTTGAAATTCATCAACTAATATGTGCTTAAATCTGTTAAAGTATTTTTCCCTAACTTCTTGGGATGTTTCTAAAAGCTTAACAGCAAGCATTAGCATGTCATCAAAATCAAGAGCATTATTCAACTGTAAGTGTTTTTGGTATTCAGTATAAATCTCAGCAATCTTTTCTGTTCTGTAGTCTCTAGCCCTTGTAGAAAAAGTGTAAGCATCTTGCATCTTGTTTTTAGCATTTGAAATTGCCGTCTTAATCAACCTTGGTTGATAAACTTTTTCATCCATGTTCTTTGATTTTAATGCATTTTTGATTATTGCCAGTGAATCAGAATCATCATAAATTACAAATGATTTATCGTATTTTTTGCCATCTTCATCAATATATTTGTCAATATCAGTTCTTAAAATTCTGCCAGAAATGCTGTGGAATGTGCCTACCCACATTTTTTTTGCCTTGTCTTCTCCAACCATAACAGAAAGTCTTTCAACCATTTCTTTAGCCGCTTTATTTGTAAATGTAACTGCTAAAATTTCGTATGGGGAAATACCAGATTGAATAAGCTGAGCAATTCTGGTTGTTAAAACTTTAGTTTTTCCACAACCAGCACCGGCCAAAACGAGTAATGTCCCGTTTTGCTCTATTACCGCCTCTTTCTGCTCCTTATTAAGTCCGTCTAAAATATTTGTCATTTAATCTTTTATTTTTGAAATTTTATGCTATTATTGTTTGTATAGTTTGATTATATTCGAAAAACGTGTGAATTTCAAAGAAAATTAATATTAGTATAATAATTAGG
>JAEYQN010000100.1 GCA_023409995.1 Cyanobacteria bacterium OH_CBB_238 | reverse complement strand
GCCTTGTCTATGGCGGAGAGTATCTTTTCGCCGCTGGTATAGGCTGTATGTTCCTGTGCCACGCCAGGTCTTTTTATCCTGAAAAATGCCCCATAAGCAGAACCCATAGAAGACGAACCCGTACCATTAATGTTGTCTACATCTGCACGTAATAAAATATCTTTTACATATAATTCAGGTCCGCCATAATGAATAATAATCGGATCCCACTCTAAAGCAGCATATACAAAATAGTCACGAATACTTCTAATATTACCAATTTGTTCTAAGCCAGTCCAATCTTGCATGATAGCCATTTGTCGAGACATCTTTCCTTCTTCCAATATCTCATAGAACACATCAATTTGATCAAGACCATATTGTGGCATTGCTTCTTTATTAATTGGATACATGACAGCAATAGGCCTTTGTTTTGCCAATGCTTCCTCAATCCATTCGTTTGTAAGTTTACTCTTGACTTGTCCATCGCGCTTCTCTTCTGTTTCCTGCAATGTTGATTCGGTAGATTCCTCCGTTGTTTCTATCTCTTCTGTATTTGATTCATCTGTCATAGATTCGGTCAGTTCTCCTTTTTTACCACATCCAACTAAAACTAGTATGGAAGAAATAGCTATAAGTAGGAGAATACTTATTCTTTTCATTATTAGATCCTCACTTTCAATTGGCATACTTTTACTCATTATAGCATACCGATCAATGGCTTTTACATGTATAATTATTGGAATGAACCCTAATTTTTACCATTTAAATTGTCTAATAATTTATAATAAAATTCTGGACTTGTCAAAAAAATGAAGTAACCTATTTTAGTTCTGCAAGGTAAACCACCTATTTTTGAAGTTTTTTGCAATGTTTCCTTCACATTTTCCCTACATCGCCTGCAATGCATGGTGGAATTGTCAGATTCTTCCATGAACTTCTTATAAAAACGTATAGAAGCATCTGCATACGTTTTATAAGATAGTAATACTAGCTGCTTATCCCTTTGTTTCTGAAAGAACTCAATTCGCTCTTTCAGTGCAGTGAACCAATCGAGTCTGCTTGCTCCGAAACGTTGTCTTGTGATACTATCATCTGCCTGATAGTAGACATACAACTTTTCTTGTAAATAAATACCAATGCTACATTCGGCGTAAATCTTATAGGTGGTAGCCTCATCCTCGTGAATCCTGTTCTTTGGAAAACAAGTGTTATTAAAAAGTGTTCTTTTATATAATTTATTCCAAGTGACAATAAAATCCGTGTTCCTTGAATGATTTTCTTCATACATTTGAAAGAACAGTTCTCTCCTTGAAAATATCTGTACGGTTTCCTTTTCTTCTAATTGCTTTTGCGCTTGATTCTCAAATATATTTCCACGTTCTTTGCTAATTTCATATTGACAAATCGCAATATCACTATCATATCGGATACAAGCTTGATATAATTTATCGATAAATTGAGGTGCAATATAATCATCCGAATCCAGAAACGCAACATATTCTCCCTGCGCCAGATCGATACCCGCATTTCTTGCATCTGACAATCCACCATTCTCTTTATGGATTACTCTTATTCTGGAGTCTTTTTTCGCATAGTCATCACAGATATGTGGACTGTTGTCCGGAGAACCATCATCTACCAGAATGATCTCCAGATTCACATATGTCTGGCGCAAAACGGAATCAACCGCACGTTTTAAATAAGATTCAACTTTATAGATAGGTAAAATGACTGATATTAATGGGCACATGATATCCTCCTTATGAATTTAACTACGATACCACGAAGTACGATCATGATATAAGTTCCCAAAAAATAACTCCTTTTAAAAAAATAGAATATAATCTTATAATCCAGGAGCGTTAAATTAACTTGGCCTTCCTTAGGCATTTTTTCCCACGCCTTGTAAAATTGCTTTATGACTTTCATCTTTTCCGATTTTTTCATCTGAGGCTCAAATGCAAGACTTTCTAATGCGTCAATAAACTCAACAGCCACTTTACTTTTCAATACCGTTTGGCAGAATGCCCTTTCTATCCCTACATTTGACCACATAGTTCTGCAAAAATCACTAACTGCATGATATAATAGAAATGCCGTTTCTATTCTATCATTTCTTCTCTTTGTTGATAGAGTAGTCCCACTGTTGTCCTGAATATAATGATAGATAGGTGATTGGATTACGCAAAACGATTCTATCTGAGCCATATAAGCAATGTTGAACAAGAGGTCTTCGCCTAGATTTTTGTCTTGAGGAAACCCATTTTTAACGAATTCCAGTCGATACATTTTGTTCCAGGGCATATTTAAGAATTGATGTTCATAAAGGTTTAAGAACTCTTTTTCTGATTCTTTGCACCGATAGCAGCCTTGAAAATCTGGTAATTTACATATGCTTTTCCCAAAATAGTGATGATGAAATCCCCCCACTACCATGTCAGCATTCCACCTCTCAATAGCATAAAGTAGCTTTTCACATGCATCCTTCACCAAATAATCATCGCTATCAACAAATTGAATATATCTTCCGTTCGCCGCTTTGATCCCTGCATTCCTGGCTGCCGATACTCCCTGATTTATTTGATGAATCACCTGGATGCGAGCATCTTGCTTGGCATAGGCATCTGCTATCTTTCCTGAGTTATCTACCGATCCATCTACAATAATTATGATTTCAAGATCCTGGTATGTCTGCTCACATAAACTTTGAATACACCTCTTAATCGTATTTTCACTTTTATACACAGGAATAATTATACTTATCATCACTCGCTCCAATCTGCAATCAGAAATTAAGAGGTTTCAGAGCCAACACATAGATTGCTATCAGATTCAAACTTACCACAGATCCAATTAATAGCTTATTATAAATTGCTTCACTAATACGACATTTAAATTTTGAATTATAGATACAATAACAAAAAGGTAAGAATAAGGGTATGAAATATCTGGCCTGCACCCCTTCAATCATCTGGCTTCCAACTGCAGTATATGATACATACATAGAAGTCCATATAATAGCAGATACGCCAAATATCATAAGATAATAAAGAACTTTATATTTTGTAGAAAGCACTGGCCTGATTTCCTCCTCCGGTCTATAGCTACATGCGAATAATAGAATAAGGATTCCAAGAATCGTAAAAATACCCGACAAATTGCCCAAGTATCCATAATTAAAAAATTCATATTGCCCGGTAATATAATAGTAAAAGCTACCAAACATTGAGGTTAATAACAATTTGGAATATTTCATAGGATTTGAAAAGATATATTGTATTTGCCCTATTACACTGGTGCCCTGATTCCTTTTGTCTCCTGCATATGCCAAATTTCCGACTAGTTCATAATTAGAGTTTGTCGATACTGGTGGGAAAAATATAGTGTATAACAGTAATCCAATAATTGCTAAAACAGCCACGCGGAATCCCCATGCTTGTGCTTTGTTTGCAAATCTTTCCTGAGATAAAAACACGAGGAGCAATGCCATGATTATATAGATTGGTTTTGCTGTACTTCCTGCTATATAGGCGCCCAATACCAGCAAAACCTGTATCCAGGTTAGTTTCTTTTTATCTTCCATTATCAGATTTGTAGTTAGTACAACTGCCAGCATCAAGAATCCATTTACTACGCAATCGTATGTGAAAACGGATGCAGAAAACAGACTGTTAGGCAGTAATGCCAACATGGCAATGATTCCTTTTCCCCCTTTTGCATACTTTACAGCCAAATATCCCAATAATGTAAAGCACATTAGATTTCCTAATTTTCCAAACATCATATTCCATGCAAATGGCATTTTTAAAATACGTCCCATTTTTATAAATAAAGCTATCGGTAGATAAGAGCGGTCTGCATACGTAATGAATCTGCTTTGTGTAGAGATATCCGCCCACGAAAAATCATTGTTTACCTCTTCATAAT
>JAEYQN010000096.1 GCA_023409995.1 Cyanobacteria bacterium OH_CBB_238 | reverse complement strand
GCCAATAATCTCTTAATCCTCCAGCTTTACACCATTTATTATTAGCTATCCATGTAGCTGTTGAGCCAAAAGCGCACGACTGTAAAAATAAATAATGATAAATAAGCATGTTTGTATCTACTGGTTTATTAATAATATCAATGGCGTATTGCTTAATTTTTGTAATATCTTTTGGAATAGACTCTATAAAACCTTTAAACGTTGTTAAATTAAACAACCCTTTCCCTATCATATTCCAAAATAAGCCAAACGGAGATTTATCAACCATATATATGTTTTTTGGTTTTACTCCACGATTAAGTAATTCAATACTTATAGCTCCACTTCCACAACATATGTCATAGAAGTGTGTATTATCATCTATGTCATTCTCTGCATAAAATATATCTACAATTTGTTTTGCCAATCTTTGTTTTCCACCTTGATAACTGCAAGGTATCTCCAATAATCTATTCATAATTTAGAGGTAAATTGCAATTTTATGGTCGACCAAAACCCTTACCTCCTATACTGTATTTTTAAATTTTCAACTTGAAATGAAATGAAATAAACGTTTTATTTGGTTTTATATGTAAATAACTTTTCTACCCTTGAACAAACATTACAGTCCTTATCCCTAATACTTGTTTTAGTCGGAATATCTAATACGCTAACAAAATCTTCTGGTGCCTCATACTCAGAAATGAAAACATCATTATCTCTTGACCATTTTCTCATCATATTCCAAAACTCTCCCGAATCAAACGATGGTACTCCTGTATACTTAGTAGTATTAGCGTACGGTGGATCGCAATAAATTAAACAACCTTTTGGATTTAGTGTCTTATAATCTGCAAATCCAAATTTAACATCTTTCATTGTTTCCATTTTTCTAAGTAATGAATTTTTTGAAGCCTTACAATAATTATTATTTTGCTTATTTCTAGCATAACCCCCAAACCACTTCCCAGCAAAACTACAGCCAAATCCTACAAAACCAGTTAATACTTTATCTTCATCTTTATTTTCTTTGATATATTTATATCTCTCTTCATTTAATACATCTGGCAATTCATATCCAGATTGAACTCCCTTATACATCTCAACCAAATATTGATTAAAGTCATATGCCTCACGTTTTCCTGCCATTTTTGATACTATATTACACCCGCCCATAAAAGGTTCTAGGTATAATTGATTTTCTTTTCTTACACTTTCTAAATATGGAACTATATATTTTGCTATTTTTGCTTTACCTCCGAAATATTGCATTTATTACTAGGAGAGACATATGTTTTATTCTGCAGAAACTCGTTCTCCCTTCTTAAATTATTTTGTGAAGTGACCAAACATGGCCAATGTTTCATAGTCAACTTCTTTTAACTTTAGATCGCTTATTATTCTATTTGGTGTACATTCTTCAAATAGTTCCACGCTTCCTGAAACATCTAAATTTCCAACATTAGAATCAATATAAATTCCAACTGGTTCACATACTCCAATTGCATAAGATAACTGAACTTCACACCACTGTAAATTATTTGCTTTTAAATATCTACAAGCTAACTCCCTAGCTTTATGAGCTGCGGAAAAATCAACTTTAGTACAGTCTTTACCATTCATGCACCCACCACCAACATTAGAAAATGATTGGTATGCATCGACTACTATTTTTCTTCCCGTTAATCCAGCATCCCCATCAAATCCACCAATAAGAAATTTTCCAGTAGGATTAATTAAAAATCTATCAATTGTAATTCCGTATTGATTGCAGATTTCTTCTGCTTTAGATTTAATAATATTGTCAGTTTCAACTCTATTAATTTCTGTATTCTGGTATGAGATTACAAAGTCTTTTATCTTACTTAATTTCATACCCTTATCATACAATCCGGTAATTTGTGCTTTACCGTCTGGTAAGAATCTATTATCATTCTTTCTAAGTTCGTCATACCACATGGACAGCTTTTGTAGAATAACCATTGCAGTAGGTAATAATTCTTCTGTATCATTACAAGCATAACCAAACATCATACCTTGATCACCTGCGCCACCAACATCAACTCCTTGAGATATATCAGGTGATTGTAACCCAAGATTGTTGATTATCTCATACTCTATTGAATATCCAACATCTGACAAAACTCTTTTAACTACCGATTCAATGTCTACTTTAGCTTTACTTGTTACCTCACCGGTAATAAATATTTTACCCTTACCACCCATTACTTCAATTCCAGCCCTCGTATCACAATCTCTTCGTACATACTCTTGTAATATAGCACCCGAAATTTGATCACATACTTTATCAGGGTGTCCCCTAAATACAATTTCATTTGAATATAACTTCATAACTCTCTCCTTTTCCATATGAAACTTATGTTTTATTCAGATTTATGATTGTTTAAAATTGCCATCCAGTGTTCACAATCATATACATTGCCCCTACTTCTCCAACATATCCGCAACTTGTAGAAGAGACGTGATATCCTTCTTTAATTAACTCATTTACCTCTTTTTCATACTTTCTATAATCGCTAGTATTAACCGTTTTAATCATATTTTCCCTCCTTATTATTGGAATATTTTTCACCAAGTTGTTTAAGTTTTTTTTGCTAACACATCAGCCTCATCTCTCAATCTTTTGATTCTTTCTTCTGATAAGTCATATATGCGACTAATTTGTTCTAGCATTTCGTCATATTTTACTGTTTTAAAGAATCCTTCTTCTCTTACGCTAATAACACCAGGTATTCTTTCAATTTGTTCAATATCAACGTCTGTTTCTAACTTAAATAACCAAAACATTTCGCTTACTGATTCACATTTTCCAGCACATTTTAGTTTATCTATCATATCTGTAGTTGGCATCATTTTAACTAAATAATTCTTCATGCTACCTCCATTTGATAACTCGATTTTACACATTTTCCTATAACGCTTTAATAACTGACTTCCAAAATATATCATCTGGATATGACTCTGCCAATTTTAATAACTCTTCTTTTGTATAAACAGTTCCATCCCAATTTGTATCATCGAAGTCATAACAACTACAATGATATCCCTCTAAATACAAATATTCATCCCACTCATCAATATCATCTACACATACAAGGATTATGTCTCTACTCATTTCATAATCAGGTTCACTAGTTCTAGCTGCAAAAATTTGATGTGGCATAATTCCAGTCTTTATAAATCTGTTTGGGTTTTCATAATTTCTCATATTTTAATCCTTTCTCTATTAAACTTTGATTTCAAGTTATATTCTCCAATTGAAATCTGGTTTTCATGCCTGCTCTTCTAACAAGTAAGTTGCCTCTTGATCCGCTTCATGTAAAGCAAGCGCAAGTGGATATTTTTCAAAAGCCTTGCCAAGAGCATTATAGCTTTCTTTTGGCTCGCTCCATCCCATGTGCCAGCGAATAGCATATCTTTCTACTGGAAGTAATTTAATGTATTCTTCAATCATCATTACAGATTTTTCGCCGTGACCATAAGGTATCTTATCGTCGATTGTATAGTATGGCACTTTCTCCCATACGCCCTCATCATTTTTTTTATTTCTATATTCTACAGTGTAAAAATATGTTTTGCATAAATCATGCAATAAAGCGACTAATATGAGTGATTCTTCAGATATATCTTCCAACGCCTTGCTCCATGTTGGATTATTCCGTTTTAATCTTAAACATTCATAAACGTTCATACTGTGTTCTAACAATCCTTTTTCGTGGCATGAGTGAAATCTCGTACTTGCCGGAGCAGTATAAAAGTCGCTTTTTCTAATAAACGAAAGTAGCTTATCAATTCCTTCTCTTTCTACACTAAGGAATAGCTCTTCAAATCTATCTATCATATTC
>JAEYQN010000037.1 GCA_023409995.1 Cyanobacteria bacterium OH_CBB_238 | reverse complement strand
ATATCTGATTCAACTGGGCAAAGTGCAAAATTTGAATTGATTTTTCTTTTTCTGTTTTAATTTTTTCTATTTCTTCGTCCGTTATAACAACATACTTATCCTTATCATATTCATATCCTTTTACAATATCATTTGTAGATACTTCCTTACCACAATGCGCACAAGTTTTTTTATAGCGGATTCGGCTATTGTCCTCTTTATGCAATTGATTAAAGTGGATATCATTATCCTGTGTGGCTGTAAACATAGCAATCGGAATTGCTACCATTCCAAATGTAATTACTGTTTTACGTGATACCATAATATGTCACCTCCGAAGGTTATTATTTCCAACTGCACTATAAGTATTCGCTATTTTTAAAGCGCACCCCAATAAGGGTGCGCTTTACTCAACGGTTATGTTCATTTCTTCCAACTCTTCGTCAGAAAACTTTTCTGTATACCAGGAAGGTTCCACATTATCATCGGACGGAAGGATATGGTTCGACACATACTGAAATTCCCCATCCGCAAATGGCCTGATGACCACCTCATGACAAAAAGCTCTTTCCAGATGTTTTTCCGGCCATACGACGTTCACCGTAAGTTTAATGGTCCCATCCGCATTTTCTTCATAGCTGATTACTTCTGGAAAAGGAATATTGGGGGAAGAGGAACAGTCGTAAAAACCTCTTGTGCGGTATTCATAACTTTCATCCTGTTTCGAATATTTTGTCTTTTCGCGCAAAGTATTATTGTCTACTTTAAAATATGACTTCAATACTTTCTCAAATTCCTCTTTGGGTACAAGATATACTTCTCCTCCTACCGATGTTTCATAAGGTGTTGCTATCCCGTATATATTTGGATATAAAATAGCAAATAAATCATAAAAATCCAGCGAACCGAAATCATCTTCCTTCCAATCCAGTAGAAACATATTATTGGCTCCGTAACCGATAGGCCGGATATATTTTTCATTCATTTCCCGACATTCCTCATTAAGAGGCTTCACACGGATAGCAGTATAACCGGGAGCCCCATCATATCCAGGCGGAAAATACTCATCGAAAAATAAATATCCATTTTTCGTATATTTAAAGCCGCTCGCCTTATAACTGTTTTCATAAGTAACTAACGGTTTATTATCCTTCCAACTCAAGACACTTCTTGTAACGTTAACGTTCCCATCTGCGGTATCTAAATCAAATCGAATAAAACCTCCATTTTCCATAACTGAAAAAAAGGTCACTTTTCCTTCTTGCTGATCCATAACTTTTTTACAGAACTGCTCTACGAATTCCGGATGAACCATATTTATCTGGTTCTGATTTTCTGTATCAATTGCAGCATATCCTTGCTCTCCAAGCCTGCTTATTATATTCTTTACTACCGTTAGACTTCCAAGGGTATTCTCATTTACTGCCTCTTCATAAATATCCCTGTATTGGTCTGCAATGCTTACGGAATCACTTGGTAGATTTTGCTCTGAAATACTGCTCTCATTTTCCTTGTTCTCTTCCGGCTGTATATTACTACAGCCGGATATACCAAATAACAATAAAAAAAGGAATAAAAATATTTTTAAATTTTTCATTAACCTATCCTATGTCTATTTGTTGAAATATTTTACTTAGCGTTTTATCATCTATATTTTACTATAACTTCTCTCTCTATCGCAATGGCATTTTTACTGATTTTCACTGTCTTCCATGATACTGCATATAGTAATCATGGATACTTCAATATTAAAGTAATGTAATAGGAGCTAACATCAATGCTAGAATTAAAAAGCAACCATACGTGTTGTATGAATCATAGACCGATCTCACAAGCTGCCGATATGCCGTATGCTCTTTATCTGTCTCTTCAAGGAAAATATTTTGTAGGTTATGCAGCCGATGTGCAATTTTCTGATAAAACGTACGGATGGGCCGGACTGGTAAATCCAATTGATTCCTGCGTAAATCTTCATGTCTATGTGTGGACTGTTACAAATTTTGGGACTTATCCTTTAAATGCAGAAATATGGTTCAATAAGGACACTCCGGAAGATGCAATCACCTCTGCTTATATAACACCAGCTAACACCGCCATCTGTCCTTTGCCACACCCGAAGGTGAACATCCTGCAAGCAAATGATATAGGTAGTAGTCAGACATGTGGGGAACGTATATTCACAAGTAAAGTACTTCCAGAAGTCACCATCGTTGGAGAAGAAGATGGCAGATTTATATTCCCGCCAGGAGGATCTTTTAGCGTTTTACTATCCAATACAGAGGTATCCGGTATACCGGGAATCGCAAATGTTGCCTTTGGATGGTATGAAGAAGAAATCATTTAGAAGAAAAGGAGATAATATTAAGATGGGAAACTATGAGAATTTTTTAGCCAATTGCATCCCCCAAATTGCAGGAATGCCTTATTCCCTGTACTTGACAATTCAAGGAAAGTATTTTTCGGGCTATACAAAAGAAGTAAAATTTGGAAATGGTCTGAATGCCTGGGCAGGACTATTTAATCCCATTGAATCTTGTAGAAATCTGCATATATATGTCTGGGAGGTATCCAATACAGGGCAGACACCTGTCCGCGCAAGGATCTATTTCAATTCCGTTCCTCCAGGACAGGGCACAAACGTAAGTACGATATATCAAGGAAATACTACCCTTTGTCCGCCACCCGAGCCATGCTCCCAATTATGTCAGGCATCCAATGTATCCGGTGAACCAGAAGGCGGCGTTCGAGCTTTTGTAAGAAGGGTCTTGCCTGAAGTCACAGTTGGTGATGAGGAAGTGGGAAAATTTATATTTCCTCCTGGAGGTTCTTTTTTGATTTTCCTCTCTGATCCCGAGACACCCAACGAACCAGCAAGTGCGACCCTTCGTTTTTCATGGTGGGAAGA
>JAEYQN010000163.1 GCA_023409995.1 Cyanobacteria bacterium OH_CBB_238 | reverse complement strand
ACCTACATTTGATCCACCGTAGATTAATTCTATCTCTTTTTCTGCTAATATTGTACCAAGTTCAGTAGTAAGACTATGATAGGAAGGATGATTTCCTAAATTTGATCCAGAATAAACGCATATTTTTTTCATGATGACCTCCTAATTTAAATTAATTTTTTTGTATTAAATAAACACCTGATATTAACAGAATAACACCAATTATTCGATATAAATTTATTGAGTGAATTTCATTTCCAAGCAGACCAAAGTGATCAATCAAAATTGATAATAGTAATTGACCGCATATCACAAGACAAAACATGTTTCCAAAACCGATTTTGGGAGATACAAATATGGTTGAGAAAATATAAAAAGCTCCAAGAACGCCTCCGGTTAACATCCACCAGCGAATGTTTTTTACTGCCTGAAAAGATACTGTATTCGTATTATTTAATATACCAATGCAAAAGATACTCCCAAGACATAAGGCACCTATAAAGAAACTGATAAAGGAAGATAAAATTGGACTTCCAACAGTCTTGCGAAGTTGCCCGTTGATACCTACCTGTAATGATAAAAAGATACCTGAAATAAAAGATAATAGATAATAGAGCAATATAGTATACACCTCCTTTACTTATTCATTGCTTGAATTAAATCTACTTGCCTATTATAATCAATTTATAGATATAAGAAAAATAACAAATATTACATGGAGGTATACTAAAATATTATATGTATATTAATTTAGAGCTTTATCGTATATTTTATATTACGGCGAAAGTGGGAAGTATTTCAAAAGCGGCAAAAGAGTTGTTCACATCCCAACCAGCGATTAGCCAGTCAATTCGACAACTTGAGGATAAGCTTGGAGGTCCTCTATTTTTTAGAAACGCAAGGGGCGTAACATTAACATCAGAGGGAAGTGTATTGTTTCAGTATATTGAACAGGGTTATATCATGATGGAAATGGCGGAGAGAAAATATCGTGAATTAAGAGAATTATCGGAAGGACAAATTAGGATATCTGCATGTAGTGAAGTATGCAAACATACATTGATGCAGCCTATTTGTGAATTTAACAAATTACATCCCAATATAAAGATACAAATGAAAGATGAATCCAGTTTAGAAATACTGAGAAAACTAGATCTGGGTGAAATTGATTTAGGCATATTTAATCTTATTCCGATGGAGGAGAATAAGATTGAAATCATAGATACCATTGAACTGCATGATTGCTTTGTGGTAGGTGAGCAATACAGAGAATTGTCCAGTCAGAAGGTAGACTATCTAAAAATTATCAATAACTATCCAATTATTATGTTACAAAGAGGTGGAAATACAAGAGCATATATAGATGAATTTTTTAGGTTAATAGGAATCGATATTCATCCGCAGATTGAGTTAAGCAATATGGATTTAATAGTTGAGTTTGCAAAAAACGGCTTAGGTGTCGCATGTGTGACAAAAGAATATATTATGTCTGAATTAACAAATGGAAAGCTTTATGAAGTGTTACTTGACGAAACAATAACACCTAGGACGTTAGGAATTGGCATTAGGAAGGAGATGCCATTATCCGCAGCTACAGAAGAATTTGTGCGTATACTGAAGCGTAACAGCAAAGAGAAAGATGATAATACTATGTAGTGGAGTCTGAGAAACGAAATGGAATAAGTAACGCATATTGTTTAGTTCGATGTTCAAAATCCCAGGTTCTCATTGACAATAATTACCTTAATGCGATCCTTAATAAACTGACCTGTAATTAAAACAAAATCATTGCAGATGCGTTCTTTGTGCTTGCAGTCAATGCAACGATCTAAGGATGTACAAGGTGTATTTTTTTTCAGACGTTTTGCATCTAGCGGAGCGGTGATTTGACGTGTTCTATTTATCGCGGAATCAATATCACTTGTAATCTTATTGATTCCAATTATAAAAATCACTTGATTAGGACCATATAATGTAGGAGCAACACGACTACCATTTCCATCAATATTAAATATTTCACCATTCACGGTTACAGCATTTGCGCTGCATATAAAAGTATCAGCAGAAAAATTCTTAAGATATATTACACGTTTATCCTCTTTAGACAAGGCGGGAGCATATTTATCAAGAAATTGGTATGGACCATTACGAAGTAAATTAAGAGTTCCTGTTTCTTCTAATGTTACGGAGTCACCACAACCAACGATTGATTCAGGAAGAATTAATTCTTCTAAAAGAAGTGTCAATTCTTCGCATGTATCTACAAAGTATCCTTTCATATTGCGTGCACTTAAGTTGTTGATTAAATTTAAAATGTTCTGATGCATAGAGCCTCCTGTATGTAAGAAATATATAAAATTATGAAAGTTGCTATCTAATAACGCATATAGGTGGAGATAGTTTTCTATCTTACTCCTGTGACATGGGAGTATGATATATTTTAAGACAAATTATTATATTGTTTAACGGTATTTTTTTATTATACTAAAGATATATTGACATTACAAATGTAATGTCGGATTTCGCAATCGTTGTATACTAGAT
>JAEYQN010000200.1 GCA_023409995.1 Cyanobacteria bacterium OH_CBB_238 | reverse complement strand
CTGTCTGCATATATAGCAGATCAAAGTTCACTTTTTTTATAAGAGAAACTTCTCCACCTAATCCAATTAAGAAATAATCATCTCTTCGTACAACAACATCAAAATCTTCTTTCTGTGTCCGAATGGTGACCAATGTTCCACCATTTAATATTTTATTCGCTTCCACATAACCGAATGCAATGTTTCTTTTTCGGTATCTGATACATTCATCAAAATTAAATTCATCATCTATTGCATTAATAATCTCGTAACATTCAAAATAATCATTCATTCTTTCATTGAAATATGCTTCACTATTAAGCGCGGAATATTTATTTTCATACAATTTATTACTTATGACCCCACCAGCCTTCTCAAAATGTCCACCGCCCGAACCAATATCTTTCGTTAAATACTCCGCCAACTCGCTTGCCTTCACTTCTTTGACACAGCTCCGAACAGATAATTTATATCCGTCAGGTAATGTATTATACACAACGCATACGTGTATTTCATCCACCTGTATCAAAAAATCACTAATCAAGCCTAATATATTAGGATCACATGGCTGTGCTTTTACTATCGCATACATATATTTGTCATTGTAGATGCATCTGAGCAGTGCAACGCCAGCTATGCCCAATTCCGCTAAGGTCAGATTTGAATTCCGAAATAAAGTGATGAGTGATTTATTAATTACTAATTCTTCCTGCATATCCCTATCCAGAGGGTTGTATATCTCTGAAAGTTGATTCGTATCTGAATACAAGCCATAATAGAGTGCTGTTGCTAACTCTATATGCTCGTTCACCTCAAATTCATGTTGCTTTAATATTGACCATATTAAAGTTGAGCAGCTACCTAAATTTGGATTTATGATTGCATTAGCTATATTTGTTATTTCCCTTTGATGATGATCAAAGACCGCAACATCTTCTGCATAAAACTTAGTCACATTTCCGGCACCATATTGGCAGTCTACCGTAATCAAAAGCCCTTCTATCCTCTTTGCAGAAGGATCTTTGTAGGTTATCGGAATTTGTAAATTTTCAATCATAAGTCGCAAATTTGGTTTTTGAATCTGAAAATGGCCACTATAAATTAAACTGACATCTTTTTGCCGGCTTTTAAAATACATATATAGTCCAAACCCGGATGCAATAGAATCTGCATCCGGATTATCATGACATTGTATGGTTATTTTGTGATAGCTCTCTAACTTTTTCAATAGCATAGCGACGATTCCTATTCCATTATTATGTCACATATTTTTTTTCAAAATCTTCACGTTTCATGGGTCTGTCGAAATAATA
The DNA here is from genome assembly GCA_023409995.1 of Cyanobacteria bacterium OH_CBB_238. Taxonomy (GTDB): domain Bacteria; phylum Cyanobacteriota; class Vampirovibrionia; order Gastranaerophilales; family Gastranaerophilaceae; genus JAEYQN01. Next base: position 1,889 of record JAEYQN010000200.1, on the reverse strand, counting down.
TCCCTGTATGAGTCGAACCTGCATACCTTCTAATACTTTGTATTGATCTTTTGTTTCAATTCCTTCCACACAGATACTGACACCAATACTACCTGCTAACTCTGATATCATTTTAATAAACGATTGTGAATAGGTATCCTCAGCAATTCCTATTACAAAACTTTGGTCCACCTTAATAACATCCAACGGAATCTCTCGAATATGATTCAAAGAAGAATATCCCGTTCCAAAATCATCCAGCGCAATTCTGACACCCAATTTTTTAATATTCCCTAGAATTTCCTTCATCCTCACCATATCATTAATCGCAAGACTTTCTGTTACTTCTAAGGTAAGGTTCTTTGGTAAAATACCCGTTTCCTGAATCGTATTTTGTACGATCTCAACAATATCCGGTTGTAACAATTGTACTACGGATAGATTTACATTGACTTTATAATTCGGATATCCATTATCATTCCATTCCTTACAAGCCAAACAAGCTTGTTTCAATACGTAATTCCCGATTGGATTTATGAGTCCTAAATATTCTGCCAAAGGTATAAAATCGGAAGGAGGAATAAAACCAAGTTCTGCACTGTTCCATCGAATCAATGCTTCTGCGCCGGTGCACGGAAGACCTTCCTTTTGTATATCTATAATTGGTTGATAATATACTTCAAATTCTTTATACCCATCCACCGTTGCATCCCGCATATTCTTTTCCATATCCAGCCTTTTATTAGATGCAGAACTGATATTATCAGAATAGAATGCTACTCTGTTCTTGCCTCGCTTTTTTGCCTCATACATGGCAATATCTGCCTTTTTTATCAGATTATGTACACTATCCCCATCTTCTGGAAAATTAACAATTCCCATACTCATCGTACAATAATAATCGGCATCTTTCAAGAACCAAGGCTTATTAAAGATATCCTTTATTTCCTCCAGGATCAAATTGAATCTGGGAAAACTGCTCGGCGGTATAATTATAACAAATTCATCCCCACCCATGCGATAGCAGGTCGTCCGAATTCCCTCTATCTGCTGTAGGCTATGTGAAATAGATTTTAGCAACGCATCACCATACTGATGTCCCAAACCATCATTGATATGTTTGAAATCATCCAGATCTAAGTACAACAATGCTCCTTTCATATTGTTTGCTTTTACATTGTCAATATGCCATGCCAAATCGCGCTCGCAGCACATTCGATTATATAATCCTGTCAAAAAGTCAGTATAAGCCTGCTGCTCTATTTTTCTTTGATATACTTTTTTATCGGTAATATCATATACGGAACATAATACTACCTGTCTTCCATCAACCCAGTTAATATAGGTATAATGCAGATCATACCAGCGATTTTTGACAATGTGATTAATTTCAAAGGTACCGCCTCTGTTACCGATCGGCTGGCCATACTCAAACAGAGTATCCAGAGTACCATCTTTATACTCTTGATCAAAATTACTTTTAAACTTCTTATTTACAAAAAGTACCTTATTAGTATGGATATCCTTCACATAAATCGCACTGCCAACATTATCCAAAATCGCTTCTAAAGATGCGTAAGAACTGGCGAGTGAATTTTTCTGTATTCTTCTTACTAATATGCTCTGCAATATTTTGGTAGCATTATTGGTAAACTTGATTTCCTCAACGGTCCAGGTACGTTCCACCGCACATTCATTAAAACATGCATACATGCTAAGGTTATTGTTAATATAGATAGGTATGAGCATAAGTGCTTTAATATGTGCCTTTTCCAAAGCTTCTTTTTCTAAAGGAGTAACTTTGGTCCCAGTGGAAATGGTTATTGCTTTTTGATATTTTAATAATTCTAAACGTTCAATATTTCTTACTTGATCAAAGATCGAAACAATTCCATGATTGCACCATTCCG
>JAEYQN010000121.1 GCA_023409995.1 Cyanobacteria bacterium OH_CBB_238 | reverse complement strand
AAATATTTCTTCTATATGATGAGTAACTAGTATTATAGAAGCTTTTTTTGATAACTTTCGTAAGAATTTTATAAAGGAATTTTGTGATTTTATATCAAGTCCAACAGTTGGTTCATCCAAAATAAATGCTTTGGGGCTATGAATCAATGCCCTGCCGATTATACATCGTCTTAGTTGGCCAGTACTCATTTGGCTGACTTTTTTATCCTTTATTTCTATTGCTTCAAGAAAATCTAATACTTCTAAGACTTTTTGATGTTGCTTCACGGTTATATTATGGTGTTTGAAAATGCCAATAGAGCTATAATATCCGCTAAGTATTACCTCATAAGCCGTTAAAAATGAGCCTTGGGTTTCGAACTTATTGTGCAAATCATTGGTAATTATACCAAGATTTTTTTTTAGTTCAAAAATATCCCATCTATCTCTTCCAAACAGCTTTTTTTTGTAATCATATTTTGCATTCGGGTATATGTCATTTGAAAACAATTTAATTAATGTTGATTTTCCGCTTCCATTCGCACCTAAAATAACCCAATGTTCTTTTTCTTTAATTTGTAAGTTTATATTCCTTAAAACAGGCTCTATTTCATAGCTTGCATATATGTTTTTAAAGTCAATTATGAAATTGCCAGAAGATTCATTCTCACTCAAAATTTAAACCTTCTTTAACTCTATTATATTTAGTATATCACAGTGGTGCTTTAATGATTTGAACTTTTATTCCAATAATTTAAGAATAACAGTTGATATAACTAATTTGCTTTCTAATTTAAAAATATATTGTTTATAATAAACTATTTAATAGTTAACCTGAAATTTTTACTTTGAGATACAAAAGGAGATATTATGACTAATAATTTTGCGAAAAAAGTTTTGAGTTTGAAAAACAGTATAGACTATCAAGAAAATTCGATAGTCAGCAAAACAATTACAACCAATGAAAATAGTTCACTTACTCTTTTTGCTTTTGATAAAGGACAATCAATTGCGGCACATTCAGCTCCTGTTGATGCTGTAGTTCAATCTATCGAAGGTGAAGTCGAGATTGTAATCTCGGGTGAAAAATTTAACCTCTCAGAAGGCGACATAATTTTGATGCCCAAAGGTGAACCACATTCACTTGATGCAAAAACAAAATTTAAAATGGCTTTATTCAAAGTGTAAAAAGTAAATAATTTTAATATAAAAAACTCTTTGTTAATTATTGTGAAAAACTTATCCAAAAACAGCAAAAATATAGATATTTGATATTATATATACACAAGGAGTTTCTATGGATATTAAAAATTTGCAAAGCTTTAATTACAAAGCTAGAGGCAAGAATATTAATTTTAAGTCAAACATTAATTCAGTATTTGATCAATTTAATACCAATTATCTACCAAGTTCTATAAACGCGTCTATCGATCAAAGTAGCCAGGTTATAAACCCTCAAAAACCGATACAACAGCTTTCTCAATCAATACCATCAGGAAAGACAAATAAATCACAGAGTAAAAGAATCATTGCGATTGTTATTTCAGCATTAGCAATAGCAGGAGGTGTTATTGGACTCATAAGTTCTCGTAAAAAGCCTCCGCCGATGGATAAAGCTCTTGAACTCTTAAAAACCGGGTATTCAAAAATTATAGAGAAGTTTCCAGAAGATAAATATTATTATGAAAAACTAGCTAATGAAATTGGCTTAAAAAAAGGTGAAGAATATAAACTTAGTTCTATAGTTGGTGCAAAACAATTAGAACACCTATTAGATACATTTACCCCTCAAGATTTTAAAGTAGGTAAGAATTTTGAAGGTGTCAAAGACTATACTTACAGGGTAAATTTGCATAACCATACGATTGATTCTGACGGCACATTGTCTGTAAATGAAATTTTAGAACATGCAAAAAAATTAGCTGATAAAATAGCTGAAAAAGTTAAGGATAATAAACCTGCCTTTACTCTAGCAATTACTGATCACGATTCACTTGATGGAGCTAAAGAAGCTGTAAAAATAATCGCAGAAGATCCTACTAAGTTTAAAAACCTAAGAGTAGTTTTAGGAAGCGAGTTTTCATTAGTGCATACCAATCCAAACGATGTAAAAGTCACTCTGAATTATGAAATTTTAGGATATTCGATTAATCCATTCGACGCCAAACTAAATAAATACTTAAAAGATCTAAAGACGTCTAGAATCAACACTATGAAAAAAATTCTAGAAGAAGCAAATATGAAATATCCAGAATATAACTACAATTGGGATGAAGCTAAACAATGTGGGAATAACTTAGGCAAAGCTTTAACAAATGGCTACATTTATAATTTAAGAGATTATATGGCGTTTAAAGCAGGAATAGTCGAGTTAGGACATGGTGTCTCAACATCCGATGCAATTTCTAATTATGGCAGAGACTTTATAGAAAGCTCTGCATTTAAAAGAGTTGATGGGCCGTATTTAAAAAATTATTTAAGAAATATCGGGATATTCAATGATAACAATGACATAACTGCAAACATTAAACCCGAGTTTATTGAATATATCGACAAACTCAAAGACAGTTATGTGAAAAACCCTCAAAAATTAGTTGATTTAAATATATCAACAACTTCTGACAAGTTTTTCAGAGATGCTTTAGATAATAATTCTGATGGATTCTTTGGCTTGGCTCACCCAGGTCTTATTTCATTATCAAATGGTGAAGATTATGGAAAAGAACTGCAAGAATATTGCTCTAAAAAAAATATTGATTGGAAAGACAACTTATTTGAAAGATTTTTAAAGAAAACACTAGCTGACAGTAAAGGAAAACTAAAAGCTACTGAAATTAACTATCAATCCTACGGACAACAATATAACGGGTTCGAAAAATATCTTCAACACATAAAAAATATTACAAGCTCACCAGAGCATAAACTGCTAAATGCAGGTGGTGTAGATTGCCATGCAAATAACCTATTCAGAGAGAAAGTACAACTCTCTAACAAAGAATTAAATGAAATTTTTGAGGTGTAAAATGAAAATTATTGCAATTAACTCTACATTAAGTTCCAAAGAAAAAAATCTGAGAAAAAATACAAATCAACAACAAAATGATAGCAAAACCTCTTTACAAAAAAATGGTAGCATAAGCCTATATGATAAAGGGCTCTACAAATATCAAAAAACTTTTTCATTTAAAGGTACCCCTTGGTCTATGCCGAATACGTCAATTTATGATGCAGAAGATGCAATTAAAACTTATGATTATTTAGCCTTAGGCAACTATTTAGACATAAAATAAATATTAGCCGCCCAGGCTGCTGTGGAGATCAGATCTTTCGCAACAGATTTTACGGAATTTGCTGTTGACTGCCAAAAATTTGAACCGCCAACATTGGAGACATATAAACTTGATGCTTATTCTGATGTTGATGCTGATGCCGCGGATCCTGTAATTGAACCTTTTATGATTTTAGCATCGGTCTTCATTTCATAATATAATGTTTGGCCAGCATTGTTATTAGTTGGTAAAATCCCTATGTAACCTAGATTTGGGGCGTTAATTAGCACTGCAGATATAGTTTTGTTGTTTGGGGTGCTTGGATGATTGTTTTTGTTTTGCGGCTGTAAAACAATTGGTGGTTGTTTGGAGCCTCCAGCGTCAGAGAAATTATTGCTATAATTCGATCCTTTTGGTGTAATATCATAATTTACTTTTTGTGTATTTGGATTATAAAAATCTTTTGGGGGTTGTGGCGTTGTTTTATTATTTTTTGAGTCAGATAATTTATTTTCATTTGTTTCTTGTTTGTCTAAATCAATTAAACTTCTTTTATCTTTATCTGGATTTGTTATTATTTTTTTTCTTTGATTAATTTAGCCGCTTCTTTTAAAAAAAAGTCCCGATTTTTTGAATCATGAATTCCTTTGTTTCTTCCCATCCATAAATCTTTCACAAGATTTTCCAGAGGGTTTGTTTCGTTGCGTGATTTCATAATTTTTAAAGCATGTCTTCTTGCAACTTCGTTATTAATAATATCCTGTCTTGTCTGATCGCGCCCACTATTGGTAATAGACTGCTAAAAGATTTTTCATTACAGGAAATAAGACAAATCCGAACAAAATATCTTTTCATTCCTGAAGAGTTTTTGGCGGATTAGAAAGATGTTGCTCAAAACAAGAATGTTAAAATAAATAAAAAATATCGAATTTATGAACTGTAAAAACCTTATTCAGGCAAGTGAATTGTTTCTTATATCAGATGATTTTTATTCAAACAAAGGTGCTGCACAAAAAAATATTCAATCGGTACTTAACAAGCACCTTCTCCCATTTTTTAAAGATATGGAATTCATTGATATTACAGATGACCTTATTGATAAATTTAAAATTCAAAAAACTTCTGAAAGTTATTGTCCTGCAAGTATTTTGATATTTTTAAATATTTTGCAAAAATTAGTTTCAAGATATTCTAAAGTTGAGGTTAAAAATTATTACACTGAAGCCAAAACCGTTGATACGGAACTGATTTTAACGGAAGAAGAAATGATAAAATTACTGAATAAAACTCAAAGGTCTAAACTTTACATCCCATTGCTTTTAATCTCCGGATTGGGGCTAACGCTTGCCGAAATAAAGGCTATAAGGTCGGAGGATATAAACTTAAAGACTAATAAAATTTCTGTAAACAAGATTATTGTAAATAACGAATTGCAAAAATATCGAACAAGATATCAGATAAGAGAAATTTATGTTCTAAAATCATTAAGGAATATATTAAAAAAACTCACGCCACAAGATTTTGAAAATTTTAAAAAGATTAACGATGCAGCGTTAAAAAGGTTGTCAAATAAGGAGGTAACTTTTATCGATCTCCACAACAGTTATGTTAATAACCTAATTCAAAAAAAATTCATCTGAATTTAATTGCCAAGCAAATTGGACTAGCGAGTACAAATGAGCTGGTCGAAAAATATGGACAATTTATTAATGAAAAAGCTTTGAAGAAATTCGATTTTGCAACCAAACTTTTTCCACAAAAAGTATAGCATTTTTGTGGAAAAAACATCAGGGCTAATTAGTCAAAAAACAATTCTATATAGCTTTTACAGCTCTACATTAAAATAGAGGGGTAGTGCTGGTAGCCCTAATTTAAAATTAAACAAAATACATTTTTCTGCACGACTTTTTGCTATTTGGCTTGCATTTTGCGCACGACTTTTTTGACATTTGTTTTGAATTCATTTTCTGTAATGGCTGCATTGTTTTGATAAATCACGCACTATTCAAACACAAAACCCACATCCCGTTCGGGAATAATGGGTTGACTTTTTAATAAAATCGGTTATGATATTACTGTACGGCAATAAGGTTAAAGTCCTTGCAATTTCAAAGGAATGGCTTATGATTATAAAAAAAGTTGAAGATATTGCGCAAATTATCAAAGAAACGAGAATTAAGCAAGGTTTAACTCAAATGAAATTGGCACAACTCTGTGGTGTTGGAACACGTTTTATAATCGATTTGGAAAAGGCAAAACCGACTTGTCAGATAGATAAAATATTAAAAGTAGTAGTCGGACTTGGAATAAAATTAAGTGGTGAATAAAAGAATTAAAAAATTATCGGTAAGATTATACGGAAAAGAGGTAGGCATTCTTGAAGAACGCCTAGGTAAAATGCGTTTCAAGTATAATGAAAATGCAACAATTCCTTTATCACTAAGCCTGCCAATTAAAAAGACAGCCTATTCTGAGAAAGCCTGTAAAGGTTATTTTGGAGGTTTATTACCTGAAAGTGCAGATATAAGAAAAATTATTGGAATGCAAAATAAAATTAATGCAAACAATGATTTTGCTATGCTTGGAGCAATTGGAAAAGATTGTGCCGGTGCAGTTTCTTTTCATGAAATTGAAGAAGCAGAGCGCGATGAAAAAGATTTATTGATTGATGGCGATATTCTATCTGATGAAGAACTGGAAGAACATATTTTAAACCTACCTAGAAAACCTTTATCATCGGGCAGAAAATTATCTTTAGCCGGAGCACAGCAAAAAACGGCTGTAAGCACCATCAACGGTAAAATCGCACTTGCTAAAGAAGGAAGTCCGACTACTCATATTTTAAAGCCTGCAATGAAAGAGTTTAAGCAAACTGTTGCTAATGAATACATTTGTATGAAAGCAGCAAAGGCTTGTGGCCTTTTAGCGCCGAATGTAGAAATGAAAAAAATTAACTCAACTGAATTCTTTTTAATTGAGAGATACGATAGAGTTATTCAAGGAAATAAAATAAAACGACTTCAGCAAGAAGACTTCACGCAATCGCTAGGGATTTGGTCAGATAATAAATATGAAGTAACAATTAAAGACTGCGAAAAAGTTTTGATGATGCTTTCAAGACCGGCGATAAGCAAAGCACAGTTTGTCGAGTATGTTATTTTTAATTATTTAATAGGCAATTGCGATGCACACGGCAAGAACTTTTCTGTATTATATAGAGAAAATGGAGATCTTGAACTAACACCTATTTATGATGTTTTATGCACTTCTATCTATGAAGATTTAGATTCATTTATGGCTATGAAAATAGGTAAAACCAATGTAATAAATGAAGTAACAATTAAAGACTGGCGAAATTTTGCAAAACAACTTGATATTAGTCCAAACTTTGTAGAAGAAACTTTATCAAAGCAAGCGAAAAAACTTCCTGCTGAGCTTGAAAAAATAGTGAAAAATATTGATTTTGAAATAGGGTATGGAATTTTAGAATTTGTTGTAAAAAACTGTCTAAGAGTCCAGTCAAAATTGCTAGTTTAGTATTATTCCTGTTCAGTAATAATATGTGGATAATCTCCCTTAAATCTGCGAAATATTCCCGTACGGTAAATTTGTAATTTAAAAAGTAAAAGTTGGTTCCGTAAAGAAATTTTTCTGCTCCAAACGGAACCTAAATGGAACTTTTTTGCGGAACCATGCGGAACTACAGGTTGAAAATAATACAATTTTTTTTGGTTTAATTTTCTAATAAAACATGATTCCCATTAATGGTCACCCAACGTTCATCACCCGAATAATTGCCCTTTGATGAATTGGAGTTTTTTGAAGCTTTAGCTTTTTCCGTTTCTTCAAGCTGAACTTTTGTTGGGATGCCTTTTTCTCTAAGTTGTTTCATTATCATTTTTTCGTTTTTCTGAAATTCTTTTGTAGACATCTTTCCTATTTCTTCGCGAGTAAAAGTTTTTTCTTTATTTATATCCGCTGCAAATCCTGTGTATTTTCTTTTATCAGAAGGATTAGTTATAAGCTTTCTTGCTTGCATTTTTTGCATAACTTCTTTTGCAATTAGGTCATCTAGTTTTCCACTACTTGCATATAATTTAAGTAAAACAGGGTTATTTATTTGTTTCTCGATTTTTTGTGCAATTTTACGACCCTCAGCATTGTTCCATTTGTCCATATTCTTTTCTTTAGTAGGGTTATTTCTGGAATTATCTTCATGATAATTTCCTATATATTCACTGAGTCCTAAATTTAATTTTAATGCCATATCTGCAGAGCCAAAAGTATGTTTAAACGCATCGGCTTAATTGTTCCAGGTATCATGTGTTCCTTTTCCCACACTAAATCCGTAGATTTTTTGATATTTTTTTGTTTTGGCATATATTTCACTACTGTAATAATTTGCAAAGTTTTTATTATTTGTCATTTATATGATTACTTTCTTTGTTGTGTTATACTTTTTTTGTGAAAAATTTAAAAAATTATATATTTATTAATTTGTTATCGTTATCTGCATATATTATTTTTCTTTTTATGTAGTTTACCTGCAAGGTTATTTATTAAAAATAAATCCAAATATTTGTTTATCGTTAGAAACCCTCGCATGGATTTACGAATATTGTTTTATAGTTATAATAATTTTAAATATACTTTTTGTTGTTGAATTTTTTATTTGCAAAAACAAAAATAACTATTTTTTAAAACCTATAGAAAATAAAAAAATAGATATAATATAGTCATTATTATACATATTTGTAATAATCATTTTTTACTTTTCTTTTTATAAAATATTTTTTTAATCAATATATTTATTATGACAAATTTAAAAGTTCTTACAAGTCCGCAGTTTTACGTAAGTAATTTTCGCGACTTGATAGCTTTAATTGTAGTACTAAAAAGTTTTCAGAGATTCTGCAGATTCCAAAACTTCATATATTAACAATTTTTATGTAAAAAAATTTGATTCAAAGTTAATAAGTTTATGCCAATAAATGTAAAATGAATTTAGTAAATAGGTTGTGAATCACAATGTATTATTTAATACCTACTTGTTGATATTATCTCTGGTTCTTTTTATAAAATCAAAAGTTTGCAGTTTCATATACGTTATGATTAGAAGCATTTCTGACGGTGAAAGATCCAAGTATTCATCATTCGAAATGAGATCAGTTTGCACTTCGCTTTTTAGGAGATCAAATTCATTTGGAGGGTCGTTAGGTTCGTCTTTGGAGAACAAAGCAGCTTGAAACAAAGATTCTACGCCTTCTTCATCATTTCCATAACAGATGTCTATTATGTTGAAAAAATCCTCGGATAGCTCTTGTGTATCTTCATAACTAATTGAGTTACCATTTTCTCTTAATTTTCTTGCTTTTTTTATAAATTCTTCTATCATAGTATATTTTTCATCAAATATATAATAATCTTTCGTGGATGAGTCTTTCTTTTCCACTCTGCAGTCTGTATACCTAGGATTATTTTTTACAAGTTCTTTTATCTGTTCATCAGAATAAGGATCTCCTGTTGCCCAATCATTTATTGGGCGGGTAGACACCATAATGCCGAGTTCGCACATTTTGTCATATTTATCTTTTGGGAATCGACAAATAACCGGTAGTCCGGTTAAAGGATCCTCAAAAATATACCTATTTGGCGACTCAGGAATATCACCACAATACCCCAAAATATCAATCTTTAGAGGGGTAAAGTGTTCTTTTTTGCCCCCCGTATCAGATCTTTTTTCCCCCAGGTTATTTTGGGAATGAAATCTTTGTTCTTTTGAAATAATACCAGAGCTTTTTTTAGGGGGGACACTGTATGGATTATGTCTTTGTTCGGTTGAAGTAGATGTCGGTCTGTTTTTGTTCTGTTTTTTGTTAACTGGGTGTCCCTGGGTTCCAAAATTCACAGTTGATATACGCATATATAAGTCCCCTTCACTTGTTTTTCTCGTTGCTGTGGTATTTTCAAGTATAAATGCTAATGAAATGTTTTTTTGTTATTAGTCGAAATTGGAACATAATATTGTTACAAAAATTATTTCTTTCCCTGCCACCAAGAAGATTTCCTGGCTGATTTTATTTCTATATAAATCAATCAGTAGTGACAAAAAATAGGGTCTTGGCAATATAGCCTAAACCCTTTATTTATTAGTGGCGCGCCTGGAGAGATTCGAACTCCCGACCTTTTGGTTCGTAGCCAAACACTCTATCCAACTGAGCTACAGGCGCTTATTGTTTATTTACTTGTCACTTGCTTTCGCTCGTTGTAATGGAAAAATTTCCGACTTAATTTTTAAAAAATTAAAACTTTTCTATTTCGTTTGTCACGTTTTCCATTTCGGTTGTCAAATAATATACGCATTAAAAAAGAGCGCTATTGCGCTCTATGATTAAATTTGGTGGTGGATGTAGTTTAGGCAGCAAAAGTCTCTTATTTCCATTTTTAAAATACAGGGAATTTACAGGGAAAAAATTATATTTTTACCAGTTTTTTGTAATGAACTAAAGAACATTTCTATCAAACAAAGCACTTTAGCCATGTTGGTCATGAAATTCCCTAAATAAATAACAGGGAATTAAAATCAATATTTCCCAGTAGGAACTGGACTTGCACGGATTTTTTCCTGTGATGTTATTGGTTATGTTATTCTTAATAATCAGTTTAATGTCCAAGCCAGATCTTCGATTATCGTCTTTAAAAATTATGAATAGTTATCTAACTAGTATATAGGCTAGCAGATGTGTCTAAATTTTTATATAATAGTTCAAGTTTATTTGCCCAGCCAATCGGTAGTCCTGATATAGTCTCGTTTTTAATATAACCGAAAGTTAAGCTTTTTAGTTTGTTTAAACTTTTATCATCTGTATTGTCGAGAGCATCTGCTCCTTTTTCCTTAGGTAGTTGTAGTTGGAAGCGGTAATAACAATCACTTTGTAATATTTGTTTTAATTGATGTTCAACGGTATTACTATTAGCATCGAAGAATGAGGATATTAGTGGACCTTTTATCCAATCAATGGGTGTCCATTTTCTCATTTCATCGTAGCTATATGAGGTGGTGGCTGAGCCAGTCCCAAGAGAAACAAGAACAATTTTTTTTGAATCAGGATCTATACCTTCTTTTTTTAGTATTTTAAGCACCTCCACATAAGCGCACATAGCCGGGTTATTCACAGCGACTCCGCCATCTATAAACGTGCCAAAGCTATCTATTTTCATCGGTTCAAAATATGTTGGAGCGGCTGATGTTGCTCTTGCAACATCCTTCAAAGATAAATCTTTATATTTATGATCATAGCTATTAAAAAAAGTTGCATTACGATATTCTGTTTCATAAGAAGTGAGTAAAATGGGGTTTATAACATCTTTTAAACAAATGCTTTCCAAATATTTTGTTAGTACAGACTCTATTCCTTTTTTATCATATTTTGGTCCTTTGAAAATATAATTTAGTGGCGTTAAAAAGTTATGTTTGAAAATATTTTTTCCATCTTCTCCGCCATAAAGTCCTATTAATTCAGCGGCTGACAATGGGTTTGGCTTGTTTAGTAATAATGTCAAAATCCCACCGGTTGAAGTTCCTGCGTAGAAGTCAAATAATTCTGACAC
>JAEYQN010000104.1 GCA_023409995.1 Cyanobacteria bacterium OH_CBB_238 | reverse complement strand
TGCTACACCCCGGCCGTGATTGCCATCCGTTGCTGTAAAAAAGGTAGCCTGACCAAACTCTTCTTTTATTTTTTCTGATATAAGTATCTCATAGGGCAGTTCACTCACATCCTTATGCAATTGTTTGGCTATGTACTTAGCCATAGCAAAAGAACCGCCAAGTACTTTAAATGCATTTAAACCGAATCGATCAGATTCATCTTTCACAAACAGTTTCTGCACTCCCAAATATGCTGCCATATTAGACAGCTCTCTGAGTGGCGTCTTCTGGTATTGAGGAAAGCTTTCATGAAATTTTCTCGCTTTTTTAATTTCACTGATGCTCATGACTTGTAGTTGCATATCATCTGTATGGGGCATTGTATTTATGGCCCATTTCATTTTCTCACTCATAATTTCCTCCATTGATTTCGTTGTTAGTTCACCACCTTTATCTACGTAATACTTTTCCGTTTCTTATTCCCGTGAATTCACCCGTTCTAACAGCCACACGACCATTTACGATGACATGCACGATTCCCTCCGGAAACTGTGCCGGTTCTGTAAAGGTTCCTTTCTCTTTTACGCTCTTTGCATCAAAAATGCAAAGATCCGCATAGTAGCCCCGTTCAATTTTACCTCTGTTTTTAATGTGCATGGCCTTTGCCGCTTTCCATGTCATCTTTGTAATGGCTTCCTCCAGTGTAAGGGCTTTTCTTTCTCTTACATAAGTGGATAAAATACGAGGAAACGAACCATATACTCTGGGATGAGGCTTTCCCCCTAATAGACCATCCGTACAAGCATTCATTTCCGGGCGCTTCATAAAGCGCACTACATGCTCCTCTTTACCATAAAAATCCACCATACCCACAGCATTTTCCTCTTCCAGCAGAAGATCAAATGTTGCTTGATAAGGATCTTTCTTACGTAGGTGCCCCAGATCAAGCAGATTTAAGCCAACCGCATCCTGATTTTTTTGTGTTTTTACACTTGTAATAAAAATCTGATCCAACCCTGCAAAATCCACAAAGTTGTCCCATCCGGGTATTCCCTCCGTAATGTCTTTTATCATAGCTTCCCGTAACTTAGGATCTTTAAGCCTGGTTAGAAGTTTATCCGTTCCTCCGTCGTGAGCCCAAGGAGGTAAGATGACACCTAGCATAGTGCTACCCGCTACATATGGATATTGGTCAAACGTAACTTTGATTCCTTTTCTTTCACAAATATCCAGAAGCATCAGTACTTCGTCTATTTTATTCCAATTCTTTCTGCCACATACCTTAAAATGAGAGAAATGGATATGGATGCCACTTTCTTTTCCTATCCTTATTATTTCTTTCATAGAGTCCACGATGGTGTCCGCTTCACTTCTTTGATGTACGACATAAACACCGTCATACTCTGCTGCCACCTTACAAATCTCTATGATCTCTTCTATGGCGGAATAAGCACAGGGCATATAGATGAGGCCATCCGAAATGCCAATTGCTCCCGCCTCCATTTCCCGGCGAACGATTGATTTCATCCGCTCTAATTCTTCTTTATCAGGTTTTCTATTATCCAGTCCCATGGCTTCCATTCGTATATTTCCATGGGGCAACAGGTAACATTCATTGATGGATGGCTCAGATTCTTCTATCATGGTCAGATAATGAGCCGTATCCTGATAATTCCAGTTAATGCTATCACAATCACCATCAAGTCCAGCTAAGTTTTTCCTCCAGGGGCTAATGTAAGAAGGAGGGAGGGGTGCCATAGAGATTCCGTCCTGTCCTAATACTTCTGTAGTTATTCCTTGTTTGAGCTTCGGTAGAAGCTCAGGGTGTACCAAGACCTCCAAATCACTATGACTATGGGTATCAATAAAACCAGGCGCGATCACAAGGCCTTGTGCATCTATGATCTCATCCGCTTTTTGCGTCACGATACCTACTTCTTCAATTTTATCCTTATCAATCAGAACATCGCCCAGGAATCCATCTGAGCCCGTTCCATCCACGATAAAACCGTTTTTTATCAGTATCTTCATAAGGCAATTTTTCCTTCTTCCAGAAAAAGCTTCAACTCCTCAATATTTACAACCCCATCATGCAGACCAGTACGATCTATTAATTGTGCCATTCTGGTTACCATAGGAGGTTTTACAAAGCCTTCCATTAAACGTTCTGGTTGTGAAAATATGTCGCTCGGAGTACCATCCATAAATATTTCTCCTTTTTTCATCACCATAATACGCTTTGCATATTGTGCCACAATATGCATTTCATGGGTAATGATTAAAATGGTATGGCCATGTTTTTCATTTAGTTCTTTTAAGAATTCCATGATTTCCAAAGATTGCTTATAATCTTGACCCGTTGTGGGTTCATCCACAATAATCACCTGCGGTTTTAAAGAGAGAATGGAAGCTATTGCCACTCTTTGTCGCAATCCTTTCATTAATAGAACCGGTTGCTCCTCAAATAATTCTGATTTTACACCCGCAGTTTCTGCTGCCTCTTTTACTCTTTTATCCACTTCTTTTTCATCTAGTCCAATATTTCTTGGTGCATAGGCAATTTCGTCATACACTTTGGCACTAAATAGCTGATGATCCGGATTTTGAAAAACATACCCAATATTTTTTACCAGATCTTTTACCTTTGGCCTTTTTTCCACATGGAGCCCCCCTACGATTATTTCTCCCTTTGTTATTTTTAAGATACCGTTCAAACACTTAGATAATGTGGTCTTCCCACATCCGTTCTGTCCAATCAAAGCCACGAAATCTCCTTTTTTTACAGAAATATTAATGTCTTCTAAGGCCACTGTGCCGTCATCATAGGCAAATGTCAGATTTTTTACTTGTATGATATCTTCCATACTACTCACCATCTTTCTCCTTTAATAAACTTTTTATTTCCATGGCAATTTCTTCTAATTTTACTGGCCCTGCCCCCTTTATCTGAAATTTGTTATAAAGATAATAGAGCAGTTCAATGGATTCTGGTACTTTCAAACTGTTTTCTTTTAGTAATTCTACCTCTGTAAAAAATTCTTTTGTCTCTAAATGCCTAAGGATCAACCCATCCTTCATCAAGATGACTTCGTCTGCTAGTTCTGCAATTTTTTCTATATTATGCTCAATTACAACTACCGTCATTTTTAAATTAGTTTTAATATTTTCTAAAATCTCGAATACTTCATCTTTTGATTTCGGATCCAACATTGAAGTAGGCTCATCCAGTATGATCATTTTAGGTTTAGCCGCCAGTACTGCTGCGATTGCTACACGTTGTTTTTGTCCTCCCGAGAGATCAAAAGGCGGTTTTTCCAGTAAATCCTCTAAATGACAAAGTTCGCTGACCCATGCAATTCTTTTGTTGATTTCTTCCACGGATACACCGATGTTCTCCAATCCAAAAGCAATTTCTTCTTCTACACTCATAGTCGTGAACTGCGCATCTGGATCCGAGAAAACCATTCCGGCACTTTCTGCTATCACACGTGAATCACAATCCTTTACAGGCTCTCCATATAACAATACCTGTCCTTTGTAGACTCCCGTAGAGCTATTGGGGATTATACCCTTTATACAGGATACCAGAGTGGTTTTTCCTGATTCATTAGATCCTACGATACCTAAAAATATATTTTCTTTAATGGTTAGATTCATATGATTAAATAAATACTCATCCGTTCCGTCATAC
>JAEYQN010000008.1 GCA_023409995.1 Cyanobacteria bacterium OH_CBB_238 | reverse complement strand
CAACAGTGATTACTTCTAATATTCTTTATAGCTTGCAGAGTCAAAATAAAAGAACGATTATAATTGATTTCGACGGAAGATATAAAAAAGTTGAAAATGCCACAAGAATAAGTGTATCAAAAGAATATAAATTGCCTCTTAATTATAATGCATTTGATTTTATTGCTCAAAATGACTTAGAAGATTGTTCATCAGAAAATAAAGCTATAATTCAGGGGATATTGTTAGAGCTTCAAAGCTATGTTGAAAGCTTAGAGGACGATTTTATTCCTTTTGATATATTTAAAAGTGTAATTGACGAACAATGCAGGCAAAATCCTATTCCTGAGTTGATTATTTTTAAGAATAAACTTATTAAATATCAACAAAAATCTTTATTTGCCCAGAATAAAGACCAGTTCGATTTTTTAAATAAGCTTTTGTCTAAAACATCGATTACTATAATTGATGCGTCAGAAGTTGATGAAAAATGGCATAGATTTATTATTGAAACAGTGGCATCTCAAATACAAAAGAAGTGTTATTTTATTGTTAATCTGACTGATGAGAATTCTCAAAAAGCAACTTTAACTGCTCTGTATGATAATGAAAATATAAGACCAATTCCCGTGTCAGGTTATAAGTATTCTTTATTAGGTCATTTAAAAGCTTTGTGTAAAAATCTAATTCTATTTGCTCCTATTGAAAAAATTAATGATTTTGAATTATATGATTCATTTTTGCAAAAACTTAATCAAAAAGAGTTTATAATTTGGAGCGAAAATACTTTCTTTATGCCTATGATTCTCAAACTTAAAGCGCTGTCAAAAGATTCGTTTGAAACCGTTGTTGATGATGAAATAAAAGATGATGTGGATAAAATGTTTACTGCAGTGAATCCTGTTATTGACTTTGATGTTGATAGTGTTCAAGATTTATTAGAATCTGATGATAATATAGATTTACATCAGCAAAGTATCATAGAAAAAGAGCCTATTGAAATTGTCGAGGAGCCACAAACATTTGATTTCTCTTCAATTAATCAAACTTTGGTAGAACAAGAAGCTGAAGAAGTATCACCAATAATTGATGATGTAACCAGTGATGATCTTGATTTTTTAGATGAGGTTTCTTTTGTTCAAGATGAAAAAACTGAGACTGTCAATATAAAAAATGAAGATTATGATGTAGTTGAAATAGATGGAGAAATTTCTTCTCTTCAAAATTCTGTCGAGCCGGAGTCTTGTGATCTTTCAGCCTTAACTGTTGAAGATCAAGATGATTTAGTAATTTTTGACGAAGATGATGAAGATATCGAATATATTGTTGCCTCAGATGAAGAAGAACTTCCTGAAAACGCTTCACAACTTGATGAGATGCAACAGCCTAGTGCTGCCAGTGAAAATGAGTTTGGGGAAATTATTGTAGAGTCTGAACCTGTAAGTGAAAAGTTAAATAAGCCTGCTTCTTTAACCCAAAAACATATAGACGTCGCATCAAGAGAACTTCAATCTGCCACCAGGCAAATTAATGCTCCAGAACCTCCCGTTCAAAAAGCTATTCCCAAAAAACCATCGGTTCCTGTCTATGAAGCTAATATTGACAAAAAAAATCTAGAAGATTGTAATTTTAAAGAAGGTAATTATGTTTTCCATGCTAAATATGGCAAGGGTGTTGTTGAAAAAATAATAACTTATGGAAACAAGACTTTATGTTCCATTCAATTCGACAATGTGGGTAGACGATTGCTAGATCCAAATTTAGCAAATATAAAACTGGCTTAATTCCCTCTTTTTAGCTTATTTAAAAGCTTTTTTAAAGGGGTATCAGCTATTTTATATTTATCTTTGATTTGTATTAATCTGTGTTGAAGAAGTTCTTTTTCACTTGATTTTGGGTTGAAAGCGAGTGCTGTGTTTATTATTTCTATAGCTTGTTTATGCTTTTTAATACTTGATAAAAATTCAGCATATGCATCTATTATTTTTGAATCTGAAGGGGCAAGTCTTCTGGCTACTGAGTAATTTGCAATAGTGTTATTTTTTTCGTCTAATGCTTGAGAGCATTTAGCCATATAGAATTTATAATCTGCATTTAATGCATCTTGGGAGGAAGCTTCATTATAATAGTGGTATGCTTCCTTGTATTTTTCTTGATCAAACAAACATTTCGCTACAAACTCATAATATTTCGTTTTTTGTGGAGCTAATGTAATTGCTGCTTTGGCGCAATCAATTGCCATATTTTTTACATCAGTTGCTCTTAATATCTTTGCTTTTAAAAAGTGTGCTTCATCTGCATTTTTGTCATATTGAATAGCAATGTCTGCAAGTTCAAGAGCTTTAGGATACTCTTTATTGAGAAAAGCCACTTTGCCAAGCATTATGTAAGCGAAAATATATTTATTGTCGATATTCAATATTTTTTTACAAATCTCTTTTGTGTCTCCAAATAATGTTGCTTCATAATTATAAATAGCAAGTTCGCTTAAGTATTCCAAGGATTTTGGTTTTATAGAAATAGCCTTTTTAATAGATTCTATTGCTTTTTCCCACCAACTTAATTTTTTATATAAAATAGCTTTTACGTAAAAAGCAAAATCATTATCACTTGTATTTTCAAGAACAAAATCTATAATTTTATTTGCTTGAATAATGTCATTTTCGTCACTTTTTATAAGTGACTGTAAGATCAATGCATCAATGTGTTGAGGGTTTATTGATAATATATAGGATATTTTTTGCTTTGCTTTTTGCACTTGAGTGGATTGATAGTACAAATAGGCAAGTGCGTAATTATAACTAAGGTTGTTGGGGCTCAATTTTATAGATTTTTGGAAATTTTCTTCTGCTTCTTTAAAAAATCCTTTAAGTGAATAAATTGTTGCAAGTTCAAAAAAGTATGTTGGATTTTTATTTTCAATATCTGCTGCAATCGAAATATAGTTTACTGCTTTATCAAGTTGATTGAGTGCAAAATTGATTTCTCCTATTAAAAAATAAGATTTTGCACAAATTCTACTATCCAAGACATTCATCAATAAGCTTTCTGCTTCATCATAACTTTCGGTTGAATATAGAACAAAAGCCAACTCGTACTTAACATCCAGGTTCTCATTATTTAGCTCATAAGCTTTTCTAAAGTGTTTTTCTGCTTTTTTATATTCAGAAAGAGCTGAATAACATAAACCTACGTAGTAATGTAATCCATCTGAGCCTGAATTAATTAAAGTAGCTTTTTTATAGGCATCAATAACTTCTTCAAATCTCTTTTCTACATACAAGCAATGCAAAAGGTCTACCAAATAATCTATCTTAGGATTTTTTTTGTATATTGAATCTAAGAAAGCAATGGCTTTTTCCATGTTTCCCATACTTTTATATACAAGTGCAAGGTTATATTTGATGTCTAAATTAAATGGGTCACTACTAAGTGCTTGTTCATAATACTCAATTGCTCGGTCATGATTTTTTAGTTTTGAGTATAAGCCAGCTATCTCACACATTATTTCAGAGCTTTCATTATCTATTGTTAATGCTTTATAGAAGAGCTCGATTGCTTGTTTGTAATTTCCCTCATTTTTTAGTTCGAAGGCTTTTTTTATATATTCTGTTACTGATAATTGTTCCATTACCCTATTATATTCGCAATTCATTAATAGGTAAATATAATCTATAATAATTAACAATTGGTGTTAATATATAACCATGGATAGAAAATTTAAAATTGTATCAAAACACTTTCCGGCAGGGGATCAACCTAAAGCTATTGATTTATTGGTTAATGGTATAAATGATGGGGCTGAATCTCAAACTTTGCTGGGGATAACAGGATCAGGTAAGACATTTACTGTTGCAAACGTGATAGAAAAAGTACAAAAACAGACATTAATTATTGCACATAATAAAACTCTTGCAGCCCAATTATATAATGAATTTAAAGAATTATTTCCTGATAATGCCGTCGAATATTTTATAAGTTATTATGACTATTATCAACCAGAGGCATATATTCCAAGAACAGATACTTATATAGAAAAAAGCTCAACTATCAATGAAGAAATTGATAGGCTTAGGCACAACACAACAAGAAGCTTATATGAGCGAAATGATGTAATAGTAATAGCTTCAGTCAGTTGCATTTATGGACTGGGGTTGCCTGAAAACTACTTTAGAGGTGCTTTAAAAATAAAAGTTGGTGATGAAATAGATAGAGATATTTTATTGAAGCAGCTTGTTTCTATTCACTATGAAAGAAATGATGTTGAATTAAAACGATCAACCTTTAGACCAAGGGGAGATATTGTTGAAGTTATGCCTTCATATGAAAAAATTGTGACAAGAATCTCTTTTTTTGGTGATGAAATTGAAAAAATTATAAAAATAGACCCAGTCTCAGGAGAAATTCTTGAAAATGTTGATTCTACAGTTATATTTCCAGCTGTTCATTATTTATCTTATGATGAAGATCTCGATACAACACTTTCAATGATTAGAACAGAGCTTAAAAATCAAGTGTCATTATTTGAGTCTCAAAATAAGTTGATAGAAGCACAAAGGATTGCTCAACGTACACATTATGATATCGAAATGATAAAAGAAATGGGCTATTGTTCAGGAATTGAAAACTATTCAAGAGTTATTGAAAGAAGAGCCCCTGGAACTCCCCCTGCTACATTATTAGACTATTTTAAAGATGATTTTTTGTTGGTAATTGATGAATCTCACGTTACAATTCCTCAGTTGAAGGCTATGTATAATGGAGACCAAGCACGAAAATCTGTTCTGGTTGATTATGGTTTTCGCCTGCCTTGTGCAAAAGATAACAGACCACTTAAAATAGAAGAGTTTTGGGATAGGGTTGGGCAAAAAATATTTATTTCGGCGACTCCTGCAGAATTTGAAAGAAAAAATTCGCAACAGCTTGTAGAGCAAATAATTAGACCTACAGGGTTGGTTGATCCTGAAATATTTGTTAAGCCAACGGCTCATCAAGTTGATGACCTTATTGCTGAAATAAATAAAACAGCTGATAAAAAAGAGAGGGTTTTGATTACAACACTTACTAAGAGGATGGCCGAAGATTTGACAGATTATCTGTTACAGCTTGGAATAAAGGTCAGATACTTACATAGTGAAATCGTATCTCTTGAAAGAGTTGAAATTCTCCGAGACCTCAGGCTCGGCGTTTTTGATGTTCTTATTGGTGTAAACCTTTTAAGAGAAGGGCTTGATATTCCGGAGGTTTCATTGGTTGCAATAATGGATGCAGATAAAGAAGGTTTCTTGCGCTCAGAAACCAGTTTAATTCAAACAGTTGGAAGAGCTGCTAGAAATGCTTGTTCTAAGGTTATTATGTATGCGGATAAAATCACAGATAGTATGAAAAAAGCTATTGATGAAACAAAAAGAAGAAGAGAATTGCAGATTGAATATAACAAAATTCACAATATCATTCCAAAGACAATCAAAAAACCAATTGAAAATAACTTGCTTCAATTGGTATCAAGTTACCGAAATATAGAAGATATAGTTGCTGAAGAAATGGTTGAAATGAATATCGGTAAAAAGGATCTTCCTAAACTAATTACAAAGTTGGAAAAAGATATGAAAAAAGCAGCAAGTATACTTGATTTCGAGCGAGCTGCTGAAATAAGAGATCAACTAAAAAAACTTAGAGAAATGAGTTCAACCTAATCTAAGTCCATATATTCAAAATATAGTAGAGCGTAATATTGAGATACTATGAGCAATAAGAATACAGCACTGAAGATTACATAGAAATTAAATACTGGTCCATAGTCAAACATAAGATGAATGCCTATCCCAACTGGAACAAAAATTAAGCCTATAAGTACTGCGAGTCCAAAAAGTAACGTATAATTTCTAACTACAATGTCACCAGAATATTTGATTAGTTTTTTAAAATCGTAACTTTGTATAAAACTAAAGTTTCTCGCATGTAAAAGCAATCCTGTTGCGAAAAATGAAAATAATAGTGTGAAAGCCAATATTTGTAATGTGATATTTATCCAAGTATCAAAAGTCATTAATGGATTTATCCATAGCATTCCATAGTATACTAATGCAATATATGGTAGGAGTGATATTACTCCCCTTAGTCCATTAAATAAGAAATATAACAAGTTATATGGACGCGGAATCAATATTGCTTTATCGTTTATTGAGTTGTGTATTGCTTGTATATAGTAACCGAAAAGAATTAATATGGTTATTATTGCAATAATCATTTTTGTTTGTGGTTCTGTTGCATTTGATAGTATTATTTGCAATACGGCAAAGATCCCAAAAGAAAGTCCAAAAACTTTCAAAAAAGGATGAGAACCATTAATTATTGTTCGTGTTGAATCGACTAATGATGCCATCTGCTGTCTTAATATCCCTTCTGATAGTTATTTAATACCACGTTGTTTATATAATATAACAGTTATTTAATTTCATTTGACCTTTCTATAAAAAAATACGGTAAATAGTGGATACTCGAGATATATAAATATGAAATTATATTGTTAATATTGATTTGGGGATAAGTATAAGCTAATGAGTGGCTCAATAATAATATTTTTATTTGTTGCGTTTGTTGTATTTGTTTTTCATCCCGGCATGGATACGTCTAATATTCGTGTCCTTTTGCAGCCTACGGCAATTATAATAGTTTTAGGTGGAACATTTCTTGCCTCTTTTATAAATTTTTCTATAACTACAGTTATGGTTGCAATAAAGTCTTCATTATCTGCATTTAAGAAAGAAAACAATAATAAGTTGATTGTCATCGATGAAGTTATACAAATTGCACATTATGCACGCCATCATAATTTGTTTGAGTTGCAGTCTTTTGTTGATAAGATTCATGTACCTTTTTTAAAGAGAGGACTGCAACTTGCAATAGATGTAGAGAACCCTCAATTAGTATATGACATTATGAGTGCTGAAATAGCTTATGATGAAGAGCAAGAATTAATTAATTCAAGAGTTTTTGAGGCGATGGGTGGATATGCACCAACATTTGGTGTTGTTGGTGCTGTTTTTGGTTTGGTGCAAACTATGAGTTATATTCAACAGCCAGAGATACTTGCAAATGGGATTGCAACAGCGTTTATTGCTACTTTATACGGTGTTGGTGTAGCTAATATGTTTTTCTTGCCTGTGGCTGGTAAAATGAAATTGAAGTTGAGAGAAGAGGTATTATTTAAAGAAGCAATGCTTCAAGCTATCTTGTCAATAATAATGAAAGAAAATCCGGGAATAATTGAAGAAAAACTTATTGCTTATTTAAAATACAATAACAAAAAATACTACAAAGGATCGAGAGTGGAGCAGAGAGTATAGATGAAAAATGACTATTATTCATACTCTAAAGATTACTTGAATAGATGGGTTGTTTCTTATGCCGATTTTGTTACGATGCTGCTTGCCCTTTTTATGGTTCTTTGGGCTGTTTCTGGTAGTGGGCATCAAAATGTTGCTAATACTGTCAATAGCGTAAAAAGTGTGTTTGGACTGACTTCTGAATCACCCACCCAGTCTTTAGATTCCCATAAAAATATTCCAACACAATCAGAGCAAGATAAAATTTTAAAGGAATTAAATAATAATGAATTAATAAAGTCTAATACAATATTACTTAAAAGCAGTAGAGGTGCTATAATTAGACTTAATGATAAAATGCTTTTTACCCAAGGTTCTGCTATAATAAAACCAGAGGTATTAGCTACTTTGGATAGTATAGCCTCAGAGCTGAAGAAGATGGATAATTATGTGATTATAGAAGGGCATACAGATTCAACCCCTATTAAAACAACCCAGTTTCCATCAAACTGGGAATTATCTACAGCAAGAGCAACTAATATAATCAGCTATCTAATTGCTCAAAAAGGCCTTAATCCAAAAAGACTTTCTGCAGTTGGTTATGGTGAATATGTTCCAATTGCACCAAATACTACATATGAAGGTAAAAGTCAGAATAGAAGAGTTGATATAATTATATTGAGTTCTAATACAAAATAATTGAAAGATATTGGAGATTAAAATGGCAAGACCAAATGCACCAAAGGATTTAACACCGGAAGTAGAAAATAAAAACAATTCAGGAAGTTCCAAAGTAATTATTATAAATGTAATTACGACTGCAATAATATGCTCATTATTTTTATTGGCAAACTATTTAATGCAAGATTCTTTATTATCAAAGAAAATACCGAAACCCGAAGCATCTGCTGACGCGGTAGCTGAGGGAGCTTCTGAAGATGCGCCTGAAGAAAAAGGACTTATTGTTGATCTTGGTGATTTTACCATGAATTTAAGTGACCCTGGAATGAAAAGATACTTAAAGGTTAGTGTTGCTCTTGAGCTTACTAAAAAACCTTCAGATGATGAGCCTGTTAAAAGTGGTGGTGGACATGGCGAAAGTGCACCGGCTGCTTCTCCAATTGAAACAGAAATGGCTCAATACAAACCTGCAATCAGAGATGCTGTCATATCAGCTTTATCAAGTAAAACGTCTTCTGAGCTTTCAACAGCTGCAGGCAAAGAATTAGCAAAAGATGAGATTACTGACTCTGTTGATTCAATATTAGCTGGTGAACGTGAAGTTATGAGAGTTAGTTTTGGTCAATTTATAATGCAATAAGGATGGGTGATTTTTGGCTGAAGTTGATAAACAAAAATTAGATAATAGGTATGCATCTCAAGATAAAGTGGGAAGAGATGTTGTGGCTACTGTTGAAGAATATAGTAGATATGTTGACCTTGAAAATGATGATATAAACGAGTATCAGAAAGGGTATAAACTATACAATTTTAGAAGACCTGATAAGTTTTCAAAAGAACATCTTCGGGGACTTCAGGATATTCATAGAGAATTTTCAAGACAGTTGGCTTTATCTCTCACCGGTTATTTAAGAATACCCATAAATCTAGATGTTGTTTCTGTTGATCAGATAATGTATGAGGAGTTTATTGCATCAATGCCCACTCCTATGACTGTGGGTATCTTCGAGTTGAATCCGCTTCCTGGTCAGGTATTGTTGGGTTTTAGCTTTGAAGTTATCTCTTGCTTTGTGGATAGAATGCTAGGCGGAATTGGTGCTACAGAACAATCTTCACGAGAATTAACTGATATTGAAGAAGCCTTAACTAAAAAAGTTTTAGAAAAAACTATTAATACATTTGCAGTTGCATGGTCAAGTATTTTACCGGCTGAAGCAAATTTGATTGATATTGAAAATAGTTATAGTATGGTTCAGGTAGCGAGCCCAAGTGAAATTGTTGCTTTGGTAACTATGGAAATTCAAATGGGTGGAAAGTACTATGGGCTTGTCAACGTTTGTTTGCCATACCCAATGTTAGAGAGTATTTTAAGTCAACTAAATACTCAACATATATTCCAAACAAAAGGAATTATGGCAACAGTTGAAGAAAAACAAAGCATGATAAGTAAGTTAAATACTTCAAATGTTGATATAGAAGTAGTACTCGGTGGAACTAAAATTTCTTTAATGGATTTTATTGCTCTAAAAGAGGGTGATGTTGTTCTTTTAGAGAATAGCGTTGCCGATGAATTAATTGTAAAACTGAATGGCGCTAAGAAATTTTTTGCCAGACCAGGAACAATTAAAAGAAAAATGTGTGTTAAAATTACTGATAGATATGACGAAACTGCAGAGATACTAAAGAGCTATTTATAAAAGGGGATAGTCTGATGCCAGAAAAAGAGACTCAAAACGAAGAAGAATTTAATCAGGGTATAATACAGGATGCTGAAAGAATTGATCCTCAGGAAGAAACCTATTCTGAGCCGGTTACAGTTCAACCTGTTAAATTTTCGTCTTTTGATCAAGATTCCCAGGCTAGAGCTGATGAAAATACGAATTTAGATATTTTAATGGATATAAATCTTGAGTTAACCGTAGAGTTGGGACGTTGCGAGTTGCCTATTAAAAAGGTATTGGAGCTAACTAAGGGATCAATTATCGAGTTAGACAAAGTTGCGGGAGAACCTGTCGATCTTTATGCAAATGGAAAACACATTGCAAATGGAGAGGTAGTTGTAATCGGTGATAACTTTGGTTTGCGTGTAATTGGAATAACTCCTCCAGAAGATAGATTAAAAAATTCATAATTTAACTTGTTTTAAGTTTTAAATTTAATATATGTCCCACCGATTTTATCAGTATATTGCTCTAAAAGTTCATAATGAGCTGTTATATAATTTTTCATTCCTGTATTGCAGTGCCTAGTGTATGGATAATCGTACAAATATATATACCATGTGTTATTACTAGGAAAACCTTCTACAACATCATCACTTCCTACTAATTCTTTA
Organism: Cyanobacteria bacterium OH_CBB_238; assembly: GCA_023409995.1. GTDB lineage: Bacteria > Cyanobacteriota > Vampirovibrionia > Gastranaerophilales > Gastranaerophilaceae > JAEYQN01. The sequence goes on along the minus strand of JAEYQN010000008.1, from coordinate 9,836 downwards.
TTGTGGATTTTGTAAATATTATTTGGGGGTGGCACTTTGTCATAATCTAAAGCACAAATAGGCAAAAGCGAGACAACCTTTGAATCTATGTTGTCAATTGTTTTTCTGTCTAAAAATCCGTTATATGTGTATAGGCTGCTATTTCTCCCAAATGTATATATTTTGGCATCTTTTTCTATTTTTTTAGTTTTTAAAATGTCGTAGAATTCTTTGGAAGTGCTCATTCTAAAGTAATCTTTGTTGTTTGTAATTTGGTCAATATCAATCCATGGACTCCTTGATATATTGAATATAAATGCTAATATCAACAAATTAATTAGGATTATTATTTTATATTTGTCTTTGTACTCTCTATAATCAAGACTTTTAAACAACAAAATGATAAAGGATGGAAATAGGAATAATACAAGTCTATCTTGAAATGGGTATATAGAAGCTAAAGAGGCAATCAAAGTTAAAACTATTGGTAATGCAAGTAATAATGTAGTGAAACGATTTGACTTTATTGATAACGTGATTCCTATTGCCAGTGTGAAAAGGAGAACATTTGCCTTTGTGTTTAGTGGTAATATTGGCACATAATATTGTAATATTCCTATTATTTCTCTTCCTGTGTTGGGGAAGAACCCTACAAAGTCAATAAATGACTGGTGCAAATTTGCATTTGTAACAAAAGGAAGTTCAGCTAAAATAAAATATACAAGAAAGCTTACTAAATTTGGCATTAAAAAGAATAGAAATTTTTTAATGTTTAAATGGGATTTGTCTGAGATTATTCTTATTAAATGAGCTATTAGTAATCCAGATAATAGAAAGATGTAAGAATATGAAAACCAAAATGCTATGCTTGAAAGCAAACCTAGTCCTAAGGCTTGTTTGTTTGAAAGCTTCTTTATATCTATTGAAATTGCAGTTGTTAATGCTAAAACGCTTATCATTAGTTCGCAACTATATTGCTTAAATGTCTGTGCTTGAAATATTATATTTGTATTTATTGCAAATAGTGTTAATGCACAAGCTTTTGATATAAATTGATTTAGACACTTTTGGCATAAGAAATAAAAAGCGATTACTGAAATTAGTGAGCAAGTAAATGGAATTGATCGAATAATTGTTTCTGATTTCCCGAAAATATCAATTATTACTTTCGTTAGTAATGCAAGTCCTAGCGGAATATGCTGTGTATTCTGGGTTAGAACATATTTATACCCCCTTGATAATACATCTACAAATTCATCACTCCATATAGGTAAGCCTCTAGAGTATGCTATAGCTCGCAAAAAAATACCAAAGAATATAATTAATACTAAAATAGCATTTGGTAATATTTTTGGTATTTTTGTAGTAATTTGCATTTGTTATATTAATTTATAACTGGTTGAACAAATGTTCTGGTTGATAAGTCCTTATCCATAGAAAATAAGGCATCACCATTTAAGTTTATGAGTTTAAGTTTTGCTAAAATATCTGATGCTGTTGCTTCTTCTTCAACTTGCTCTTTTATAAACCATTGTATGAAGGTAGCTGCTGCTCTATCTCTTTGTTCATCAGCCACATCGGCAAGATCATTAACCCAAGCACTTATTTGTTGTTCGTGTTTTAGAGTTTCTTCAAATACTTCAAGTACATTTACCCATTTGTGAGGAGGTGCAGGAATTGCTTCTAACTTCACGTTTCCACCTCTTTCTAGAAGATAATCCAACATTGCTGTTGCGTGAAAAGTTTCTTCTTGTACTTGCACTCTCATCCAACTTGCAAAACCTGTTAGACCTATCTCTTGAAGGTATGCGGCCATTGATAGATAGAGATATGAAGAGTAGAATTCTTTATTTATTTGATCATTAAATGCTTGTTCCATTTTTTCATTTATCATAATAGTGTCCTTTCTAATTTAGTATTGAGAATTTCTCTCATTTGATATTTTGTCAATTATTTCCGAAACTTCTTTCTCATCAAGAGTTTCTCTCTCTAATAATTCTTTTGCAACCGCCTCTAGCATATCCCTGTTGTCTGATAAGAGTTGTTTTGCAATATTGTACCTTTCGTCAATAATTCGTTTGACTTCTTTATCAAGATCAGCTGCAATTTCTTCAGAGAAGTCTCTTGAGTGTCCAAAATCTCTTCCCATAAATACGTGTTCTTGAGATTTTCCGTAAGCCATACTACCCATTTTTTCTGACATACCCCACGTAGTAACCATTTTTCTCGCAATTTCAGTTGCTCTTTCTATATCATTTTGAGCTCCTGTAGTAATATTATCTGGTCCATAAATCATTTCTTCAGCCACTCTTCCACCCATAAATACTGAAATATTATCTAGTAACTGAACTTTCTTCATTGTTAAATGGTCTTTTTCAGGTAGTGACCAAGTTACACCAAGCGCCATTCCTCTCGGTATAATTGATACTTTATGTAATGGATCAGCATTCTTTAAGAAGTAGTGTAATAAAGCATGACCTACTTCATGGTAAGCAGTGTTTTCTTTTTCTTCATCTGTTATGATTCTGCTTTTCTTTTCAGTACCAGCTACAATTTTATCAATAGCCTCTTCTATATTTTGCATTGTAATTTTAGATTGATTTCCTCTTGCTGCAAGTAATGATGCCTCATTAAGAAGATTTTGCAGGTCTGCACCTGTAAATCCTGGTGTTCTTTTTGCCAACACTTTTATATCTACATCTTCACCAAGAGGTTTATTTTTAGCATGAACATCCAAAATCTGTTCTCTGCCAAGAATATCTGGTTTATGAATGACAATTTGTCTATCAAAACGTCCTGGTCTTAATAGTGCATTATCAAGAATGTCAGGTCTATTTGTTGCTGCTATTACTATTATATTTACGTTTTCATCAAAACCATCCATCTCAACAAGAAGTTGGTTGAGTGTCTGTTCTCTTTCATCGTGACCACCACCAAGACCTGCTCCACGCTGTCTGCCGACTGCATCAATTTCGTCTATGAATATAATACAAGGATGATGTTTTTTTGCTTGTTCAAATAAGTCTCTAACCCTAGATGCGCCTACCCCTACAAACATCTCTACGAAGTCTGAACCACTTATTGAAAAGAAAGGAACGCCAGCTTCTCCAGCCACGGCTTTTGCCATGAGGGTTTTACCTGTACCGGGAACTCCAACAAGAAGAACTCCTTTTGGTATTTTGGCCCCTAGTTTCATATATTTTTCGCCGTTTTTTAAGAAATCTACAATTTCTTCAAGTTCCTGCTTCTCTTCATCAATTCCGGCGACATCTTTAAATGTAATTTTAACTTTACTATCAAGCATTAATTTGGCTTTACTTTTCCCAAAAGACATTGCTTGAGAGCCGCCAGCTTGAAGGCTTTTTATAATAAGAATCAACATACCTACAATTAATAGTATTGGCAATATTGTTCCCACGACCCCTAGGAATGAAGAAGAGTCACTTGGCTTTTTCATATTAATGTCAACTTTATTTTGGTTAAGAACAGAATATAAAGAAACATCATTTACCGGAATCACCACCCTATACTGAGTAGTTGCAGGTTTATTTGCGTTACTTTCGCCGGTTACCTTAATTTCGTTTTCTATCGGTTTTGCAACCAGTGTGTCTTTCTCAATATCAACAGATTTAATTTCACTTTTTTTGACCATTGTTAAGAACTCAGTATATGAGATATCTTTTGTAGTCGTTGTTGAGCCTGTCATTATCATTGATGCTAAAGCTAAAGCTAATAGTACAACAACAAACCAAATCCCTACTGATTGACTTTTATTCATGTAGTGTTTCCTTCATTCGCCTGTCTCGATTGGTCGAGTAATAGTATTTGACCAAGTGTATTATATCATCAAAGTTACGTTCTGTTAAGGTTTTCATTTAAATTTAAAAGTGATAGCGAAAAGTCTTCCAACACAGTTTGATCTTTTATGTGTGAGAGTAACATTTTTTTTGATTCTTCAGCTTTTTCTATTGATTTTAGTGCATATTGAATAAAAATTTTATTTTCATTATTTGCCAGAATCATATCTTTTAGGTAAATTTGTATGCTGTCCAGAATTTCAGTTGCATCTAGTGAATTTATTGCCATAATTTCAAGCATTTTAGTCGAAAATCTTAATGCGTCAGTTGGCGAAAAATTCGGGTAATTTGCTAAACTTTCATTTAGGAAATCTGTATTGATTCTTTTTTTATTAAAACTTGGTACAAAAAAAGCTTGGGATCTTGATATTATAGTTTGAATCAAGTCATTCTTGTCTTCTGTTAGGAATATAAAAGTAACTCTCTCTGGAGGTTCTTCTATAGATTTTAATAGTGAATTTGCAGCAACTTCTTGAAAACATGCTTTAGTGATTCCTTTAGGGTACCATTTCTGTTCTTCCGAGTTACTTTCAGGTGACTTTATTCCAACACTTTCTAGGATTGTTAAATTAGCTTTTTCAGTATCAGATAATGTTTTTATATCAGCATCACAAAATATAAAAAACCTATGATATTCTGAAGAATTTATTAACAAATTCATAATGTCGTCTACTTGCTCTTTTGAAATTACTGTTTTAGAGTTGTCTGATTTGTTATTTATTTTGGAAATGGTTAGCACTGCAGGATGCTTATTAGCGTTGATCCAAGTACAGTTTATGCAGTTACAGTCTTCTTTTTTTGTACCGATACAATTTGCTTGCTTGGCAATGTCTAAAGCAATTATGTATTGAGATAGGATATCAGACCCATATAGTATTATGGAATTTGGAATCCCTTTATCTTCTGAATTAAATAATGATTCAAAAAAGTTTATAAGGTATGGATATTTTTCTTTTAAAAAGGTGTTCATTTTTGTCCTTATGATAATAAGGCTATTTCAATAGCCAGTTCTGGAGGTGTAATTTTCCCGCTTTTATATTGATATTCTGCTCTAGTCAGATTGTTTTTTATGGAAATCATCTTTGAAAGTTGAACTGAAGCCAGTTTTTCTTTTGTCAGTTTTACAATATATTCGTTCATATTTAATTTTGTAGCAATCTCTTTGTCTGAAGCCAGTTTTTCATAGTTTTTTATAAAAATAAATTTTTGTATGCTTGACTGTAATACAGATAAAATTTCTAATTCATGTCGTCTTTCAGTTAGTTTTTTAAATTGTTCTACTGTTTTATTTTTATCGCCAGTTGCAATAAAGTCTGCTAATGAAAATAAGTCATCACATGATACACAAATTTGTTTTATATCTTCTTTTTTTGCTTGTTTTTTAGGATGAATTGCCACTTTGAGCTTTTCTAGTTCAGAGTTTATAAGTCTTAGATTGACTCCCATCTGTTCTACTATGTAAGTCGCTGTATTTAGGTCAATGCTTATTTCTTTTTCTTTCGCCATTTTTTGAATATAAGCAGGCAGTTCTTTTTGATAACTCCTAAATTGTGGAAATTCTTTTACTTGAGCATGCTTTGCTATTATTTTGTATAATTTTTTTCTTGTATCGATTTTTTTATGTTCGTCTCGTGAAATTTTACACAAAAATACTATATTTATTGACTCTGGAATGGTCTCTATTGCTTGACTCAAAACGTTTAGTTGTTTATCTTCTATTGAAAATTTATTTCCTATAAGAAATTTCTCTAAGTTTATTATAGAAAGCATATTCCCAAACATTAAGGGTGGTGTTTGTATTGCATCAATAATATCTATGAATTCAGGGGTATTTATTATTTTATAATTCATAGATATAAATGCAGAATCAAGAAGCTGAGTTTTTAGCTTCTCGATTTCAACATCAATATTATAGTCTTCTTGACCCCAAAATAAATATAAGGACATGATTAACTTTCGATTAGTAAACTTGCTCCGATTACACCGGCTGTATTACCAAGCTCTGCAGAGATTACCTGAACACACTCTCCTTGAATTGGCATAGCTCTTTCTTTTAGTGCTTTTTTAATTGGATTTATAAGTATATCGCCAGCATCAGCTACGCCTCCGCCAATAACAATCCTCTCTGGGTTTAATAAATTTACTATGCTTGCTAATCCAATTCCAATGTATTCTCCAATATTTTCATATATTTTTTTCGCCACTACATCACCTTGTTTAGCTGCTTCCGCAACAATGTACGGTGTAATGTCAGGATTTGCTAATTCTCTGTATTTTGTTGATTTTCCACCCAATATATATTCTTCTGCTTTTGCAACGATTGCTGGTCCTGAAGCAAATGCTTCTAAACAGCCGGTATCTCCGCAACCACAGATAGGACCACCATGCATTGATAATTTAATATGGCCTATTTCTCCTGCCGCATTACAAGCTCCTCTGACAAGCTTTCCATTTATGATTAGACCAGAACCTATTCCTGTTCCTACTGTTATACAAATCATATTTTTGCAGCCTTGACCTGCTCCGAAGTTTAATTCTCCTAAAGCCGCACATCTTACATCGTTATCAATTTTCGTTATGATTCCAAACTCTTTTTCAATTATTGAAGCTATAGGAACATTTACCCAACCAGGAATATTGGGGGCTATTCTTACTATTCCATTGTCACAATCAACTTGTCCTGGGAAGCCAAATCCAATACCTTCAATGACTTCCTTCGTTGTTTTTGTCTCTTTCATTAAGTCATAGATGGCTTGTTTTATGTTGCTTATAGTGTATTCGTAGCCCATTTCAGCTCTTGTTGGAACTGAATTAGAGTAAACAATATTACCTTTTTTATCTACAAGCGCTATTTTTACATTAGTTCCACCAACATCAACGCCGATTTTATATTTTTTTACGATTACCATCTCACACTCCTATAAACTATTCTTAAGTGAAATAATAACATAAAGATTGTTCTTCAAGAAAGCTTTATAATAATAATTTGTTAAAAATTTATAATCAAAAAATATCCAAAATGGCAAAAAAAATCTTTGTTGGTTTTATAATTAGAGTTATTAATAAAGGTTATAAAAATGAGAGTACAAAATTTAAATTCTCCATCGTTCGGAGCTGTCTATCAAAAAGATATTAAGCGAATTCTGGAGGCAAATGTTACAACAAAACAATTGACTAAGCATCTTAAACAGACTGCACAGTTAGATAAGCTGTCTACTGCTAACGGGGTTAATATATATTATGAGGAGGGCCCTAAGGGAGTTATTAATCAATATGTTATGGAAGATAAAAATACAAAAAATATGCTTTATAGAGAATTTCTACCAAAAGAGATAGGCACACGAAAATCTCATAAAAAAACGATAGGACTTGTTGAAAAATTGATAGCAATAATGAGAAAAAATGAACAATTGGCTCAGATAGATCAGTAGTTTTTATAGCAATTATAAAAATGGAGAGTATTTTAATTTTATTTACTCTCTATTTTTTTTATTTTATAATCGTTGCTCTGTCAATAATATTTACTGTTAAAATTTTGTAATATTTATCCGCGAATAAGCAATAATAAATATTTATTGAAATTAAAAATATATAGATATAGTAGGTTAAAGGTGTAATGATGAAAACAACTAATAATGTAAATATAACTTCTCCTTCTTTTGGAATGGCTCTTAAGGTTAACAAAAATGTATTGAGTGATTTATATAAAAAGTGCAATGTTGATCAACTAAAACAAGCAGATGAATTTTTTCATTCAGTTGATACTCTTTCTAGGGCACCGATTAATCAGGATTTAGTGTTGGCTAAAACAAACTTTATCCCAAAAATACTAGGTAAATTGATGGGAAAACCTCAGGCAAAATACAGATTTGTAGGAACAGGTGATATTATTTCTGCTAATTTGGGGCAGATAACAGATAGCTCCAATTCTCAAATATTGTATTCTAAAATTGCTGATTCAGTCAAAAAAGCTCAAATGAAGGAAGTTCAGATATATAAAATGAAAAATAGCGCCTATTAATTATATTAAATAGTATATATAAATAAAGATAGTTGTTGATATTAAGCAACTATCTTTGTATTATTAGATGATGAAAAGAATAAGAAAATCAAAAGAACAATCTCACCAAAAAATGAGATTAAATAAGTTTATAGCACAGTCTGGTTATTGTTCTAGAAGAGCGGCAGATGTCCTTATTGAGGCTGGAAAAGTCAGAGTAAATGATGTGACAATCAAAGAAATGGGGTTTTCTGTTAGTGCAAAAGATAGGGTATATATAAATAATCAACTAGTTAAACCATCTGAGTTGACTTATATAAGATACTATAAGCCAGCCGGATACATAACAACTATGGATGACGACAAAGGAAGAAAAACAATATATGATATTTTGCCTGAGTCTGTTAAAAACTTGAAGCCTGTTGGAAGACTGGATAAAGATTCCACTGGTCTATTGATTATGACTAATGATGGGGATCTGATTAATGAACTTATACACCCTTCTATAAAAATACCGAAAGTATATCGAGTTTGTGTTCAAGGCCGATTGAATCAAGGGCATTTAGACCAGATGGCTAAGGGGATTGAGATCGAGCCAGGAAAAATGGCTTATGCGGATTCTATAATTATTGAATTCGATGGTAAAAATACCGTTGTAGAGTTGATTTTATATCAAGGTTTAAACAGACAAATCAGAAAGATGCTTGATTTTCTTGGGCATCCTGTTAAATCTTTAAAAAGAGTTTCGCATGGTCCAATAGATATTCTTGGACTTAAAAAAGGGCAGTTTAAGTATCTTAAACCAAAACAAATTTCAGATTTGAAAAACTATATAAATAAAATTAAGAAAAGTCAGCCTATATAATTTTATGATAAAATTATGCAGTAAGAGGTTAAAATTATGTTACTGGAATTTATATATTCAAAAATTCATAGAGCAACAGTTACAGATGCCAATTTAAACTATGTTGGATCTATAACTATTGATAAAGATTTAATGGATAAAGCGAATCTTTCTGTTGGGCAAAAGGTTGATATATTGGACATTAACAATGGCGAGAGATTTCAAACTTATGTAATCGAAGGTGAGCGAGGCAAAAAAGACATTTGCCTTAATGGTGCAGCTGCAAGAAAAGTTGCTGTTGGTGACAAAATTATAATTATTGCATATGCATCCATGACTCCTGAAGAAGCTAAATCTTTTGTTCCTGCAATTGTCCAGGTTGATGATAGCAATAATATAATTTAGTCTTTATCTCCTTTTTTTAAAAAAGCTTGCACTTTTGTGTGCATAGATTCTTCTTTTATTTTCCACTGTCCACTTGTGTCTTTACCGATTAGGTATTCAACAGGTAATTTATAAGCACTTGTTGAGGGTTGTCTCATTGCTGTGAGTTTATAGTTTTCGCCTTCTTGGGAAATCTTTATATTACTGTAGTTATTTTTATAGTGACGGAGCTTTCCAATTTTTAAGTTTAATTTTGAATGTTTTTTAAATTCAGACATTGGAACCACAACTACTTTTCGAGAGCCATCTTTTTTTATGACTATTCTCTCTATATGTGGATTTGGTGAATAGTAATCAAAATAGTTGGACTCATAGTTGTTTCCTGCACTTATAAAGTTGTTAAAGAATTGTCTAACTTCATTGAAGTCATTAGCATATGATGCCAGACCAAAGCTGATAAGTAATAGCGTTAATAAAATTTTTCTCATAGTTTTCTCCATATAAAAAGAGTGGTAATTACTTATTACCACTCTTATATAAAAAGTCAACTTTATTCAATAGTAAAGTCGGGGGTGCCGAACATACCCTCAATCTCTTCAAGAATCGCAGACGGCTTTCTAGCATTGTTTTTAGCAGCAGCTCTTCTTAAAGCTTCTTTGTCTTTTTCTTCAGAAGCATGAGTTAAATGATAATATCCAGTACCTGCAGGGATTAGTCTACCAATGATAACGTTCTCTTTTAAGCCTCTAAGAAGATCACGCTTACCATCAAC
>JAEYQN010000061.1 GCA_023409995.1 Cyanobacteria bacterium OH_CBB_238 | reverse complement strand
CCTTCTCTATCACACAGATAACCAGCTATCATAGATAGGCACCAAGCTGTTCCTGCTGAAACAGTGATCGGATCATAACCAGCGTCTTTGATCAATTTGCAATCCGCTAAAAATTCATCCCAGGTCTTAGGTGTCTCTTTGATGCCTGCTTTATCAAAAATCTCTGTATTGTAGAAAACACATGCAGATGCAAAGTTCGTCGGAACTGCCATAATCTTTCCGTCATATGTTAATCTTTCAAAGATACCGCCTGTGAAAGAATCGCTCCATTCTTTATCCTTGGCAAGAATATCTGTAAGGTCCATTGCCACACCGTTATTGACATAGGTATCTAACCTAGGTCCCGGATCGATAATAAATACATCCGGTGTCTGTCCGGCTGCAATCATTGCATTGATTTTTGCCAGATACTCTTCTAGGTTCGTTGTAACAACATTAACATGATAACCATTATCTGCTTCATTAAATCTTTTTACCGTTTCTGCATATTGTTTTGTCATAAGATCATCAGTTGCTTCCAGATCATCCCAGAATACCCATGTGATTTCTTCTTCACCCTCTTTTGCTGAAGCACTTGAGCTATCTGTAGTCTCCTCTGTCGTACTATTTGTGGTGCCCTCCGACGTAGTCTGTGAACTTCCGCAACCTACCACCATGGATGCCGTCATAACAACCGTTAATGCTAACGATAAAACTTTTTTTAATTTCATCTTTTTTATTCCTCCCTTTTTTATGAAAACGTTACAAGGTTCTCACTACTCTTGCAGTATAACAAATTGCGTATGACTAATCTTATCAATAATTGCTTTTTGACTCCTAATTATTGCTATTGATAATTATTTATTTTTATACTAATTGTATATTTTTTATAATTTATATGTTCCACTATTGTGTATTATTACTTATTTTATTAATTATAAGTTAATTGCAGTTATATATTTGTTGATATTTAATTATATTGTGGTATCATTTATTTATTATTGGTGGCAACTATTGATATACTATTTATGTATTAATTGCAGAAATAGCAATATTTGATACTTTTTTTGTAAAAACACCTTTTAATTTATTGGAGAATATTACCATGATAGAGACCCTAAATGGCATTCATGAAACTGTTAATTTTAAAGAGAATTCTGGCTTTAGACTCTACGATAACAACGAATACGAAAATTATCCAAGCCATTGGCATACACCCCTTGAGATTGTTATGCCAATTCAGAATCAATATGAAGTGATATGTAATGGAAAGAATTACACATTACGGGAGACTGATATCTTAATTATTAATTCTGGTGTTATCCACAGTTTAAATGCACCTCCAACTGGAGAGCGTTTGTTTTTTCAACCGGATTTTATTCTTTTACATAATATTAAAGAGTTAGAATCTACTCTTTCTATCATTTCACCTGTCTTTTTAATAACCGCTGAAAACTCGCTTATCATACACGCAGAGGTAGCCAGGCTTATGTTAAAGATCAGGGATGAATATTATAGTACCGATATTCTAAGTAATGCTTCTATTTATGCTATGCTTATCCAGATATTTGTATTGATAGGTAGAAATTGCGCTAATAATAATGAAAAGTTCGATGTGAATTCGAATAAGCAAAAAGAATATACCGAAAAATTTCTAGCAGTTTGCAGTTATATTAACGAACACTGTACGGAAGATTTAACATTAGATGAAGTCGCTAATCTGATCGGCTTCAGTAAATATCATTTTACTCGTCTATTTAAACAATTTACAGGCGTGTCTTTTTATAAATATCTGAACCAGAAACGAATTGCATGTGCTGAGAAATTATTAGTAAATCCAGATATTTCTATTACTGTCGTTTCATTGCAATCTGGATTTAGCAGCTTGTCTGCTTTTATTAGAATGTTCAAGATCATAAAGAATTGTACTCCTACTGAATTTAGAAATATGTACTCATCTTAAATAAAGACAATATTGTAAGGAGATGTAATGCTATATAATAATCCTATCCTGCCTGGATTCTATCCAGACCCTAGTATTTGTAAAGTTAAAAACACTTATTATCTGATTAACAGTACCTTTGAATATTTACCTGGTATCCCTATTTTTCAGAGTACGGACCTGATACATTGGTCTCAGATCGGTCATTGCATTACTCGAGATAGTCAGATAAATATCCGTAACTGCAGATGTTCCGGTGGCATATTTGCACCCACATTGCGTCATCATAACGGAATTTTCTATATGATAACAACGGATATAGAGAAGGGGACATTCATTTTAACTACAGATGATATTACCTCAGAATGGTCCGATCCCTTATTAATATCTTGCGAAGGTTACGATCCCTCTCTATACTTTGAAGACGATCGTACCTATTTACAAATATCAGCTAGGGATGAGATGGGATATGGGGTCTATCAGGCAGAACTGGATATTACCACCGGGAATCTTTTATCTTCTTTCCAATTATTATGGCGTGGGACAGGAGGTCGTGATCCGGAGGGTCCGCACATTTTTAGTAGGAATGGCTATTATTATCTAAATATTGCGGAAGGCGGTACTAGAGAAGGACACATGATAACGCTTGCACGAAGCAAGAATTTATGGGGACCTTTTGAGTCTTGTCCGCATAACCCTGTTCTAACAAACCGGGAGGAGCCTGAAATTCCGCTGCAGGCTGTTGGTCATGCTGACTATTTTACAGATATCGATGGAAATTGGTGGCTGGTCGCTCTCTGTCAGCGTCCTTTGGAACATTTTTTCCACCATTTAGGTCGCGAAACAATTTTAGTTCCACTTACGTGGCAAGACGATTGGCCTGAAATCGGAATCAATGGACACGTTTATCCGCAGATGGAAGGACCTTTGCCTGCTATTTCTACTCCTATATCTGCTGGCATTGTTCCTGTCGATTTTGACACTTTTGACGATTTTAATGAATCATCGCTTCCGCATCATTTATTTTTTATGCGCAGTTTTTTACAGGATCATTATTCACTCAAAAATCGTCCTGGATGGCTACAACTTACCAGTAATGAAAATTCTTTAAATACACTTGCTTCACCCGCTTTTGTTCTAAGAAGACAACAGCACTTTTATTGTAGCTTTAAGGCCAAAATGGAATTCAATCCGGATACCTTTGGCGAAGCCGGATTATGTGTCTATTATGATAACGCTCATCACTTTGAACTAGGTATTAAAAAAATAAATACCATTACAACTCTTTTTGTACGCAAGAATGTAGCCGATATTTGTGTCATTACCAATACTATTCCTTTTGCAGCCGACGTTCCAAACAGTCCAACTATTTATCTTGAGGTCAGAGCTACGCCCACACAATATTATTTCTGCTATGGATATAATGAGGATTGCTGTAATGAACTGGATCATACCGTTACCAAACACCTCTCTACGGAGTCAGCTTATTCTGATTTTGTGGGGGTATGTTGCGG
>JAEYQN010000028.1 GCA_023409995.1 Cyanobacteria bacterium OH_CBB_238 | reverse complement strand
ACTCTCTTACACTGTCAGATGAGTGCACTGTTGCAAAAATTTCTTTTGGTAAGATATGAGCAAAAAAGCTTCTTATTTCTTCTTTTACTTCTTTTACCTTAACGTGGATATCAATGTCTGACTTTGTTTCTTGATCAGTAACAACTATAACTTTGAAACTAAGATTGTTTGCTTGAAGTAGTTTTGCTTTATTTAATATTGTCTCATACTTGCCTTTTTCGAGACAATTCGTTTCATAAATGTCCAGAAGAGCATTAGTAAATGCAATATAGTTATCCTCGAAATCTAAATCTATACTTCCTACAATGTTAAAACTTTTTTCTAAAATACTTTCAATGTTTCCGATATATTTAAATAGTGGGTTCCAAATTAAAAAAATAGCACTATTCTCAATATTTAAGTCAACAAAACCTTTTAAAATTCGCATTTTGTCTTCTGTTGTAAATCCATTTTCTTCAAACCAAGAAAAGTCCCAGGTATGCCCTTCTTCTTGCAATAGTTTGACAGTTACGTTCTGTCTGGTGGCAAGCGATCCTGCTAACCTATGAGCACCATCATGCAATAGACTTCTTTTATCCATAATAATAGGGGAATTCTCGTCAAAGCCTTTTGATTGGAGGTCTTCTAATAATTTTTTGTAAAAATCAGTATAGTCTTTAATGCTGGTTTTGTTTGTATTTGTTGGTTCTACACCCATTGTTCTCATTAGAATATGTCTTACGTATAAGTCTTCTTCTGCCCCTGTTTGATAATCATTTTTAGGTGCATTTAAGATTGCTTTTGCATATAAATATTTAACAATTAAGTCCAGTCGCCTGAAGCTAATATATTTATTTAAGTCTTCTATTTTTATTTTTCTCAACATATTCAAAAGGTAGATATTTATTGATGTAATTATACAATAATGCCTTATTCTGTATTGTATAAATAATAGTAATCTGTTGTCAAGGCGTTTTAGCTAGTTTGTGCAGTAATTCAGATATAAAAGGCTCCAAAATAAGGCAAAATGCAAATGAAATATAGCTTTTCAACAAATTGACCATATTTGCATATTAGCATATAATTTTAGTCATGAGTTACTTGTTTATTGAATCTGTGAGCTTTATTCTAGAAAATGCACCTTCACATAGCATCCCTTTGTTAATGGGGATATTAAAAAATGAAAATATAGATACTTCTTATATTAATTTAAATCTAATACTTCAAAATGAATTTAAAAATAAACAGTTTATCAAGTATATATACAGAAATATTGATGAAATAGTAAATAATAAAGTAGAAGATAAGAAAAAAGAAAAAAATGTTATTCTAAAAGAATTAATATCTTCAGCCTACAGTGTATATTCAGAATTGCCGGTTTTGAAAATACTACAAATTGCAAATTATGCTTTACGCATATTGAAAAATAAATTCTTATATAATAATTTATTTTTGAGCAATTATAGCTATATGGTTTTGTATAAAGCTTTATCTCAAATTTCTTTTTTTTATTCTCAACTTATTCACCTAATTATTCCAGATTGTGATAATTGTCGATCAACTGTTCAAAATCGAGATTTTCCAATAAATATAGAGCTACTGGAGGATTTCTATGATTCAGAGTTAAATATTCTCAAAGAATTCTTTGATTCAACTTTAAAAAAAAGTATAACCAAAGATGTTGAAGGTGTTGGAATTTCAATTAATACACCAGGGCAATTTATAACAGGACTATATATTTGCAAATATATAAAACAGAACTTCAATTGTCATGTTAATATTGGCGGTTCTTTTTTTAATGAGTATTATAATTGCATAACAAATATACAAGACTTGTTCGGGAAGTACTTCGATTCAATCTCAATTAAAAACAACACCAAGACTGTAGTAGCCTTGGTTAAATACTTAAGACAGCAGATAGATATAAGTTCTGTTCCTAATATTATTTATTTTGATAAAAAAATAAACATAAATGGTGGCGAAAATACATTCAATTACAACAAAATACCATATATTGAGTTGGGGCATATAGATAAAAATGATTATATTATACCTAATCTTGTTATTCCTATTCAGGCATCTAGGTCTTGTTATTGGGCAAAATGTATTTTTTGTGATTGTAGTTCAAATGATGAAAAATATACGGTTAAATCAATTAAAAGGTTAGTTGATGAAATCGAATTTTTAAAAAAGAAATATAAATCAGAATATTTTTACTTTTGGGATAACGCTCTGCATCCTAATTATTTGAGTAGGTTAGCGGATGAATTAAACGCAAGAAAACTTAAAATATTTTTTTCTATTTATGCAAGATTTGAGGCCGAATTTAATGTGGAGTTATTCAGAAAACTTAGAAAAGCAGGATTGCTTCACATATGCTGGGGGTTGGACAGTGCTTCAAAGCGAGTAATAAAATATATAGACAAAGGCATTGACCTAGATATTGTAGAAAAGGTCTTGAAGGAATCTAAAAAATCGAACATATATAATAAAGTTTATTTAATTTTGGGACATCCAACTGAAACTCTTAAAGAGATTCAAGAAACAGTCAATTTTGTTAACCAAAATGCTGACTATATTGGTGATATTACAACAAACAAGAGCGTTTATTTCTTACAAAATGCCATTATACAAAAAAACCGCGAGTTCTATAAATCACAAATAAAAACAAATGAAAAAGATAGAACCGTATTAATTAGATCTATAAGTAAAAATTGTTCAGGATCTATGATTACAAGCTTTTCTCCAACATGTCTGCTATATATGGCAAGATACAGTGTGAAAAAACTGTTTTCTGAACTTAAAATATTTAATCTTCTTCAAGAATACAAAATCGTTAGAAGCATAAATTTAAATATTTATAATTTATTATGGGCAATATTTAGATAATCAAAGACGATTATAGGGCAAAACAATGATGATATTTAGTAATTACTTATGTGTATTAAAGAATAAAATAAAATGTAGAAATAAAATACTGTTACCTGTTTTAGAAATTCATGTTACAGATCACTGTAACTTGAATTGTAAAGGTTGTAGCCATTTTAGTAATATTGCGGATGAATTTTTTATCACAGCACAAGAATTAAGAGAATCATTAACTCTTGCAACAAAAAAATTCAAAATCCTTTCTTTCGCGCTTATTGGTGGTGAACCATTGCTTCACCCAAATTTAGCAGAACTGATATCAATTGCTCGTGATATTTTACCTAATACTAGAATTGTTATTACCACGAATGGATTGCTAATTAATTCAATTACTGAAAATTTATGGGAAGTAATCATTAAAAATAATATATATATTGATGTGTCTAAGTATCCAATAAATTCTTCATATTTTACTTCTTTATTAGATGAAATAGCTCAAAGAAATGCTTTGGGCCACGTGTATGTGAAAAATTATTTTAGAAAATATTTAAATTTGAAAGGTAATTCAAACAGATATTTAACATATGGTCAATGTTATGCTAAACATTGTGTTCTAATAAAAGGAAAATTTTTATACAAATGTCCGTTTTCTTTGTATGTTAAATATTTTAATAAAAAATTTGAGCAGAGAATACCCGTCTCTGAAGGTTTAAATCTCGAAATTGCTTCAAATAAAAAAATAAAATATTTTTTGGATAATTCAATCGAAGCATGTTCTTATTGCTCTTTCTTAGATGATGATATAGCTTCTTTCTCCTGGCAGCTTTCGGAGTATTCGCAGGAAGATTGGTGTATTTAATAAATTTGACCAAAATATGACAATTTGTTATAATTTATCCATGAAATACTCTATACATAAAGACTGTAATCCAGTCCAAACCATACAAAAAATAAAAGATATTTTAAACAGCATTCAAATTGATGTCGAAGAGCAATACAAAAGACATGAGGAAAATGATGTCACCTCTGTCAGGATTGTAATAGCTAATACACATGACATTGGAACTAATGGAAAAGGGACAAATGAACAAAATGCCCTTGCTAGCGGTTATGCGGAATTTATGGAGAGGCTACAAACTAATTTCCTTGTCAACTTCAGGAATAGAGAACATGATGAAAAAGAAATAGAATTATCTAAATTACCAAATTTTTTTAATTCAGTAGTGCCTAATAAATTGTGTTCTAAATTTAATGAACTAATAAAAATAAAAAAACAAATAAAACAGTTGAAATTTGAAAATAATGTTCAAAATTATTCTGATTGTACTACAACAAGTTGTGTTCCTTTCTACTCAGTTAAGGAGTTTCAAAATAGATATATTCCTATTCATGAATTATTTTATTTACAGACTACAACAGGTATTTCGGCAGGAAATACAATTGAGGAAGCCTTGGTACAAGCTATTTCAGAGATATGTGAGAGATATAGTCTGAAACAAGTTTTTACAAAAAAAATTTTCATGCCAACCATACCCAAAAAGTATTATCAAAATGTGGAAACAATTCAAAATTTGATAAACTTTATAGAAAATAAGGGTTATAAAGTTACAATAAAAGATGCAAGTTTGGGACAGAAAAAAGATAAATCGGTTAAAATTGCTCCTCCTGTAATATGTACATTATTTGAAGAGAAAGATTCAAATGGTAAGAATTGTCAAGTAAGGTTTGGCTCTCACCCGTCTTTGTATGTTGCAATTGAAAGAACTTTGACAGAATTTATGCAGGGATATCAAATTGAAAATCAACAAGAGAAAGATTATATACAACTTTTTAGAGATAATATTCAAAGTAATATACAAGATAAAATAGGTGATTTTTACCACTCGGTTGTCATATTTTCTAAACTAGACAAAAATTATTCGTTCCTTTTTTCTCAAAAAAAAGACTATGATTTTAATGAAACAAATTGGTTATTGACGGATAAAAATAGCAATAAAGAGATGTTATCAAAATTGTGTGAAATTGGCCAAGTTTATGTGAGAGATTATTCATTTCTTGATTTTCCGACGGTGTATGTTTTTATTCCTGAGCTTATTTGCCATAGAAATATTGATAAGAATTTTTTAGATAATGAAATAAAAATAGCAACGCTAGAAAAAGAAATTTTATCAGGTTGTTCATTAAACTATTCAGCCAGAGAGTTGTTGAAAATTTGTGAATATGGCTTACAAGCAATTTACGAATACAAACTTTGTAATATTCCATTATCGTATATAGCTTTTTTATGTTCAATAATACTAAAAGACAATAGAAAAATAAAAAAATTCTATAACAGAATGAATGCACAGATAAATTATAACAAGAAATATACCAACACTACTTATTTTACAAATAATATTTTATTAGAATATTATGGTTTACTATTTAAACATAAGAATGATCGAATTGTTTATACAAAAATTTACAAAAAATTTGCAAAACAACTGAAAGAAAAATATAATTTAGGTGAAGACTGTTTTAGTCAAAAAGAATTTAAAAAATTATTTATTAATAATATTTGCATAAAAAACGTATTGAAGCTTATAATGAATAATCCACATAATATAAATAATTTCTCTAGCCAAGAGGATAAAGATAGAATCACTGCCAATATAATGAAATTTTATAAACAAAATGAAGTGCAATATAACATATTATAGGGAAACGAAGCAAAATGACTATCTATAACTATAAATTTTTCAAACAACTTTCTGAGAATATGTATGCTGCGTATTTAAGGAAGTTTTATAAAGAAATAATGGGTAAAAGATTAAATTTAGATAATCCTAAACGGTTGAGTGAAAAAATCCAATGGCTTAAATTATATGATGTCACACCTCTTAAAACTCAATTAACTGATAAATTGGGGTTGAGAGCATATTGCAACGAACATCTCCCCGAAATCAAGTTTGCTAAGGTTTATACGAGCGGTAACTCATTTGAGGAACTAGATTTTGATCTTTGCCCCGATGAAATTGTTGTAAAATGCAACCATGCTTGTCGAGAACATGTTTTTGTCAAAGATAAAAATGTTTTCATTGAGAATTATGAATTTCAGAAAAAGCATTGGAATAAAATTTTATCATCAAATTATGCATTCAACTCTTATTTTGAACTTCAGTATAAAGATATCAAAAGCAAAATATTTATAGAAGAGCATGTTAGAAATAATGATTTTCAAGTGGGCTATGTTGAATATAGAATAAGTTGTTTTAATGGAGAACCAAAAATAATTGAACTATTTATTCAAGACAAAGTAGCGTTTTTTGATACAAATTGGATAAGGTTGGGAATAGAATATAAATATCACCAAAATTTAGGAGACGATCAAATAATAAAGCCCAAAAACTTAGATAAAATGCTAGAACTAGCAAAAAAATTATCTAAAGATTTTAAGTTTGTCAGGGTTGATATGTATGAACATAATAATAATTGTCATTTATCAGAAATGACTTTTACACCATTTAGTGGCTTTATACAATATACACAACCGGAAAATGATGATAAATTTGGACAATATTTAACAATATAAAGGATTATAAAAATGTTTGAAAAAGCAAACGAAATGCTGAGTGATGCGTTAAATGATCTAAAAATTTCAATTTATGAAAAATCTCATCCAGTTGATAATATATCAAAAGATGATTTTGATAATGAATTTTATGATTGGACTCAAATTTCCGCAACATATAGTTCTGGTGGAGGATATTTCTTCAATTATAAGTAATTGATTTATGGTCATGGATATATGTTTCACGTTTGACAAAAAATATCTTCAATATATTTGTATTGTGATAGCTTCAATCTTAGAAAATAATAATTGCCCTATTACCTTTCATCTCATTTCAAATAATATCTCAGAAAAAGAAAAAAAAATAGCAAATTGGATTGAAGAACTGGGTGCTAAAGTGGCTATGTATAAAATTGAGGACAAAGCTTTTTTATCTTGCCCGATTAAAAATGTTGATAATAATAGACTACCAAGGGCTGCCTATTATAGAATTGATCTTCCTCAAATATTGCCTCAAAATGTAAAAAAAGTTTTGTATCTAGACCCTGATACTCTTGTATTAAAGGATTTATCTGAATTATATAATATAAATATTGATGACTATCCTTTCGCAGTAGTGGAAATTTTAAACAAAAACTTCAACTCTGGTGTTATGTTAATGAATTTAGATTATTTTAGAGATCATAAATTATCAGCCAAACTTTTTGATTATATTCAACATAACAAACATTGTATTGAATATTATGACCAAGATGCATTTATTAATCTTTTAAAAGGTAATTGGTGTAAAATACATCCTAAGTTCAATGCTGGTGATATTTTACTTGAAACACTATCAAATATAAATAATATGGGACTTTTGCCAGTATATACGGATGAAGAAATCCAAGAAGCAAGAGAAAACCCTGTAATAGTCCATTATGCAGGATCTTTTCATTACAAACTCTGGTATAAAAATTGTATTCACTCAAAACAAGATTTGTTTTTGTATTATCTTTCTAAAACTCCTTACAAAAATACTGAACTAAAAAAACACTATATTCTGCATTTAATGAAAGGGCAAGAAAAACCGTATTCCTATGTAAAACAGTTGGTTAAGGACAAAATTAATAAAGCTTTTCAAGTAAATAATTTTTCAAATTATCTGATAAGGATATTGTACCAACGTAAGGAAACAAGAAAATGGTTATATACCTTAATTACATATGTATCCTACATAAAAAAAAGGTACATTGAGAAATGAATTTATTTAGACCAAATCCTCAAAAAATATTACCAACTCAGATAACAATAGATATTAGTGGAGTTTGTAATGCCAATTGTTCTTTTTGTCTCAGACAATTAACAGATGATGTTCCTACTAGTTTTATGGCAAGAGAAATGTTTTATGAAATAATGAAGCAAGTACGAAAAATACAATCTATTAAAGTGATTTCGCTGTCAGCTTACGGAGAAGCTTTATTGCATCCTAATTTTGATGAATTTGTGGAATATTTACATAAATTAAAATACAGAATACTAGTTATTACAAATATGTCTGTGGTTAACAAACATTATGAATCATTATTAAAAACTCATTTTCTTATAATGTCTGTAGAAGGTCATAATAAAGAAACATACGAAAAATATCGCAAGGGGCTTAATTTTGGACAAGTTGAACACAACATTATTGAATTTGATAAAATAGTAAGAGAAGCCAGGTTATATAAAGAGCATACTCCTAGTAGGATGATTAATTGCCTTTTGACAAAGGGAACAAATTTAAATAAATTCAAAGAAAAATGGGCTCAATATACAGATATAATAAAAATAAATTATATGGTTAACCCAATTTCTTGGAATCAAACAAGTAAGAAGTTTGATAATCTGGAGAATGCAGACCTCGAAGAAGAAATAATAAACAAAAATAATAGAAGCGAAAGAACGATGTGCAAAGAACCTTTCAAGACAATTGTTGTTCATCCAAATGGGAAGCTTGCCCTTTGTTGTAATGATGCTAATTGCTCTTTTGACTTCGGTAGTTATAAAGAAATAAAAAAATCTTTTTATTATAACAAAAACTTAAATATGATTCGCAAAGAGTTGTTAGATAGAACACCATTCATTTGTGAGAATTGTTCCGTAAACGTTATGATGGAAGACAGTCTAAAAAATTAATAGTCTATAAAAGGAAAAATTTATGGCAAATATTGTATTAACTTATAAATGTAACTTAAACTGTCCATATTGCTTTGCAAATGAATTTGTAAATAAAACTTCCCAAAGTATATCTTTCGAAGATTTTCTGAAGGCATATTATTTTATAAAAAAAACACCTCAAGAGAGAATCGGCATTATTGGTGGTGAACCTACATTACATCCGGATTTTGAAAAAATTATAAAATTTTTAAATCTGGAAAATAAAAAAGATAAGTTTAATATTCCTATTCAAATATTTACGAATGGATTAGAAATTGATAAATATATAGATTTTTTACACAAAGGTAATTACAGTCTGTTAATTAATTGTAACTCACCTGATGACATAGGTCCTTCAACATACAATAAACTCCGACATAATTTATTACTTTTGAAAAAAAACTTTAAAAATAAATATAACATAGGCATAAATCTATATTCGAACACAATGAATTATGACTATATTTTCGAGCTTTTAAAAGAACTTAAACAAAAAAATTTGAGGTTAAGTATGACAGTTCCAAATAAAGTCAATGATGAACCTCTAACACGAGAAAATATCTATGGAAAGAACAAAGAGTTTTTATTTTCAGTATTCAAAAAATGTAAAGATAATAATGTTACGCCCTTTTATGATTGCAATACTTTTGTGAGTTGTTTAGTTGATTATGAAAATATTCAATTTTTAAAAAGCTTTAAGTCACAATATAATTTATTGTGTTATTCCTCTTGTAAACCTATAATAGATATTTTACCTGATTTGCAAGTTATACGGTGTTTTGGGCTTTCAGATTATTTAAAAGTCTCATTAATAGATTTTGAAAATCTTGAAGAGTTAAGAAAGTTTTTCATATCTGAAATTGACCATTATGCAAAAAAAATTCCAAATTTTACAGAATGTAATTCATGCAAGCAGATGCAATTAATGGATTGTTATGGGGGGTGTCTTGCATACAAAGTTGAAAAAATTGAAAAATATAAAAAACATTGTAAAAGTTTTGCACAATAGGATCAAATGATCTATAGTTGGTATAATAATATACAAAAAGGTAGTAAAATGTAT
>JAEYQN010000026.1 GCA_023409995.1 Cyanobacteria bacterium OH_CBB_238 | reverse complement strand
TAATCACCGAGCTTTTTCCTTAGCCCAACCATCATTACATCAACTGCTCTATCTGTGACGAAATGATCTTCGCCTTTTGTAAGATTAACTATTTGATATCTTGTCATTGCCCAGCCTCGCCTCTTAGCCATAACACTTAAAACCTTAAACTCATTGACTGTTAACTCGATTGGTTTATTATTTAGCAAAACTTCATGTTTCAGTGAATTTATAGTTAAATCTCCCACTATAATAACCCCATCGCCATTTTTCCCATCAACAGAATGTCTTCTTAAAGCACTCTTGATTCTTGCGATAAGAACACTCGGACTAAATGGTTTTGTAATATAATCATCAGCCCCAAGCTCCAGTCCAGTAACAATATCAGCATCTTCTCCTCTGGCTGTAAGCATAATTATTGGTATATTTTTCTTAAACTTATCTGCCTTAACTTTTTTACAGAATTCAAAGCCATTAATCCCAGGCAACATTAAATCCAAAAGTATAAGATTAGGCTCATTTGTTTCCAGCTTAATTAACCCATTTTCCCCACTATCAGCAGCTAGAACTGTGTAGCCATTCTTATTAATGTTGTAACTAATTAACTCTAGAATATCTTCATCATCTTCAACAATTAAAATAATTTCTTTCATAGACGTTCAAGCACCACTTAAAACTCACGAATAATCTGTCTTAAAGAATAACATATCTTTGTTAGAAATGTGTTAGCTGGAAGATAATATTTTTTTTACAAAATCAGACAGATGACGAAAACTCACCTGCCTGATTTTAAATATTTCTCTTACCTGCGTTTTGCAATTACTGAAATTAAATTCATATATTTACCTGCACCAGCCTCCATTGATAGCCTATCGTTTTTTGCAAGATCAACATATTCATTTTCGCAGTCAAGCCAGTCTTGCCAAGCTTCGTCATGGCAATCCATTTCTTTAATAGAGATGATTTCAATTTCTTTTGACTTTTCAAAAAGAGATTTCCACCAATCAATAGAATGAAATGTTTTTAATATTTCATCTTTTACTTTGCCCCAAGAAAGCATCATTTCCGGAGGAAGAACGCCGTTAAGTTCTTTTTTTACCCCTGGAAATGCTAAAGCAATCGTTCCGCCTTTTTTGACAAGAGGTGCTAATTTGGTATCCATAAATCCAGACTCTATTCCAAAGTAATAGTATGAATCCACACTAACAACCGCATCGAAATATTCATCGGCATAAGGTAAATTTTCTGCATCCGAGTGTATTGGAATAATCTGGTTTTCTAAACCCATTGATTTAAATGTTTTATAATTTTGGGTTGCACTAATCCACAAATCGGTTGCAAAAACTTGCGCACCAAATTCTTGTGCAAGTAGCACCGAAGTTAAGCCTTTTCCACAGCCTAAATCTAAAATTCTCATCCCTTTTTCAAGTTTAACTGATTGCAAAAGTTCTTCTAACATTTTCATGCTATTCGGCCCCATCAAATTTTCATCTACAAACTTTTTATCATATTTATTGGTTTTTATAAATTTCATTATTTTCTCCTTTTTGTAATAATACTAACTTCGCAAGATAAGAAAACTTATCAGCAAAAATCAAAATCATATATAGATAATCTGTAAAAATTCAAAAGTAACTTACAGACAAGTATTTTGTCTGCAACCTGTTCATTTAAGAACTTACTTTAAGATTATCTAACAATATCCAAAAAGTCACCCTTCTTTACTTCTTCAGTATAAACTACCTCTCGAATTTTATCAAGGCTCTTTCGGAATTGTACCTATAATGATGATAAATAGGACTAAGAAATTTTAGCAATGAAAGTATAGGAAGATTAATCTATAGTTAATAGATAATTTAACATAATGGAGGTTCCCAACTTTATGAAGGATTTTATAGATTTTATAAAAGAACAGGGTGTCATAAGCCTAGCAATAGCATTTATCATTGGTGCAGCTGTTGTGAAACTTGTCAGTTCTCTTGTTCAGGATATAATTGACCCAATTATTGCATTGGCTGTTGGAAGTTTAGATAGTTTTAGTAATGCTTATTTTCAAATAGGTGAAGCCAAAATAATGTGGGGTCATTTTTTAAGCACATTCCTTGACTTTGTTATTATTGCCTTAGTTGTTTATTTTATATTTTCAGTATTAGGTTTAAAGAATCTTGATAAACCAAAAAACTAGATAAACATTAATCAATTAGGTTCATCATTTGTCTATTTTTTTCTAAATAATAAAATACTTTTTTAATTTTTTTAGTTGCCATATCTATTAAGATATTTGCAGGGTAGTCAGATTGCTCTAAATCTGACAGAGCTGTTAAAATAGCCTTTATTTCGAGAATTTGAGCTGAGGCTTCTTTGCTATTTTTTGCCAATTTTTTCTTTTTATACATAGATATTTTCTCCTTTGCCTTTTACAATATTCCATAAATAAAGATAACATTCCTTATATTTATAGAATAAGTATAAGAAAATTCCTTATAAAAGTCAATTTTTCCATAAAAAGATATAATGATCCTCAAAAGGAGGAAAAATGGCAACACGTGAAGATATCAAAAGCTTACTAGCAAGGGAAAGTTTTACTATAACAAAAATGGCTCAAGAAATGACAAACAAAACAGGTAAAAATTACACAGTTAAGACAATTTCGCAAAAATTAACTAACAACACATTAAGGTATGATGAGTTTAAATCTATAATTGAAATATTAGGATATAAGATCAAACTCGAAAAAGAATAATTTACTAGAAATACATTAACCAATTCTGTCCACTATTTGCCTACTTTCTTCAATGCAATAAAACACTTTTTTAATTTTTTGGATGGCCATTGATTGCTCTAAATCTGACAGAGCTATTAAAATAGCCTTTATTTCAAGAATTTGAGCTGAGGCTTCTTTGCTATTTTCTGCCAATTTTTTCTTTTTATTCATTATAATACCTCTTGTTAAGTTAGCTTAATATAATTTCCCAATTATGCGTATTAATACTCAATATACGTATAAAATTACACCAAAATACAATATATGTCAATTTATCCGCAAATAATTATAATAATATTGATAATGCATACTATGTGAGGAAAAATGTCTTCTAAAGAACACGTAAAAATACTATTAGCAAAAGAAAACATCACATTAAAAGAATTAGCTTCACTTTTGGGCAAAAAGACAGGAAAAACAATTCCATTACAAACTTTATCCAGCAAACTTTCACGAAATTCCTTAAAGTTGCAAGAATTTGAAGACATAACCGAAATATTAGGCTACAAAATTCAAATCGAAAAGAAGAGTAATTAGTCTACATTCACAATTCTCTGGATTCAAAAAGCTTTATAGTGCCATATTCTCCGTCAAATCCTGCAGTTCTGATAACTTTTCCTTTTCTTAACCTTGAAATTCCTTCTCCGAGAATTGGGGAAACAGCTTTAGATATCTCCGCAATAGGTATGTCTTGTAAGATTGACAACTCAGCACCTAAATCTTTAATCAGTTTTTCATACATGTTAGAAACAGCTTTACTCGAAACGCCAACTTGCATTACCTCCGAAAGAATTTCCTGTAATGGAATTAAGATATATGATTTACCTGCGGTCAATGGTGGTGGAGCTCCTGCTTCTTTATCTGCTAATTCGTTAATTCTATTCAAAACACCTATCGTCAGTGGTTTATTACAAACAGGACAAATTCCATTGTGTTTTTTAGTTTCAGCTGGAGTTAAGTGAATATTGCATTTTCTATGCCCATCTTCAAAATATTTTCCTTCCTCTGGAAAGAATTCCACTGTACCAACGTACCCATTCCCTGTTTTCAGAGCATTAAATATACTAAAATAATCAATATCACTATCAAAAATAGTAGCCTCTCGAGCCATTTTTGAAGGAGAATGCGCATCTGAATTAGAGACTAGTCTATACTTATCCAGACTTGAGACTCTCCAGTTCATTTCCGGGTCTGACGACAAACCTGTCTCAAGAGCAAATATATATGGAGAAAGGTCTTCATAACAATCTTCTATAGAGTCAAAGCCTGATTTTGAGCCCAAGACAGAAAACCACGGAGTCCATATATGGGCTGGTATAAGATGAGCTTCTTGTCCTGATTCAAGAGTAATCTCAAGAAGGCTTCGAGAATCAAGACCTATGATAGGGCGTCCATCAGAAGCAATATTACCCAAAGAGCTAAGTTTCACTCTAAATTTTTCAGCGGCTTTTAAATCTGGCATAAAAACAAGATGATGAATTTTTCTAGTTTTATCCCACTTTTTATATATTGTAGAGATTTCAACAGAAAGCATAAATCTAACAATTCTACCTGAATCCAATATATGTTCAGCAATATCATCTCTCAATCGAAAAAGCCCATTTCCTTCAGGAACAAGCTTCTCTTTAATTTCAGCAAACCAAGCAGGATGGGTAAAATCCCCTGTGGCAATGACACTGACACCTTTTTTTTGAGCCCAAATAGCAAGTTCTTCTAGCGTCAAATTTTTGCTTGTTGCCCTTGAATATTTAGAATGTAAATGAAGGTCTGCATAAAATGCCATAAAAATTCCTAAACTTATATACTAAAATAATAAGCAAATTGTCCTTTTTATTCAATACAAGTGCGAATCAAACCTATAGACTTATTCCAAAATCATTCTTGGTCTTTCTTTTAAGCTATATAAAGCTATATAACTCAATTACTAGGCAAATACGGGCATGATCTATTATAATATTAGCAGTAATAATAATTCTGCATATAAAAATGACCTGTAATATAAGGATTTAAATAATATAGATTTTCAGTTTTATTATATTTTATGTTAACCAACTTTATAGAAAGGACTTATTGATGCCAACTATAGAAGAAAATATTAAGAAAAATGTTTCAGAAGAAGCTTGGAAAAATTTTACCCAAGGGGACTGGACAAATAATATAAATGTTCAAGACTTTATACAAAAAAATTACACTCCTTATGAAGGTGAAGATAACTTTTTAGAAACCGCAACGGATAGAACTCTTTCTATCTGGGATAAAGTTTTAAAACTAATGAAGCAAGAAAGAGAAAACAATGGACTGTTAGATTGTGACACGGACATAGTTTCTTCTATCACGTCTCATGGAGCAGGATATATTGATCAGACTAACGAACTTATTGTCGGACTTCAAACCGATTCACCTCTTAAAAGAGCTATAATGCCTTATGGCGGTTATAGGATGGTAGAAGCTTCTTGCGAAGCATATGGAATCACTATTGACCCTCAAATAGATAAAGCATTCAACGAATATGTAAAAACCCATAATGATGGAGTTTTTGATGCTTATACACCTGAAATAAGAGCTTGCCGAAAAAGTGGTATTATTACAGGGCTTCCTGATGCTTATGGCAGAGGAAGAATTATTGGCGATTATAGAAGAGTGGCACTATATGGTATTGACAGACTTATAGCAGATAAAAAACAACAAAAAATAAGTAGCGACCATAGTGCTTTAACAGCAGAAACAATAAGAGAAAGAGAAGAATTATCCGAACAAATAAGAGCTCTTCAGGCAATGAAAAAAATGGCAGAATCTTATGGACATGACATCTCAAAACCTGCACAAAATGCAAAAGAAGCTATACAGTGGACTTACTTTGCATATCTAGCAGCAATAAAAGACCAAAATGGTGCAGCGATGTCTATAGGCAGAGTTTCCACATTCTTAGACGTTTATATTCAAAGAGATATGAATAATGGAGTTCTGTCAGAATGTGAAGCCCAAGAACTTATAGACGATTTTGTAATAAAATTACGTTTGGTAAGATTTTTGCGCACACCGGAATACAATGAACTATTTAGCGGAGACCCTGTTTGGGTAACTGAAGCAATCGGCGGTATGGCAGACGATGGAAGAACCTTGGTTACAAAAAATTCATTCAGAATTTTAAACACATTATATAATTTAGGCCCAGCTCCAGAACCAAACCTAACTGTTTTATGGTCAAATAACCTGCCAGAATCATTCAAACGATTCTGTGCAAAAGTTTCTATAGAAACTTCATCAATTCAATATGAAAATGATGATTTGATGAGAGAATATTTTGGAGACGACTACGGGATTGCTTGTTGCGTGTCTCCAATGAAAATTGGAAAACAAATGCAATTTTTTGGAGCTAGAGCAAATCTAGCAAAAGCATTACTATACGCAATAAATGGTGGTATGGATGAAAAATCACAGGACAAAGTTGTTGATGGTTTTGAACCTATCACCTCAGAGTTTCTGAACTACGATGAAGTTTGTGAAAAATTTGATGCAATGATGGACTGGCTTGCAAAAGTATACGTAAACGCTCTAAATACCATTCACTATATGCATGATAAATACAGCTATGAAAAAGCTCAAATGGCACTACATGATAAAGATGTAGAAAGACGCCTTGGACTTGGGATTGCTGGTTTCTCTATTGTAGTAGATTCTCTGTCTGCAATCAAATATGCAAAAGTCAAACCTATTAGAAACGATAAAGGTATTGCAATAGACTTTGAAATCGAAGGAGAATATCCTCAGTATGGAAACAACGAAGATCAAGTAGACTCAATTGCAACAGAATTAGTTAGAACCTTCATGGAAAAATTGGAAAAATGTGAAACATATAGAAATTCTGTTCACACCCAATCGATCCTAACAATTACATCCAATGTAGTTTACGGTAAAAAAACAGGAGCAACGCCTGATGGTAGAAAATTAGGAACACCTTTTGCGCCAGGTGCAAATCCGCTGCACGGAAGAGATTGTTGTGGAGCCCTTGCATCAATAAGCTCTGTAGCAAAACTACCTTTTGAATGTGCCCAAGATGGAATTTCCAACACCTTCTCTGCCATTCCGGAATCTATGGGAAAAACTTTAGAGAACAGGGTAACAAATCTATCTGCTTTATTAGATGGCTACATAAAAAATGGCGGACAGCACATAAATGTAAATATTCTCAACAGAGAAGTATTGCAAGACGCAATGGAGCACCCTGAGAACTATCCGCAACTTACAGTTAGGGTATCAGGTTATGCTGTTAACTTCATTAAATTAACTAGAGAACAACAACTCGACGTAATTTCAAGAACATTCCATGAAAGAATATAGAAAATAAAACCAACAGAAAGTTTTTGCAGTGAAAAAAATAAAAGGTCGAATTCATTCAATAGAAACAGGTGGAACCGTTGATGGCCCAGGGATTCGATTCGTAGTTTTTATGCAGGGTTGTGCTTTACGTTGCAAGTATTGCCACAACCCAGACTGTTGGTGCTCAACAGATGGCTCAGAAACAAATATTGATGAATTAGTAGAAAAAATCAAAAAATATAAAGACTTTTTTGATTTCTCTGGAGGTGGCGTAACTGTCTCTGGTGGAGAACCACTAATGCAAATAAAATTTGTAACAGAATTATTTAAAAAATTAAAAGCTTTAAGTATACACACAGCACTTGATACTTCAGGCTATGCTATCCCAGGTGAAGAAGTATCAGAACTTCTAGATTACACTGATTTAGTACTACTTGATCTAAAACACATAGACTCACAAATGCATAAAAAGCTTACCGGTGTATCAAATATAAAAACCGTGAATTTTTTAACCTTGCTAAATGAAAAGAACATAAAAACTTGGATTAGATATGTAGTAGTAGACGGCTACAACCAGAGCGAAGAATATGCTCACAAATTTGCCAATTTCATAAAAGCATACGCAAACGTAGAAAAAGTAGAAGTATTACCTTATCACGAAATGGGCAAATATAAATGGGAAGAATTAGGGTTAAGATACGAATTAAATGACATAAAAAAACCGCCGCAAAATATCATTAACAATATTATATTAATATTGAAAGAAAATGGATTTAATGTACATTAATAACTAAGCGTTAATGTTCAGCCTTATTGCGTTTGTATAAGAAAAATAAAACTATAACATATATTGAGATAATAGATGTTTGTATCCAATATTTGATGATTGAATGGTCCAATCCTATAACAGATAACAAATCAGGAGACAAGTTAATATATACCAATCCTAAAATCGTTATGGCAAGAATTGTTAATAAAGTTGGAATGTTTTTATAATCTCTTAAAGCTAAGTAAAATAACGCAACATATGCAGAAACTGAGAATGAAATAATTTTATCTTGATAGGCATAATACGGAGTATCATAATAAATAAAGAGAAAAGGGTATTTCAAACTAAAAAAATGCGCAATCGACATTAAAATAAAATATGACAACCCAAATATTAAACTAAATTTTAAAATTTTCTTACTCATGCATAAGCTCCGAATATTATTTAAATAGTAATATATTTTAAAATATTTTATATTCGCCACTATGTCTATAAATAAGTTAGCTAAAAAGCTAAAGGGGAGTCAAACCAGAGACTAGAACAATATAGCCTCTGATTTGATTATAGGATTAGTTTAATAATTGTTTATTTTTTTGTTTGTTTAAAATACAAATAGTACCACCTCCTTTAAAACAAGAATTACACGACAAACACTTCGAGGGACTTAAATCACCGTCGTTCCACCTATTAATTAAGGAGCTCTCACACAATATCGGGCGCGATAATGAAAAATAATTAATAACTCCTTCATTCAAGATCGAAGTAATTTCACTGAAATCTCTATGTCCACCAACAGAAATAACAGGTATGCTCAGCTCTTTTTGCAATTCTGTAGCATAATCAATAAAATAAGCTGTTTTATGCCTTGCATTTCTAGCCACTCCTTCATTTTGTCTGGATGAAGCGCTTCCTCCACTCAATTCAATTGCATTTACGCCCAACTCCTCTAATTTCTTAGCAACCCATTTTGATTCATCAAAGCTAAATCCATTATCCATAAAATCATCACAGTTTAGTTTTACAAATACGGGATAATCTTTGCCCACAGACTCTCTGATTTCCGAATATATTTCAAAAAGCAATCTTGCTCGATTTTCTAAATTACCCCCGTATTTGTCGGTTCTTCGATTGTAATATGGTGTCAGAAATTTGCTAATTAAATAGCCATGAGCAGCATGAATTTGTATTCCATCAAAGCTAGCCTTTTTGGCTCTCACTGCAGCATTTTTGAATGACTGCTTAATATGCAAGATTTCTTCTATATCCATTTCTTGAGGGTTAGTATTGGAACCCAAATCTTCAATACCGCTCGGGGAAAACATAACACTAGAATTATTTTCATCAACGGTTGTTTGAGAACCAAGACCAACTAATTGAACAATAATTTTTGCCTCATATCGGTGAACCATTTCTCTAAGTTTTTTATAACCTAAAATAAACGAATCATCATAAATAGCCATCTGTGATTGCAATGGTTTTTCTCTATTTGAAACCTGAGTAAGCCCTGTAATAATGGTTCCTGCACCTCCAGCGGCAATATCTTCATAAAAATTAAATAATTTCTGTGTAAGATGCCCACTTTCATCCGCAAATCCTTCATAAGTGGCTGAACGCACAAATCGATTTTTTACTGTAAGTCCACCAAGATCTACTTTTTCAAATAATACTTTCATTACAACCTCACCATTGCTTTTTGCTAAAACTAATTATTATATGTATATACATATAATAATTAGTTAGTTGTGATTTGTCAAGTCTTTGGAACATAAATTAGAGCGGTAAAAACTTATGAAGATTAAACATCAGTACCTTTTGGAAACACTAAATTTTCGTCATGCCTGCAAATAAATTGACAAGAATAAAACACATCTAAAGTTATTTAATTCAACCTCAGTCTGATATGGTTAATTTTTCAATATCATCTAATACATCTAAAAATAGCTGGTATCTCTCCTTGCCAATCCCCGCTTCTATTTGAATTTGTGTATTTTCCCACAAAGGTAATATTTCAGTAACTTTTGATAATCCTTCTTTAGTTAACGAAATAAACTTTTTTCTAGCATCACTCTCTTCTTTTTTGATGCTAACATAACTATATTTCTTTAAAACCGTAATATTTCTAGTCACAGTTGTTTGATCCATCAACAATTTATCTGCAAGATCATTTACGGATATAGATCCTAATTTATAAATATTAACCAATAAAGAAAATTGAGGAGTTGTTAACCCAGTGTTCTTCATAAATTTGTCATAGAATTGCGTAACAGCCCTAGTTGCTCTTCTTATCGAGCTACAGGCGCATCTGCATAAGTTTGTATTTTGTTGTAATGTCATAACTTTATCATATCTATATTATAAATTCTGCATACATTATTATAGAAATATTAGAACTAGTATTCAAGTACTTATAATGAAATTTTTTCTGCACTATAAACAGTTATTTCTGTTTGATTTATATACCATTTTTCAGTAGATGAGAAAAAATCAACCATATGAGACATTTTCAAGTGAGCATCTAATGCTTCTCTTGATTCCCAATTTTCATTTAAAAAGAAAGTATTCTTCTCTTGAGTCGGGTAAAGCTCATATTTAACACAACCATCCTCTTTACAAACCATTTTGGACAAAGTATTAAAAACATTTATAAAATCTGAAATAAATTCATCTTTCAGATAGAAGTTAACATTAACAATAATCACAGTAAATCCTTTTATATTTTAAACTATACCAAATAATCAAGTATTAAATATTTTTTTGTACTCTAATTTATTTTGCCTAAAAGCTTCTATCATGTCATTAGTAAGACTCAAATTAGAATCACATTCAGGGATCTGGTCACGACTATACCAATTAGCTTCTGAAAGCTCTAACCCATCAACCTGAACAAAATCAGAGCCATCAAGTTCCACAAAAAATCCCGTTAATAAGGATTGCGAGAATGACCAAGGCTGGCTTTTATAATATTTAATATTTTTAACAAGTAGACCAACTTCTTCCATTACTTCTCGACTTATTGTGTCCTCGAGGGTTTCACCTATCTCAACAAACCCAGCAACTAACGATAGTTTTTTATATGGTCTATCAGCATATCTTGTTAGTAAAATCTTATCTTTATTAACAATCCCAACAATTACAGCAGGGCTAATATGCGGATAGACCACCAAGCCACACTTTTCACAACACAAAGCTCTTTCCTTGTGAGACAATGTCATCGGACTAGAACACCTTCCGCAAAATTTATTTGTATCATACCAGTTAGCAAAATGACTTGCTGTAGCTGCAATAAAAATTCCCCAATTTTTAACCTTATCTCTAAGATCCATTGGTGCAATATATCTTAGATTATCATTCTCATCAAAAGATTGAAACGAGCAAAATACAGAAGTGTTATCAATAGTGAATAGGTGTATTATATCATTCTCAAAATCTTCACAAATTTTTCTAATTTCACCAACCGTAGTATGTCGAGGTTCAGATGAAGACATGTCCATCAGAATACTTTGCCGTCTAAAAATTAAAAGTATATCACTATCTAATGGTTGTTTTTCACAAAATTCAACATTATATAAATGGGGGCTAATTTCTTGAATCATAAATCTAGGTCTCTCAATTTATTTAACCTTATTACTGCTCTCTCATTTTAATACTTTCCCCCAATAAGGAGAAACCACCATTTGAAACAACAACTTCATTTTTATTTAAACCCGATAATACTTGAGAATATTTATCATTCTTTTGACCAATTTGTACTTTTCTCTCTTCATATTTATTTGGAGCTATTTTTACATAAACAAAATTATAATCACCATACTTCTGCAAAGCACTGTTTGGAACTGCTAATGAATCAATTTCTCCGGTAGAAACAATCATTTCTGCATACATGTTAGGTTTCAAACTAAAATTTTTATTATCTATATCAGCTCTTACCTCAAGAGTTTTTCTTTCATCATCCAAAACTGAGGACACATATGACAAATTACCTTTTACCGTTTTTGATGAATCTTCTTCTAAAATACCAATTACATTTTGCCCTGTTTTTAACAAAGGTGCATCTTTTTCAAAAGCATATCCAACTAACCAAATCGTAGATAAATCTGCAACATTGAATAATTCTTTATTTTGCTCAATAACTTCACCGGGATTACATTTTCTATCTAAAACAATCCCATTTTTTGTTGATCTTATAGAAACAAATGGATAAATGTTTTTTGTATTTGCAGCTTTACGAATACTATCCGCATTACCACCATATAAAGCTACCCGTTGAGAATAAACTTTTATAATAGCATTTTTTTGAATTAATAAAGAATCCAATTCTGCCTTCTCTTTTTGCATTTGTGCTTTCGCAACTTCATACTCGGCACGAGAAGAAATTCCTTCCTTATAAAGAGTATTTTCCCTTTCGAAATTTTGTTTTGCCAAGTTATATTCAACTGCATTTTGTCTTATAGAAGAATCCACGCTTATATATTCATCTAGAAATGCAAGCTGGATTTGTCCGATTTCATCAGATTTTATTTCCGCCAATATCTGACCTTTTTTAACAATATCTCCAGGTTCAACATATATTTGAACAATTTTGCCTGAAATAGGAGCATATGATCTATCTAAAAATTTGGTTACAGCCTTAAATTGTGCAGGTATATTGATACTTAGCTGAATCGCCCTATTTTCTAGTTTTTCAGTCTTAATATCTGCATTTTTTTCTTGCTCTGTTGTTAACGACAATATTTTATGCAAAGAATCAGATTCTAAAGTTTTTTTAGCACCACAGCCCGACGCCGTGATAACAAAGGCAAACAATAAAACAACGGAAAATATTCTTCTACTAATTTTATATATCATTAACTAACTCCTTACTAATTTTATGCACACGCACTGTTCCTCTCGATTGTTTTTTTTCAGAAATTAACATAAACAATAAGGGAACAAGGAAAATTACAAATATAGTACCGACAGATAATCCGCCAATTATTGCAATGGCGAATGGTTTTTGACTTTGAGCTCCTATTCCATTAGACAAAGCAGCCGGCATTAAGCCAAATACAGCAACACTTGAAGCCGTCAACACAGGCCTTAATTTCTTTTTTGCCCCGGTTATAATACCTTGAATTGGATTCTTAGGGGTAATTTTTGAATAATGAATGAGAGACGATAAAATTACAACACCATTTTGAATACAAACACCAATAGCAGCAATAATTCCCACTCCAGCTGAAATAGAGAAGTATGTTTTAGTCACGAATAAGGCCAAAATACATCCAATCAAAGTAACAATAATTGAAGACATTGCGACGAGGACATATTTTATTTTTCTGTATTCAATAAATAATATACCGGCTATAATTAAAAGAGTTATAGGTAAAATTATAGCTAATCTTATATTTGCACTCTTTTGACTTTCAGACTGTCCTGCCCACTTAATATTGTAGCCATCTGGTAACTCTAATTTTTCCTGCAATATCTTTTGGGCATCTTTAACCGTAGACCCAAGATCTCGCCCCCTTATATTAAACCTAACTACGGCAGCTCTTGAATTTTCGCTTCTTGAAATAACCATAGCACCAGTTGTTGGAAGCACGTCTGTAACATTAGCTAAAGGCACAGAGATTCCTTCAGGAGTTTTAACAATTATATTTTCTATCTTTCGATAAGAGCTTCTATCACTTGCTTCAAGTCTAACAAAGACATTAAATCTTTTCTCATCCTCTATAACTTGAGTAGCATTCTTACCCCCAATAGCAATTTCTATAACTTTTTGAACATCATCACTTCTTAACCCATACCTACCTGCTTTTACCTTATCAATTTGTATTTGGTATTGGGGCTGTCCAATTATTTGATCACAAGTCAAATCCACGATGCCTTTTACATTATCTAAAAGTCCCATAGATTGATCTTGCAGTTTTTGAAGCTCATATAAGTCTTGTCCGTATATTTTTAGGACTACTTGCCCTTTTGATCCCGATACAGCCTCTTCAACATTGTCCTGTATATATTGGGTAAAATATGTTGTTATTCCTGGAATTTGATCCAATTGTTTTGACATATCTTCGACCAGTTTTTCTTTATTTTTATGCCACTGGGGTCTCCACTCATTAGCAAGTTTCAAATCTATCAAATTCTCAATATTACTTAGCAAGTTGGCATCCATTCCATCATCCGATGAACCAATTTGAGATGTAATACTTTTCACTTCAGGATACTTCATTACAACTTCTCTTACTTGCCTTGCAATATCAACTGAATGTTCAATTGTAGTACTTCTAGGCAATACCGTAATTCTTAACCAAATATTACCCTCATCTAAATTAGGCAAAAATTCTGATCCCATATTTAGAAACAGAATAAGAGAAACAAAGAAGCATGAAAGAGTCGTAACTATAACCCTCTTTGAGTTTCTGAACACTTTTAGTAAATTGTTTTCATACCAAGAGACAATTTTGTTTAAAAACGGATTTTCTTTTTCTTCAATGTTTGTGTTTGGCAAAAATAATGCTGCTAATCCAGTAAGAACAAAAACCGAGGCCAATACAGCACCAATAAGAGCAAAGCCCATTGTAAATGCAAGTGGATGGAAAAGTTTACCAGCAACACCATCAAACGCAAAAATTGGCAAGAAACAGAATAGTATAATTAGAGTTGCAAAAACAATAACCCAGCCAACTTCTCTTGTCGCCCTGTAAATAAGAGCATTCTTTTTTTGAGGAGTCATTTTACCCTTATGTTCACTTAAACACCTGAAGATATTTTCCATAAGAATAACAGCACCATCTACCAAGATACCAAAGTCTACAGCCCCCATACTTAATAAATTTGCAGGAATTGCAAATAACTTAAACATTAAAAAGGCAAACGACAACGCAAGCGGTATAACCAGCGACGCGATCAAAGTAACCTGAAGGTTCAGTGTAAATGCATATAGAATTATAATAACAAAAGTTATGCCCAGCACAACATTATGCCCAATTGTGTGCATAGTATTATGAATTAAGCTTTCGCGTTCATATATAGGCTTAATATTTACACCTTTTGGTAAGGCCGCTTGAATTTTAGGCAATTGAGCTTTTAGATTATCAATGGTTCTAGTAGGATTTTCACCCTTTCTCATCAGAACTATACCTTCAATAGTATCATCATCACTATTTTTACCAACTTGTCCCAAACGCATTGCAGGTTCTATTTTCACAGTTCCTACATCTTTTACCCTTACTGGGACACCATTAAATGAATCAATAACAGTATTTTCAATACTATTTTCATCTGTATAAAGCCCCAAGCCTCTTATGATAAATGCCTGATCATTAATCCCCACATAATTTCCACCTCCGGTAGAATTTGAAGAATTAATTGCATCAAAAATTTCCCTGACATCTAAATTATAGAAACGGATCTTCTCTTGATTTAATATAACTTTGTATGTTTTAACAGGTCCGCCAAAGCTACTTACATCAATTACTCCAGGCACTTGTTTAAACAATTTTTCCAACTGCCAATCTTGTATTGACTTTAATGTCATAGGACTGTAGAAATCCGACTCTAATGAGTATCTAAATATTTCGCTGATTACAGAAGAATCAGGACCAAGTGAAGGCTTTACATCATTTGGTAAGTCAGCATCATACAGACGTTCAAGAACCTGTTGCCTTATAAAAGGGGAAGTAACTTCTTTATCATCGTCAAAAACTACCTTTATAACAGACAACCCAAAAATAGATGTTGAATAAAGTTTTTTCTCGTAAGGCAAGCCATTTAAACTTTTTTCCAAAGGAATAGTGGCCAATCTTTCAACATCCTCTGCACTTTTCCCAGGCATTTGAGTTATGACTTGAACCATAGGATCTGTAAAATCAGGATAAGCTTCAGTATCAAGATGCTTCAGACAGTACAAACCGACTAAAAGCATGACTGCAGTTATAGAAAGAGCTAAGTATTTATTAACAATAAATAGCTTAATTATTTTTTTAAATATCTTGTCCACCTAAGTTAAAATCCTCATCGTTGACTTCTCTCAAAAAATCTACCCAAGCATCATTATACTCAGCTAAGGCGGTAACGTAGCCAGTAACTATTGACTTATAAGATTGTTCTATATATATCAAATTTGTTATATTTGTTTTTCCTACTTCATAACTGCGTTTTGACATTTTCAAAAATTGCTCTGACTCTGTCATCATGTTATCTGTATAGTAATTCAAATTATCCTTAGCTGTTATAAATCTATCATATGAGGAATTAACATCATTAACTACCTTTACTCTCAAACTATCATAAGCCAATTGTTTCTGATCAACAGCAATTTTGGCATTTTTTATCTCAGGTGTGTATTGATAAAAAAGTGGAATATTTGTAATATTACCGGCAATATATCCGCCTGTTTCTGATTTCCAATCTTCTGTAGAGTTACGTGTCATAAACTGACGTCCTGCACCTAATTCAATATCTGGTATTCTTTGCCTAATTACAACCTTTAAATTTTTCTGAGCTACGTCTATTTCTTTTAAAGAGTTTTGTAAATCAATTCTTTTTTGAAGCGCTATTTCTACAATTGAATTAAAGTCGGGCAACTTGCACCTTGGGCTTGGTGTAAGCATTTTAATACTATCTTTATAGGAAGGTAAATAATCTTCTTTTGAATCAAAATCCTTTGCGTTCAATAAAGAATTGAACCTATTTCTTGCTATATAAACATCAGTATTAGCAGAGTTATATTGAATTAATAGTTGGTTCAAAGTAATTTTAGCCTGTATGACATCCGTTTCAGGAACAGCACCAGCTTGGTATTTTTTCTGAGCAATATCGTATAAATCACTAAATAATTTTTTTTGCTCATCCAAAATTTTTAAAATTGATTTTGATGCAACTAAGTCGACATAAGTTTCTCTTACGTCCAGTTTTAGTTGAAGTTCAGCCAGTTCCACATTCCCTTTTACCAATTCCAAATTGGACTTGGCCAGTTTTTTTCGAACGCCCCTTTTACCTATTTCAACAGGTAAAACCAAGCCAAAATTATTTGGCTCTTCTCTCCAAACTTTACCAATATTAAAGAAACTTTGAAAATCCGGATTTTGCAACCTGTTAGCCACTTTTATATCATTCTTAGCAATATCAATGTTTAATCTATTACCGCTTAAATCCAAGTTATGCTTTAACGCATAATCGATCGCATCATTCAGAGATATTTTGTTATAATCAGATACACTAACAGATGTTTTTCCCTGCAGTAATTTTGCACTTTGACTATTAATAGGAGAGGAGACCTTTTTATCAGCAACTTCAGCTGAAACACCACTTGAAAAAACAGAAGCTTCAAACAACAAAGACACTATCGATAAAAAAACTAAAAATTTCTTTTTCATTAATACCACTCTCCATGGATTAAGTGTAACTCTATTGAAAGTCACTCGTGCAAAACCAATACAAAAGTATGGTAACATAAATGATGCACAAATGCTAACCTATGAGCTATTTTGTCACAAACATTTTACTTAAAGAATTAGATTTAAAATTAATTTTCATTAGTAGATATTTTATTTATATCCATTTGATTCCACCCAAAGTTCGGGTAAACCATTTTGACAAAATCCCAGTCAATTTTGACATTACCGCTAGATTTAGAATATCTTTGGGCCCAACCTTCCAATAAATCTATTATTGAATGGTCAACAATATTTGTATTTTTGAAATGAATAGTAATATCATAACCTGACTCAATATTTTCAATTACTTCTGCGAATTGAGGTAACCTTAGGAAGGTTAAATTACCTAAGACCGAAATATCAATTTTCTTGTTTTCTTCATCTCTTTCAATATGAATATCAAATTGGGTCAACTTGTATAAACACTTTATAATACCGGCAAGCAATCCCAATAATATACCTTCAAGCAAACTTGTCATGAGAATAGCAGTTATTGTAATTAAATATATAACAAATTCACCCTTACTAATCCTGAATATGTTCTTTGCCATTTCTAGATTTATAAGTTTGTATCCCGTGTATACAAGAATCGCAGCCAAGCAAGCTGCTGGAATATACTTAAAAATAAAGGGTATTGCAGTTATGAATAATAAAATCCAAAGACCATGAAATATCGCAGATAAACGTGTTCTGGCTCCTGCCTGAATGTTGGCAGCACTTCTCACAATAACACCAGTTATAGGAATAGCTCCGATCACGCCTGCAATAGAATTCCCGATTCCTTGTGCAAAAATCTCTTTATTATAATCTGTCTTATATAAATTGTTCATTTTATCAACAGCTGTCGATGTTAATAATGTTTCTGCGCTTGCAATAAAAGCAATACTTAATGCATCAATCAAAAAGTCTTTATTTAATAAGTTGTGCAACTCTGTAAACGGCAAAAAAGTTATGCTTTGAAAAATGTTATTCGAAACCTGAATGTATTTAATAGGCAAATGCATACCAAAGGCGAGTATTGAAACACCAATTACTGCAGCTAAGGTTGAGGGCAAAAATTTCATTTTTTTTGGCAAATATTTCCACGCAACAATGATTGAAATTGTTATAATTCCAATCAGAGCAGCTATATGATGAGTTGTATTATCAATATTAAATATCCCATTATTTATAATAGAAGGGAAATGCATGACATTTGCAATAAATGTCTTTTCTGGATTTGCATCCAACATAATATATAATTGACTCATCAATATGGAAAAACCTATCCCTGAAAGCATTCCTTGAATAATAGCAGGAGAGATTGCTCTAAACCAATGTCCTAACTTTAAGAGCCCAAAACATATTTGAATAATACCGGCTAATAAAATAATTATTCCAAGTTCTTTTATCCCCTGCATGGTAATTATGTCATTAACTATTATTATCAATCCTGCAGCCGGACCACTTACTTGAAGAGGTGAACCGGAAAAAAGACCAACGACAATTCCGCCAATTATACCCGACAAAATCCCAGCCTCTGGAGGCAAGCCTGATGCAACCGAGATGCCTATACATAAAGGTAATGCAACCAAAAATACAGTTAATGATGCAAAAAAATCTTTTTTAAAATTTACAACATACCTATATAAGTTAAACTTACTCTTCCCCAAGATATTAAACATAAAAACGACTAGCCTCTTTTATTATAAGTACAAATTTTAACATAAAATTTCAGAGCTGAAAAGACCAGTACTCCATAATTCATATAGCAAATTTTTAATTGAAATATAGTAAAATCAAGCTATATATGAACCAATGATGCTTTGATCAATAATATTAGACTTATATATTTTTTGGAGTTTCTTTTGGACTTCTTCAACAAACGAATGGTCAAACTGCTCTTCCTGAACAACAGATCTTTTACTATTTTTTATTGTTGAAATATTAATAGCCAATAGTTTCAATAGTGACTCTTTTGGATCTAAAAATTCAAATATCTCTAAGTAAAATTTTGATAGTTTCAATTTTTTATTATTTTTAAGATAATGAAGTGCCTTTTCCTCAGGGAAGCCCTTTTTTAAAGAGTAAAGATATTCTTTACAAGCAATTATAAACATTTTTTCTTCTTTAGTTTTTGCCTTATTCAGGTTTAGTCTATTAATAAAAGTCTCAGCTAACTTGTAATCATTACTATATATTCCTAAAAAGTACAGAGCAAATTCATCCTCAATTGTTGGAATTAAAGAAGTATTTGATTTTAAGTTCAAGTTATATAAAAGTGCATCCATAAACTTACCATATTCAGGGAATTTTCCTGATTTAATAGACAAAGAACCCTTACACTCAAAAAAATTGATAGACTCATTCAAATGTTCTTCATTATACTGTGACAATATTGTCATTTTAGGACTAACTATTTGAAAAGAAGGAAATCCCATAAATGAAACATCCCTTATAAAAAGATCTTGCCCAATTTCTAAACAAAGTTCTATAAGCATATTCATCATTTTTTTATTATCAACTTTTTCATAATTTTTCCACATTAAATAATCAAAAGCATAACTTGGACTATCCTCAAAAAACTCGGGTTTTAGAATAGTTAACCTAGCACAAACTGCTGCATCTCTCATTATGTAGAAATCATCCTTTTTTAATTCGTTATACTCATCATACGAATG
Organism: Cyanobacteria bacterium OH_CBB_238; assembly: GCA_023409995.1. Classification (GTDB taxonomy): domain Bacteria; phylum Cyanobacteriota; class Vampirovibrionia; order Gastranaerophilales; family Gastranaerophilaceae; genus JAEYQN01. The sequence goes on along the minus strand of JAEYQN010000026.1, from coordinate 19,184 downwards.
AAATTCATCAAGGTTACTTGGATCACTAACGTCAAAACCTTGCAAGAATTCGGTTAAAGACCTTTCTATTGCTATAGGCAAGCTTGGGTGAGCACCTAAGGTTATCATGTAACTTTTGCGTTTTTTATGTTCAAAAACAGCACATATTACAGGCATATTCAAGCCCAGTGAAGCATCTTTAATTGTTACTTTAATCCCAAATGATTCTATATAATTAATAATTTTTTTAAGTTCTGAATAATCTAAGTATAGTGACTTTGGCACCTCAGGAAGAACCAAATGATCATATATTATTTTAATAAGAGCAAAACGTTCTACAACTTCAGATAATCCTTGAACAAGAGCTTCTTCAGGAGTATTCCCTGCGGACATTCCATTAGAAGTTTGAGACAACATTATTAGAGAAGAAGGCAGATATGTTACCTTATTATTACGAACATCATAAAATGGTACCACCGCAATAGTTTCTTCTTTCTTATTAGATTCATATAAAAAAGGAAATCGCTTAATACTTAAATCATTTAAACGACTTATTATCTTTTCACCCGAGACTTCTGAGTTAGCATAGGTTTCAATAAGCAAGTCAATAAAAGAATTCTTGTTATTAAGAATATAATTCACAGAAACTTGTTTTTCATCAGGAGCAACTTCAAAGTCATCATTTAAAAAAGACAAAACAAGTTCATTTTGAATTCGTTCCATAAATTCCGCATAGGCACTGGCTAAAGCATATTCTTGCGTCGTACCTTTGCCATTAGTTCCCAATTTTTTACACCCGGGAATATTTATCCTTATTGAGAATGGAGCATTTTTAGAACTTCTTTTATGCTGAAGCCATTCTTCGCGAAGATTCAAATCAATTGAACTCAAAATTCCTTTGATTTTACTAATAGTTTCTATCGGACATCTATCTTTTTTCTTATCGTACAAATTGACACCACTATACACAATATTATCAATATATATCATATATAGGACAAAAATCCAAATTATAAAAAAGAGAGAGGTCTACTTTTATTCCAGACCTCTCTATTCACAAAGAACTAATTGAACTATTCGCAAGAAGAAAAGAATTGCTTCAATTCATCCTTGAATTCATTTTGTTTAACTTTTGCTGATATTTTATTTTTCCATTTTGCGGCATTTGCTTTTGCAATAAGTGATGCTAATTCATCCATATGTTTTTCTTTATGTTCCAATATCTTAGATTTAATTTTGTCTTTCAAAACTTCTTTCCAAGCTTCATCCGCAATTGCAAAAAATTTATCAAAACAACCACAACCATGTTCGTGCTCGTGGTGTTTAAAATAACTTTTTATTCCACACCCACAAGAGCCATCTATCTCTTCATGGTGATGATGCCCTGAATAACAATTATCTTTCATTTTTAGTCTCCTTTTCTAACAATTTACTTTAGCTGTAAATTACCTACAAAAAGAAGGTAACATTAACAAATAATATTTTTATTCAGCTTTTTACCTAAATAATTCTTATTAAATTTTTCGATTTTTAAAAATACTCTCTAATTAAACTTTTTAGGGATTCATTTCTATTTTTTCTTCTATCCAGGGCTGATATATTTGTTATATTTTTGTTCGTTACTGTCTCTTCAAATGTAGTTTTAGCATCATTTTTATAAAAAATCCCCAACGGTAATTTTTCTGATTCCACAGACTTTTGAAATGCAGCCACTTTATCATATAAATTATGAGTTTCATCCAGGTAATAAGTATTCTCTTTAAACCATTGGTATGTATTTGTTTTATTAAACGTTACGCATGGCTGAAAGATATCAACTAAAGCATAACCTTGATGCAATATAGCTTGCTTAATAATGTCTTTAGTTTGCTCAAAGTCGCCACAAAAAGCTCTGGCAACAAATGATGCATCTTGAGCTATAGCAACAGCAATGGGATTAAAAGGCTCTGCCTCAACTCCGTTAGTTTGGATTGTAGTTTTCAAAAACCTTGGACTGGTGGGAGAAGCCTGACCTTTTGTTAACCCATAGACCATATTATTATTAACTAAATTTACTATGCTTGGATTCCTTCGTATAGCATGCAAAAAGTGATTTCCACCTTCACCATACATATCACCATCGCCACTTATTGCTATAACATTTAGATTTTTATTCACAGCCTTAACTGCAGTTGCAACAGGCAACGCGCGACCATGAAGTCCGTTAAAAACATTACAATCTAGGTAGTGTGGTAGTTTTGCAGCTTGACCTATGCCAGAGCACAAAACTAATTTTCTAATATCTATATTTAATTCTGCTATAACTGATTTTATAGCATTTAAAATACCAAAGTTTCCACAACCTGGGCACCAAGCTATATCATTAGATGTCATTTCAATACCTCAGAGATTTTTTTAACTAATTCTTCAACTGAAAACGAAGATCCATTATATTTTAGGATTCTATGATGTATATTCACTCCGAATTCTAATGTCAATAGATTCGCAAATTGACCACTATAATTATTTTCAATGCAAATTACGTTCAATGCATTTTCAAAGTAGTTTTTTACCTCATTATTTAAAGGATAAACCTGTTTAAATGAAATCATTGCAAGTTCATCATTATTGATAGTACAAATAGCCTCTTTTATAAGTTCTGACGTTGAGCCCCAACATATCACTATATTTTTAGCATCCTTACTACCTAAGAAATCAGGTCGAAAAAAATCATTCTTAAGTTGCTCAAGTTTTCTCATTCGCTTAATCACCATTTTTTCTCGGACTTCTGATGACTCAGTTATATGACCTTTTTCATCATGTTCATCACTATCAACAATAACAAGCCCATTTCCATAAGCAGGAATGCCTCTTGGACTTATTCCATCATCCTTTAGCTTATATCTCAAATAATCCGGTTGAGTTTCAACAATATAATCATTAGTAACAATATCATCTAAGCCAAAAGGCGTAATATTATATGAAGAATCAACAGAATATTGATCGAGCAGTACAAATACCGGAACCTGATATTTATCAGCAAGTGTACAAGCCTGTTTACCTAAAACAAAGCAATCATTCAAATTAGTCGGAGAAAATATTATTCTAGGAAACTCTCCATGTCCTGAGTATAAAGCCAAATTCAAATCACCTTGTTCGGTTCTGGTTGGTAAGCCAGTGGCAGGACCTGGTCTCTGTGATAAATAAATAACCATAGGAGTCTCGGTCATTCCCGCTAAACTAACAGCTTCGCACATTAATGAAAAACCGCCACCAGAAGTCGTAGTCAAAGCTCTCCCTCCTGCATACCAAGCACCAATCCCCATATTTATTGCTGAAATCTCATCTTCTGCCTGCTCAACAATAATATTAAAATTAGCAGAATTCTTTGCCATAAAAGTAAAAATACCAGTTGACGGTGACATAGGATATGAGGCAACAAAATCAATTCCCCCGGCAACAAATCCCAAAGCAAGGGCATCACTGGCATTCATCAAAATTTCATCTTTAAGTGACTCTGAGGTATTAATATTTATGTTTATTTTTTCTTTTATATAATTTCCAATTGAATAGCCTTGCTCAAAAGCTTGAATATTTTTATCAAGAGTTTGATCTTTGAATTGATCTTGAATAAAATGTTTTACAAATTCAAAATCAAGCTTAAACAGACATGCCCCAATACCAAGTACAATACTATTGATATAAATTTTTTCACCAATAGACTTTGCCATTGATGAAAATTCAATTCTTTCTTTGTTGGAATAATTATTAATAATATCGAGATCTTCATATTCATATAAAACAAAAGAGTTTTCATTTAGTCTGTTACTTATGTGATACAAACCTTCTTTGGATATACAAAAAAGAACATCAATACTTTCTTTATAAGCCTTTACCTTATGTTTAGATACTCTTATAGTTGCAGAATTAGACCCGCCTTTAATCCTGGACATATATTCTTTAGTTTCAAAAATATTATAGCCTGCATTTTTTAATATCTTAGCAAATAGTTTTGATAATGAATCTATTCCCTGACCAGCTTCTCCAACAAAAGTTATAACAATTTCATCGTTAAAATTCATGATTCCTCAAAGATAAGTACTCTCAATAATTAAACACATAAGTACAATTTTTAAATTATCGAATTAACTAGTAAACTTGCTTTAATTTAAAAATTAATGGCAAAAAAAATATTTATCGACTTTAAAAGAATATAAAAGTAAAAGGATAATAAAAAATGAACACAAATAATGTAAGTTTCAAGGGAGTTTTTGGAATATATGGTAAACCAGAAACAATAAAATCAGTTGGGCAAAAATTAAATTCAGTTAAAAATACCTACATGACCCAAGCAACGGATCTATATAAAAATCGTGCTGGAGAAGGCATTTTAACACAAGTAAGCAAACAGGGTAAAGATGTTGCCATTATAGTTACAGGAAAAGAAGATATCCAAAAAGTGTCTACCATGGAACGTGGCTGGTCAAGCATAAATAGCCTTTCTAATCATTTAAAAGAAATAGTTAATGTTGATAATTATGACCTTCCGTCTTTTATGACACAAATCAGGCAACTTGCACAAAAAGAAAATACAAGCGAACTAGTTGCAAAATTTTCCAAAGAAGTCTAAAGAAAAAATAACGATAGATCACTTACTTATATTCAACGCTATGAATTCTGAAATATTCATAACTTGTTTCATACATTTTTTTTCAATTAAGCCTTGATACAATCCAAGAACACAAGCAGGACAAGATGTAACCACATACTCTGAATTTGTGTCACAAATAGAGTTAGCTTTATTCAATGAAATTTCACGTGAAAGTTTTTGGTACCTAATCGCAAATTCACCGGATAAGCCGCAACACTCATCTGGATTTTGCATTTCTATATATGATTCTGAAAAATATTTACTAAATAATTCCGATGGTGCTTGATCTGAATGACAAGGTTTATGATATGTAAAAGTCTTATCATTCGTTAAATTGAGCTGATAATCAGCTTTAATCAATAAATCTGCAATATTAATTACTTTATCAGCGATTTTTATTTTACTATCAACCAATTTGTCATAACTTTTAAGCACTGATTCACAACTAGCACAATCACAGACTATGTATTGGACATCTTCGGGTATAGATTCCAATATGCTAGTAGCACTAGCATTAAACTCCGAAAAATATCCGCCATAATAGCTATGAACATTACAACATGTCTGATTCATTTTTAATATTTCATAACCCATCTTAGAGAGTAAAAATTCTGTTGCGTTTTTTGAAGAAGAATTTATAAAGCGATTAAAACATCCCTGAAAAAAAACAACCTTTCCTGTTAAAGTTTTATGTTTACATATCGTCTTATCATAATCAACGATCCTTGGTTTCAAAATCTCATTAGCAAGAATAATTCTCTTACCTAAAATGCCAAGTTTATGCAACATTGGATTGATAAGATCAATAAGTTTATACATTTTTATAAAACGATAAATAGTAGATGCAATACCAATTAAACTCATTAAAAACATCACAAACTTTTGAGAATGTAAAAAATGACCCATTAAATTTTTTCTATTAAATTCATTTTTTACAGAAGCAAAGATATTTTTTGCATCTATATCACTAGGGCAAAAGTTTTTACAAGCATTACAATTCAAACATGTATTCATTTTAGAAGCCAAAGATTTAGTTAAGGGAATATCTTTATCCAAGACACCTTTTAATGCAACAAATCTACCCCTAGACACAATGCTCTCATTTTTAGAAATTTTATATACAGGGCAAACTGACTGGCATAGCGCACATTTTGAGCATTTATATATATCTTCAGAATATTGTTCAATCCCATTCATTCCAACATTATGTATCAAACGAAAACACAAAAACAGACTAAATTAATATTTATATAGAAAATCATCATAAATAATAGGAAAAAGTAATTTTATGTTAAAATTTAAAGAGATTGGAATATTATGCAAAATAAAAGAATCGGCTATATAGTTATATTTTCAATTATTGTTATCGCTTGTTTATGGGCATTTATTTCTGCTGGAATAATAACAAGGAATTTCAAAAAAGAAGCATCTCAAGATGATTTTTCAAAAAAACAAGTTGATATACAAAACCTATTGGTAACAGAAACAAAAGATGGTAAAAAACTCTGGGAAATGTTTGCAGAAAAAGGCCACTATGACAACAAGACTAACATTGTTTTTTTAGAAGACATAATTGGCAATTTTTATCAAAATGGAGAAGTAGTTGCTAGTTATAAATCTAACCAAGGAACTTACAACTCAGAAATTAAAAAAGTTGTTCTTTACAATAATTCTTTAATTGTCTATAAAGATGGATCAAACTTCAGCGCAAGCCGAATAGAGTGGGCGGGAAAGAATAAAGATATAGTTGCCAGTGGAACAATAAGGTTAGAAAAACCAAAAGAAGCCATCATATATGGAAATAAAGCTGTTCTTAGCAGTGATTTATCTGACTTCAGAGTAGAGGGAAGAACTCGAACTGAGATATATAGTAAAGGGAATCTATTATGAAAAAAATAGTAGCAATATTGATTGTAGTTTTTGCAGCAGCAGGATATTGCTTTGCAGCAGACTTGACTGTAAGATCTGAAAAACAAGAATTCAAAGACGAACAACACAAGATTTTTCTCAGTGGAGATGTAAAAGTTAAAATGGATGACATTAATGTTTCAAGCCCACGAGCAGAAGTTGACTTAGATCCACAAACAAAAGAAATAAAGACCGTAACTTTTTTAGATGATGCATATTCTTACCAAGTCAAGGGAAATAAAAAACAAGAAATAAAAGCCAATATAATAAAAATGTCACTGCTGGATAAAGTACTAACCGCAGAAGGTAATGCCCAGTCTTCAGTAACAGAAAAACAAAAACCAGTTATTGTAATTACAGCAGACAAACAAGAATATAATAACAAAACAAACATTGTTAATGCCAACGGCTCTGTTATTGTCTTCTACAAAGATTTCGAATCATTCTCAAATACAGCTAGCGTAGATTTAACTAAAAAGAACGAAATTAAGAGAATTCAAATTATGGGAAGTGCTTCTGTCAAACAAAAAAATAACAAAATTACAGCACATAAAATAGTTTATGATACCGAAAGAGAACAAGCACTTGCCACTGGTAGTGTGTTTTCCGACGTAAATATGGAAGATGGAACTGCTTTAAAAGTAAATTCTAATTTTCAAATGTATGACAAAAAAGCTAATACACTAGTTGCCAGTGGAAATGCAGTAATAAGATATCAAGATTATACGGCAAGAGGCCCTAAAGCTTCAGTATTTCCAGACAAAACAACCAATAAGCTTAATGAAGTGATATTCTTAGGAAGATCAAAAATAGAGCAACAGGGTAGAACAATTGAAGCAGATAGAATAAGAATGACAATGCACCCGAAAGACTTTGATGCACAGGGAAATGTTGTAACATTCATACCAAATGTTCAAAGCGTAGAAAAATAATATATAGTTAATTGTATTGTTTTCATATTAAAAAGCGAGGTTTATAGCCTCGCTTTTATATTTGGAATATTAATCTAATCCTTATTCAACATCAGTTAATTTTGTTTGAGAAAAAGAATCATCATTACTCGTATCAACAGACGTTTCTGAATCTTCCGAGAATTTAATATCACATTCATCATCAGGAATAACTATTTTGTTAACAGCCATAACAGTATCATTGTCATTTAAGTTTTGTATCTTAACACCAGTTGCTGGTCTTCCTTGTCTAGAAATATCACCAGCCTTAATTCTGCTGACAATACCATTTGACGTTACAACCATTATTTCATCACAAGCATTAACAATAGTAAGAGCTACTAATCTTGAGGCTGTCGTCTTAAACTTAGTCGCAATCAAGCCTATTCCGCCCCTATTTTGAGGTCTGAATTCTGACAATTTAGAACGTTTACCGAAACCATCAGAAGTAACAACCAACAAGTCTGCGTCATAATCTCGAGGAACTACATCAGAACCTATTATAGTATCTCCGGTCCTAAGTTTCATCGAGTTCACACCACGAGCGCTTCTACCTAAAGGTCTTAAGTCACTTACTGCAAATCTTATTGCCATACCACAACTTGTACCTATTATTATTTCATCGTTATCTTGTGCTAAATTCACCCAGTTCAGAGTATCGCCTTCTTCCAAACCTATTGCAATAATACCGTTTCTTCTTATGCTTGCAAAATTATCTAGCCCAATTCTCTTGATATAGCCAGATCTTGTAAGCATTATCAAGTTCGAATTAGGACTGAATTCACTAACAGGAACAACTGCCGTAATGTGTTCATCTTGTTCAATAGGAAGTAAGTTAACTATTGGTAAACCTTTAGCTTGCCTAGACCCTTCAGGGAAATCGTAAACATTTAGACTGTATACCGTTCCTCTATCTGAGAAGAATAATACTTTGTCATGCATCATTGCGGTGAAGAAGTGTCCTACGTCATCATCTTCTTTGGTTTTAATTCCACCTTTACCTCTTGTTGCCCTATTTTGACGTTCAAAAGTATCTAATGAAATACGCTTTATGTAACCTTGTCTGGTGATAAATACAGCCATTTGTACATTTGGAGTCAAATCCTCAATTGTCATCTCGTCCATTTCCGGCAAGATTTGAGTTTTTCTCTCGTCACCATACTTTTCTCTATCTTCTCTAAGTTCATCTTTTATAATATTTAAAACTTTTTGTCTATCAGCAAGAATAGATTCATACTCTGCTATTTTCTTTTTAAGTTCATCATATTCTGCTTTAATTTTATCTTGTTCTAAGCCAGTTAACCTTCTTAACTGCATTTCAAGAATTGCATTTGCTTGATCCACATCCAATCCAAATCTGGACATAAGCCCCGTTCTTGCTTCTTCTGTAGTTTTTGATTTCTTGATTAACTCAATTACTTCATCAAGGCTACCTAGAGCAATCAACAAGCCTTCTAATATATGAGCTCTAATTTTTGCCTTCTTTAAGAAGAATACTGTTCTACGCGTGATAATTTCTACTCTATGTTCAACAAACTCATTTAATACTTCCAATAAATTCATTAACCTTGGCTGCTTACCAACCAGCCCAAGCATATTTACCCCAAACGTAGTAGCTAGCTGTGTATGTTTATACAAATTATTTTTTACGACATCTGGCTTGGCATCTCTTTTAAGTTCAATTACAACTCTCATACCATCTCTATCAGATTCATCTCTGATGTCAGATATGCCTTCGATTCTCTTATCACGCACTAATTCTGCAATTTTTTCAATCAAAGCAGCTTTGTTTACTTGATAAGGAAGCTCTGTAATTATTATTGCTGTTCTTGCTTGACGCCCAGCTCCACCGGGAATTTCTTCAAAAGTGGAAATCGCAGACATTTTTACTGAACCACGTCCTGTCATGTAGGCTTTTTTGATTTCAGAGACACCTATTATACTTGCCGCTGTTGGAAAATCTGGACCTTTTACATGTTGCATTAACTCTTCTATAGTAATTTGAGGATTATCAATAAGGGCAATTGTTCCATCAACAACTTCACATAAATTGTGAGGAGGAATATTGGTTGCCATACCAACGGCAATACCACTAACCCCATTTAATAGAAGCATTGGAAGCCTAACAGGAAGAACAGAAGGCTCATCCAACGATCCATCAAAGTTTGGAACAAAGTCAACTGTCTCACAATCAATATCAGCAAGCATTGAAGTTGTAATCTTACGCATTCTTGCCTCTGTATACCTCATAGCTGCAGCAGAGTCTCCATCAACAGACCCAAAATTACCATGTCCATCAATAGTTTGGTATCTTGTAGAAAAATCTTGAGCCATTCTTACTAAAGATTCATAAACAGCACTATCACCGTGAGGATGGTATTTACCCAATACTTCACCAACGATTCTTGCACATTTCTTATAAGGTTTATCAGGCGTCATGCCCAGTTCGTTCATTGCAAATAAAATTCTTCTGTGAACAGGCTTTAAGCCATCTCTTACATCTGGTAATGCACGACCAACAATAACTGACATTGCATAGTCAATATAAGAACGTTTCATTTCTTCTCGGATACTGACCGGAACAATCTTACCGTCTTCAAACAAATTCTTCTGACTCAAATTCCTACCCCTCTTCTATCTTTTATAATATTGTACCACAAGCAAGCATTTGAGCAAATATAAGGCATATCCGTATAAAGATTTATCCATTAGATTACGAATTGTAACGGATTTTTTAAATTACGAAATCACATATACTTTATATACTTTATATATATGTAAGTACAAGATAAAGGTTTACAAGATGTCATCTCAAGCATGTAGTGATCTAGATAAAAAATTAGCTCAACTTTATGCAGAAAAAGTAACTGTAAATCTTGACCAAAAATCAAGCATATCACCAGATGACTTTTGGAAATCAATGCAATTAATCGCAGTTAATAACCAAGCTTTTATAAAGATTAGAAAATAAATTATCGAAAGATACGGAGTTTCAGGAGTTTTAAATTTATCCCCCCTTACCCCCCTATTTTAATCAAAAGTGCCCGAGCTAAAACCTTGGGTTTTTTTTTGCATTTTTTTGAGTTAAGTTAATAATAAAGAGGCAATAAATGACAAGACTACCTGACTACCTTAAAAGAGGAATAATAGACACCGACAAAACAAAACAAGTAAGAAAGATATTAAAAGATACTTGCTTAAATACTGTCTGCGAATCTGCAAGATGCCCAAACAAAAGTGAATGCTACACAAAGAATACCGCAACCTTTTTGATTCTAGGTACAATTTGTACTAGGAATTGTAGATACTGTAACATTTCTGCCGGCAATCCAACCCAACTAGACAAAGAAGAACCTGCAAAAATAGCTAAGGCTGTGAAAGATTTAGAATTAACATACGTAGTAATAACATCCGTGACACGTGATGATTTACCAGATGGCGGAGCCGAACACTTTGCTAATACAATAAATGAAATTAGAAAAATATCAAAGCATATAAAGATTGAAGTGCTTGTTCCAGATTTCAACGGAAATGAACAATCTATAAATAAAGTGCTTTATGCATCGCCAGACGTATTTAACCACAATCTTGAGACCGTACCTGATCTGTTTAAAATAGCGCGCCCAATGGCAAGCTATAAAAGATCCCTAGAAATTTTGAACTATGCGAAACAGAAATCACCTGCCAGCAAAACAAAAACTGGTTTAATGGTAGGGCTCGGAGAAACAAAAGAACAACTTATCAATGTATTTTATGACCTTAAAAAAATAAATTGTGACATCGTAACCATTGGTCAATACATACAGCCCTCAAAAGCTCATATTGAAGTAAAAAAATATTACGCTCCTGAAGAATATGAAGAACTGAGCCAAATTGCAAAAAGAATTGGAATTAACCATACTTTCTTCTCACCACTAACTAGGAGTTCTTATAAGGCAATGGAAGTTTTCAGCAGATAACTTTGTTCTGTTAACAAAAAGACAATTTACAAGCAAAAAGCTTATAAAATTTATTCGTCATTAGCAGAATTATGGAGTTCTTCTAATTCTCTCAAAATTTCTTCGCTTTCCAGCTCATCTTTTACAAAAAGTTTATCTGGAGAAACTTCCGATATTTCATTAACATAACTACCATCAAGAGAATCAAGGATCGCTTCACTATTTTCATTAAACTCGTTTTCTGTGACCGAAAGCTTATTACCAATTGTCAATTTAGACATATAGACAGAACGCCACAAACTTGCATCATCAATATATTCAAAATAAGCAGGCGTAAGCTTTTTTGCCTGCTGAAATTTTTCAAAAGATTCTTCATTTTTAAATGGGTGATAAACATATGTAACATCATTAACTGTGGTTACACCAGTTACATTTGTGCTATTTCTTTTTACTTGCCAAAGCCCTTTAAAATTAATTTGTTGAGTTGGTGCAATATTCATTATCTCTTTCTCCAAATTAGAAAACTATATTAAAATTGTTCTTTCTATGAAAATAAAAGAGGCAAGGCCTCTCTTAAATTTTCTTTTCTCTTCTATAGTTTTTAAGATACAACTTCATTCTGTCATGGAATACTGCAAAGAATGCACTCACGCCAATTAACAAGATAGAGTTCACTAAAACAAATTGAGCCATTTTGTCTGTAGCTAACGACTTCAATAAACTAAACTGTGAACAAATAATCACAGCAATGCTAAGTAATAAACATATTACTGCAAAACTTAATGCATATTTCCTCATGCAAAAACCTGCCTTTTCCTTTTAAATTTTAAGCTAACACAAAACTTTGAAAATAATTCCAAAGCAAAAAGTCAGTCACTTCATGTGTCAGATGAAAAAGAATTTATGCAGTTTATTAATATGATACCCATAGAATCTATATTAACATATTTTGTGCAAAAATTAAAGAGGCAATTGCAAAAAAAGAAAAAATCTTAACTAATAAAGACTTTTGCAATTGTAAAGGCACAAAGCTATAATAGAAATATGGAGAAATTTGCTAAATTTTTTAAAAAGACATTTTACAGAAGAAAGCTACCATGTCTTCACTACGTAGAAGTACATCTGACGGATCACTGCAATCTAAACTGCATTGCCTGCACACATTATAGTTCTATTGCCTCCCCCCAATTTGAAAATATTCAAAAATTCAACACCAATATGAAAATGCTATCTAAAAAACTTAGATTCAATCGGATCAGACTACTAGGGGGAGAACCTCTTCTTCACCCAAACGTAAGTGATTTTATAAAAATAACAAAAAAGCATTTTCCAAAATCACATATATGTGTCTGTACAAATGCAATACTACTTCCTTCAATGAGTGAACTTTTCTGGCAAACTTGCAGGGACTGCAATGTCACAATAGACATAACTGATTATCCCTCAGAGAAGCAAAAAGAAATAAGCTATTATGCAGAAATCATAAGTAAGAATAAAGTAGCTTTCGGTGGTGCTCACAATGGAAATAAAAGAGTTGTCTTTCATAACCCAAGTGGCTCATCCAACAAAAAAATATCATTCCAAAGATGCGTGATAAAATACAAAAACGTCATACTATTAAAAGGAAATAGAATTTTTAATTGCCCCAAAACAGCTTATATAGGTATTTATAATAAATATTTCAATAAACATGTAGCTCAAGATAAAGGTATAAATATTTATTTCAACTCTTCCAAGTCCATAAAAACCTACATCAGTAAGCCCACAGAAACATGCAAATACTGTTCTCATAACTACAAAGTTATCGATTGGACTACCTCTAAAAATAAAGATGATGAATGGGATCTAACTTGATACAATAAATATAATTGGTTTATAAGTTTAGGCTTTGTTCTCTTAATGCACACTCCGCTTGTGCATTAAAGTGACATTCAATATCCGTAAGATTTATAGCCTTATTTTTAGCCCTATACAAGATGGATAACAATATTTTCATTGCTTCTTTATTATTTTTAAATCTCTGATACCAACTATATTCAATATCAAACCTAACTGACTTTATACCAACATCCACGACATTAGATAAAAAATTATCAACTTCCTTTTCTGTAGTGTTTATTCCTGGTAAAAATATGTATTTAGCCTTAACCTGTCTATAACTATGTTTTTGAGCAGCAGCATATCGCCTAAGATTATCCCAAACAATATCAAATGAGTGTACTCTTTTTATTTTTTCATAAATTTCTCTACTACCAGAATCAACTGAAATAATCACATCACCCTTTCCTTCTGACAAACAACGCTCAATAGCTGGGCTGTATTTTATTCCTGAAGTATGAATTTTCAATAGAGGAAAAGAGTTGTCCAAAAACAAATTTACAAGCCCTTCAAACTCTGTGTTTAAAGTAGGCTCTCCTCCTCCAAACTCAATAAGACCGCCTGCAACAAGAATTCCTTCATTTACAAACTTTGTAAAAATATCCAGAACATAAAACTGACTAAAATCATAAAGCTTTTTAGCTTTTTCTTCATTTATGCAATAAATACATTTAGCATTACAGTTAAAATTAGTCTCAAAAATAATATGATTAAAATAATCATTGTTGTCCCAAACTTTTGTTTTTAATGCACCACAACCTGAGCAGGCTTGAATTGGATGACCTTTTTTGAGCTGATTCTTGTACTTACGCTTAAGATTGAATATTTTTTGATAATTTTCAGCAAGGTCATCAACCGAACACATAATCTCATTTATTCCACCAGCTGAATGAAAATTCATACAACAATGCTTTACTCCTGTCATATGCAAATGAAGTCCGTGCTCTAACAGTTCGCAACTTTCATAACTTAGACCTTTATCATAATTTTTGCTAAAAAACGAAGTAATTATATCCACTATTGGATTATATATGGTGTCAATTGTCTTTGTCAAGCAAAATAGGGCAAAGTAAGACCTTACCCTATATTTAGATATTTTATAAAAGTGACTACTCTGCTATTTCTACAGATTCTTTCTCTAGTTCACTTGACTCGCTTACAAAGATTATTTTCTTATCTTCGAGTTTAAGTATAATTTTTTGACCAGCCAAATATTGTCCAGAAAGAATTTCTTCTGCCAAGCCATCTTCTATTTTCTTTTGAATTAATCTTCTTAAAGGTCTAGCACCGTATGCTTCTGAATAACCATCTTCAGCCAAATAATCTTTGACTTCTTCTGAGACCTCAATCTTAAGATCTTGTGATTCAAGACGTTTAAACAAGTCATTAAACATCAAATCAACAATTTGTCTGATTTCAGGCTTAGACAGATGAGCAAATACAATAATATCATCAATTCTGTTTAAGAACTCTGGACGGAATGATTTTTTCATTTCTTCCATGACTGTATCTTTTAATTTTTCATACTTGTCTTTAGAAATATCATCACTAACAGCAAATCCAAGCTTTGATCCAGTAGTAATCATGCTTGCACCAACGTTACTAGTCATAATAATAATAGTATTTTTAAAGTTAATATGTCTACCTTTAGAATCCGTCAATCTTCCATCATCCAATATCTGTAACATAATGTTAAACACATCAGGATGAGCCTTTTCAATTTCGTCAAATAGAATTACAGAATAAGGTTTCTTCCTTATAACTTCTGTAAGATGTCCACCATCATCATATCCTACATAACCAGGAGGTGAACCAATAAGTTTTGAGGTTGAATGTTTTTCCATAAATTCTGACATATCAACACGAATCATATTATCTTCAGAGCCAAATACCGCTTCAGCAAGTGCTTTTGCAAGCTCCGTCTTACCAACACCGGTAGGTCCTGAGAATATAAAACTTCCAATTGGTCTATTTGGACTTTTTAGACCAACTCTCGCACGTCTTATAGCTTTTGAAATAGCTACAACAGCCTGTTCTTGCCCAATAACCCTATTATGCAAAGTATCTTCTAATTTAAGAAGCTTCGCGCTTTCTCCCTCTGTAATTTTAGTAGTGGGAATACCAGTCATTATACTTACAATTTGAGCAACTTGCTCTGCCGTCACCGTTGGTTTATTAGCATCATTTTCATCACGCCATTTTTGAGATAATTCTCGAATTTTATCTTTTAACTCAGCTTCATCATCTCTTAAATTGGAGGCTAGCTCAAATTCTTGATTTCTTATAGCTTCTTCTTTTTGTTTAATAACAAGCTTCAAATCTTTTTCAAGTTCTTTTCCTTCTGGAGGAAGCGCACTTGTTTGTATTCTAACTTTCGAACTTGCTTCATCAATTATGTCTATAGCTTTGTCTGGTAAGAATCGATCGGTTATATACTTGTATGAAAGCTCGGTAGCTGCAACAACAGCTTCATCAGAAATTTTCAATTTATGATGTTCTTCATACTTAGGTCTCAAACCTCTAATTATTTCGATTGTATCTTCAACTGATGGTTCCTCAATAATAATTGGCTGAAATCTTCTCTCCAGGGCTGAGTCCTTTTCAATATGTTTCCTGTATTCATCAAGTGTAGTAGCACCAATAACTTGAATTTCGCCTCGAGATAATGCAGGCTTTAATATATTAGCAGCATCGATTGCGCCTTCTGCGGCACCTGCACCTATTAATGTATGCATTTCATCAATAATAAGAATAACATTGCCTGCTTGTCGAATCTCATCCATTATTTTTTTAAGACGTTCTTCAAATTCACCTCTATATTTTGTACCAGCAACCAAAAGCCCCATATCAAGCTGAATTACTTTTTTACCATCCAAAATATCTGGTACTTCTGAATTAACAATTCTAATAGCCAAACCTTCGGCAACAGCAGTCTTACCTACACCAGGTTCACCAATAAGAACCGGGTTATTTTTTGTTCTTCTAGCTAATATTTGAATTACACGTTCAATTTCTTTTTCTCTTCCAACAACTGGGTCAAGTCTCTGCTCTTGAGCAGCAAGTGTTAAATCTGTACCAAATTCATCAAGACTTGGCGTTTTTGTTTTTCCACCAGAAGCTGTAGCTGTAGCTTGAGCTTGTGTTGGCTTAGTTTCACCAAGCATTTTAACAACATTACTTCTAACCTTGTTCAAGTCAACGCCTAAGTTTTCAAGAACTCTCGCGGCAACACCTTCACCCTCTCTAATGAGACCTAGTAATAAGTGCTCAGTACCAATATAATTATGCCCAAGTTGTCTTGCCTCATCCCAAGATAACTCCAACACTCTTTTTGCTCTGGGAGTGAATGGAATTTCGACTGCAACAAAGCCAGAACCTCTACCAATTATTTTTTCAACTTCAGCTCTTGCGTCTTTTAAATTTACGCCCATAGATTTTAGCGTTTTTGCAGCAACCCCAGTACCTTCGCCAATAAGACCAAGCAAAACTTGTTCAGTACCAACAAAGTTGTGACCAAGCCTTCTAGCTTCTTCTTGAGCAAGCATAATTACTTTGATTGCTTTTTCTGTAAAACGTTCGAACATTCTGATTTATCTCCTAATAAGATACTTAATACATACATAATACAACAGAATAGAGATTATACCAATATTTAATTTAATTCATTCAGCAGATTTTTTGCAGGAAAATAACCATCATTAACTTTAATTGCATTATTTAATGATATTTTTGCCTTTTCAATCTCATGCTTTTGCAAATATATCTTAGCCAGCAAAAAATGAGTCTCGGGGTCTTTGTAATAAATATCCTTGCTTTGCTCTAAAAAATTTTGAGAAATATCATAGTAATTATGATTTAGCAAAACCCTTGCCATATACTTGTAAGATTCTGAGTTAATCTGAGCTAGCATATCTATAGAGTTAATTAAATTTTCTGCAAATGATATAAGGTTGGCCCTCAGCAAAGCATCCAGGTCTTGTTCTAAAAAATTTCTTATCTGAAAATAGGTTGGAAGCTGATTTGGCTTTTTCTCAATGAACCCAAGCATTGATTTTCCCCATAAGTATATTGGCTTAGAATCATCAAGAGAATCCCACAGCCTCTTTGCATTAAATAAGTCTCCTAACATCAAAAGACAGTAACCAGACTCATAAAACATTTTCAGCTCATAAAATATTTTTGCAGCATCTGAGTATTTTTGTTCATTAAACAGAACTTTGGCATAAATACTTTTATACCACTCATCACCCTTGTTTTTTAAACAAATTTTCTTTAACTTTGAATAATCCTTAGCAACATATAATAGATTTAGTATTTCATTTTTTTTCATTTTTTGCGATTTTTACACTGACAGATTTTAGCTTATTATCAAATCCTTGTAACATCATACCCTGTTCGAGCTGGTTTAGTGTGTCAATCTCCGCATTGTTACTTTCTTTATTCGTTTTTTTCAATTCAATATAAACTTCTTCACGAAAAATAGAAATTTCTTTTGGCGCATTAATACCTATCTTAACAACACCATTATCAGAGTCGATAATAACAACTTCGATATTATCATTAATAATAAGTTTTTGCCCTTTTTTGCGAGAAAGAATTAGCATAAATTAACTATCCTCTTTCTTCGGAGCTGCTTGATTTGCAAACAAAGGATATCTTATTGCATATCTATCATCATTTAAAACTATTTGCATGCCTTTCTTATTCTCAACATTAATAATAATCGGAGCTTTAAGATTTATAGTTGTATTTTTAGGATTACTATGAGGTATAGTAGCTATATTAAGCACTATCAAATTTTCCACAGAGGTTAAAGCAATTTTTTCTGCATCTGAATCCGAAATTTCAAAATCATATTCAATATTGAAATAAGAAGTAGTCGTAACAGGAAAAGCAACTTCACCCGCCTCTGCTGATTGAAACCATTTGAAGCAAGAATTTTCATTATGATCTATCAGAGTATATTTGCTCAACTCTTCATAGCCGATAATTGGACTTTCAAAATTAAAAATTAATTCTTCTGTAACCTCTATTTCGCCAAACCTTGTGGTATTAATTTTCATATTATTATAACCTATTCCCCTACTTATTATTATCTGTATCAAAATCTAAACTAGGCATCATTTGAGACATCATCATTGTCTGAATCATATTAGCATTTAATTGCGGATTTCTATTGTTGCCCTGCTGCATCAAAAGCGGCAACATACTCATAAAGTTATTATTGTTATTATTACTTTGTCCATTGCCCATAAGCATACTTAACGAAGCATAATCATTACCCTGATTCATCTGAGGATATATTGCCTGAGAATTGTTAGACATAGCCAATGGATTAATCCCAATTTTTGCAAGGGTTTTAACGGCTTCAGCAATTTCATCATTTGTTGGAACTTCTGACTTAGAAGGTAATGCATTTAAATCATGCTTTTCTTGTTTAAGCATAGTATCAATAATAACTTTGTTTGCTTCCGGATGAATATTAGAACGATAAGAACCATTTATTAATTTCTTAATTTCAACATCTTCATCTTTTGCAGGCTGGGTAGTCGGAGTTTCTTTTAGAGTTTTAAGATAATTTTCAGGATCTTTCTCTAACCCCTTAACCTGATCAGGTGTCAATTTTACATAAGTACAGCTGCCAGTACCGCCAATACAGCTTTTGGCCTGAATTGAATAAGATGTTAAAGACGGAACAGTGCCAAGAGAAATAACCTTGTCAAACTCTTTGATTGCCTCATCTTTTCGACCAATTCTCATATAAGAACTGGCAAGATAGTAATGGGCAACTGCATTAGAAGGGTCTTTCTTCACAACATACGTCAAATCTTGAATACAACCGGTATAGTTTTTTGACTTGTACTTAACAATAGAATTTCGAACTGTTGTATTGTATGAACT